>NZ_JAWOUS010000006.1:0-167559 GCF_033339495.1 Vibrio sp. 2134-1
TGGCGCTGGACTAAACAAAGGCCCCCTTTTAGGGGGCTCACACAAAGCCACCTTCTTTAGAAGGTGGTAATTTACTCCGCGTTCTCCATTTCACCGGCGAGTTCATTCGTAATTATTCGCGAAGACGTTGGCTAATCTGAGCATCTTACAGGGGGGAAAGCTTAGTTAAGTGTGTTTGTTCTCACTGTTTTCTCTGTATCACTTCTACGCTTTTGCTGTCGGTTGTCTAATCATTATTCTCACCGCAAGGTCTGTTTAAAATTTAATCATTTTTATTTTAATGCCTTAGCAAACTCAGGGTCTTACACCCCTTGTTGTAGCTGCATAAAGGCTGTACAATTCGCGCCCTTATTCTTGTTTCAGTCATTGAGAGGCAACATGACCACTGAAAAAATCAATCTACTCGACTTTGATCGCAAAGGCATGCGTCAGTTTTTCGCGGAAGAACTTGGCGAGAAAGCGTTTCGTGCCGATCAGGTTATGAAGTGGATCTACCATTTCGGTGTAGATGACTTCGAAAAAATGACAAACATCAACAAGAAGCTGCGCGAAAAGCTTTTACACAAGTGTGAAATTAAAGCACCAACTGTAGCAGAAGCCCAGCATTCTTCAGACGGCACGATCAAGTGGGCAATGAAGGTTGGTGATCAGGATGTAGAAACGGTTTACATTCCAGAAGATGATCGCGCAACGCTTTGTGTATCTTCTCAAGTAGGTTGTGCATTGGAATGTAAGTTCTGCTCAACAGCACAGCAGGGCTTTAACCGTAACTTGAAAGTTTCAGAGATCATCGGTCAGGTGTGGCGTGCTGCACGTGAAATTGGTCTTGAGAAAGAAACAGGCCGTCGCCCAATTACGAACGTCGTGATGATGGGCATGGGTGAGCCGCTTCTTAATATGAAGAACTTGATTCCTGCATTGGAGTTAATGCTGGATGACCTTGGCTTTGGTTTGTCGAAGCGTCGTGTAACCGTATCAACATCAGGTGTGGTTTCTGGTCTTGATCAGATGACGGGCAAAATCGACGTTGCGTTGGCGATCTCTCTTCATGCGCCAAACGATAAGCTGCGTAGTGAAATCATGCCAATTAACGATCGTTGGGATATTCAAGATTTCCTAGCATCCGTTCGTCGTTACATTGCTTCATCGAATGCAAACCGTGGCAAGGTAACAGTCGAGTACGTGTTGCTTGATCATGTGAACGATGACATGGACCATGCTCGTGAACTGGCTGAGCTGATGAAAGACACACCATGTAAGATTAACTTGATTCCGTTTAACCCGTACCCAGGTTCACCTTACAAGAAACCAAGTAACTCACGTATTGATCGCTTCCAAAAAACATTGATGCAATACGAGCACACAGTTACGGTTCGTAAAACACGTGGTGATGACATTGATGCCGCATGTGGTCAGTTGGTCGGTGATGTAATTGACCGAACTAAACGTACGGCAATGCTGAAAGCGTCACGCGGTGCCGATACCATTGAAGTGAAAGCTGTATAAACGACCGGAATTCAAAAATAGCCAGAGCCATTCGCTCTGGCTATTTTGTTTATTGTTTAGGACATTTTCGCCAAGATTTGGGACTATCACTCTTCAACCTAAGGTTATTTGGGTATAATTTCGAATTCCTTTGTCAAAGTTTGGACAAAAGCTTGAGCTATCTGTTAGTTTGAGTGTAAAGAGTTTTTGTCTTCGTTGCGCATTCGCTTATCATGATATGTAACACTAACGATGACACCGATAATTCTCAGCATTTTCTCACATACGTTTTGCTGATTTTTGCAAAACGGGTATTCGCACTCAGATCGCTGAGAGTTTCTTAAAATTATTATTTTTGGTTAACGCGTTTAGGCTAGCTATCTTTAAAGAGGCTTAAGAACAATAACGAAAATACATGACCACGTTAGCCACTAAAACAGATTAAATACCGCCATTATGACAGAACACGAAAATACGAATGAAGTGCCACTCTCTATTGAAGCTGGCACATTACTGAAAAACAAACGTGAATCCTTGGGAATGAGCCAAAAGCAAGTTGCCGATCGCCTGAGGCTTCGCATTTCTGTGATTGAAGATATTGAAAATAACCGATTTGAATCTCAACAAGTCGCGACATTTACGCGTGGTTACTTACGCTCTTACGCTAAATTCGTAGGTCTTGATGAGAAGGTGGTTTTGACGGCGTTAGAGCAGACTGCCGATGCTCAGCCTCAAGAGCAAGAAATTGAAATGCAAAGCTTCTCTCGTAAAACAAAAGACGAGAAGCACAATAGCCGTATTATGCTCCTTACTTGGGTTATCGGGCTGGTCATTATTGGCATTTCAGCGGCATGGTGGTGGCAAAACCAACAAGAGAATAGCCTAACTAAGGAAGTAACGGATTCAAGTGTTGAAGCGCCGCAGCCCACTGCTCAAGAATTAGCTGATATCGATTTGATGACGGCTGAAGAGTTAATCGCAAGCACTCCTGAAGAAGTTGCTTCAACTAATGAAGGCGTTGCTGAATCGACTGAAGCATCCGTTGAGCAAGGGGCGGATCCTTTGCTGACTGAAACTGAAAATACAACAAGCGTAGATTCTGAAGAACCTGTTGCCGTGATTGAAGCGGCGGAAGAGGAACAGCCTGCGCCAGTAGTACCTGAAGGCATGACACTTCTTACTATGAAGTTTAAAGCGGACTGTTGGATTCAAGTAAAAGACACCAATGGTAAAACGCTGGTAAGTGGTACTCATAAGCCAGGACAAGATGTAGAACTTACCGGAAAAGCGCCATTTAAAGTGATATTAGGCGCACCGGAAGGGGTTACAATGACATTTGCAAGTGAACCTGTCGACCTTTCTGGGTATACTTCAGGCAAAGTAGCTAGATTCACTCTACCGTTATAAAAAATTATGCAACACGAATCTCCAATTATTCGTCGTAAATCGACGCGTATTTATGTGGGTGATGTGCCAATTGGTGATGGTGCGCCAATTGCAGTACAGTCAATGACTAACACTCGCACGACTGACGTAGAAGCGACAGTCGCTCAAATCCGAGCACTAGAAAAAGTCGGCGCAGATATCGTTCGAGTTTCTGTACCTACGATGGACGCAGCAGAAGCTTTCAAACTGATTAAACAGCAAGTTTCTGTACCATTAGTGGCTGATATTCATTTCGACTATCGTATCGCGCTGAAAGTTGCGGAGTACGGAGTTGACTGTTTACGTATCAACCCAGGTAACATCGGCAACGAAGAACGCATTCGCGCTGTTGTCGATTGCGCTCGCGATAAAAACATCCCGATCCGTATTGGTGTCAATGGTGGATCTTTGGAAAAAGACCTACAGATGAAATACGGTGAGCCAACGCCAGAAGCCTTGGTTGAATCGGCGATGCGTCACGTAGATCATCTCGATCGTCTTAACTTTGACCAATTTAAAGTTAGCGTGAAAGCTTCAGACGTTTTTCTTGCGGTGGATTCATATCGTCTGCTGGCGAAGAAAATCGATCAGCCTCTTCATTTAGGTATCACAGAGGCGGGTGGTGCTCGAGCTGGCGCTGTTAAGTCATCTGTTGGCTTAGGTATGCTGTTATCTGAAGGGATAGGCGATACGCTGCGTATCTCTTTGGCGGCCGATCCAGTTGAAGAAATCAAAGTCGGTTTCGACATCCTTAAATCTCTGCGCATTCGCTCTCGAGGCATCAACTTTATTGCGTGCCCCAGCTGCTCACGCCAAGAATTCGATGTGATTGGTACGGTGAATGCACTGGAGCAACGTTTAGAAGACATCATCACGCCAATGGATGTGTCTATCATCGGTTGTGTGGTAAACGGCCCTGGTGAAGCAGAAGTTTCTCACTTAGGTCTAGCAGGTAGTAACAAGAAGAGCGCATTCTACGAAGATGGTAAACGCCAGAAAGAGCGCTTTGATAACGATGATCTTGTGAATAAGCTAGAAGCTAAGATCCGTGCGAAAGCAGCTATGATGAATGGCGAAAACCGCATCGAAGTTAAAGTACAAGATTAATCTCAACGAGAATTACGGTAAGTATTGTGGCAAAAACAATTCAAGCAATTCGAGGCATGAACGATTGCCTCCCAACTCAGTCGCCACTGTGGCAAAAACTAGAAAACACAGTGAAAAATGTAATTAGCGCATACGGTTATAACGAAGTGCGCATGCCAATCGTTGAAGAAACAAACCTATTCAGCCGCGCTGTTGGTGAAGAAACAGACGTCGTTTCAAAAGAAATGTACACTTTTGATGACCGTAACGGCGACAGCCTAACACTTCGCCCAGAAGGTACGGCGGGTTGTGTACGTTCATGTATCCAAAACAGCCTGATCAACCGTGATGAACAGCGTCTGTGGTACATGGGGCCTATGTTCCGCCATGAACGTCCGCAGAAAGGTCGTTACCGTCAATTCCACCAGTGTGGTGTTGAGGTGTTTGGTCTAAATGGTCCAGATGTTGATGCAGAGCTTATCATGATGACGGCGCGTCTATGGCGTGAGCTAGGTATCAATGAACATGTTCGTCTTGAGCTGAACTCTATCGGTTCTCAAGAAGACCGCGCAGACTACCGTACTGCACTGGTTGCATTCCTTGAGCAACATATTGATGTGCTAGATGAAGATTGTAAGCGTCGCATGCACACGAACCCACTGCGTGTTCTGGATACGAAGAACCCAGACGTTCAAGCTATTTTAGGTGATGCGCCTCGCCTTTCAGATTACTTGGGTGAAGAATCTAAAGCACACTTCGCAGGTCTATGTGAACTTTTAGACGCCGCAGGTATCAAATACACAGTTAACGAACGTCTAGTTCGTGGTCTGGATTACTACAATCGCACGGTATTTGAGTGGATCACTGAGAGCCTAGGTGCTCAAGGCACTGTATGTGGCGGTGGTCGTTACGATGGCCTTGTAGAGCAATTAGGTGGTAAACCAACACCAGCGGTTGGCTTTGCAATGGGCCTAGAGCGTCTAGTACTGATGCTAGAAACGTTGGAACTGACAGACGTTCGTCGCAGTGTTGACGTGTACGTAGTCACAGCGGGTGAAGGCACCATGATGGCAGGAATGAAGCTAGCAGAACAGCTTCGCGAGTCTGTTCCAGGCGTTCGTGTGATGAATCACTTCGGTGGCGGTAACTTCAAGAAACAGTTTAAACGCGCAGACAAAGTTGGTGCTGTTGTAGCATTGGTTCTGGGCGAAAACGAAGTTGCGGATAATACCGTAGTACTGAAAGACTTAGCTGGTGGTGAGCAAGAGACTTACAACCAAGCAGAAGTTGCAGAAAAGATCGCAGCACTGATTTAAGTCTTTTAGTAATCTAACAAAATTACATCCTAGTTCGTAAGCTAAGGCTCCCAAATGTGGAGCCTTTAAACGAAATAGGAACAATGGCAGCTAAGCTGCCATTTACATGTTTTAAGAGGACAGGAAGTGGAACTTTACGATACTGAAGAACAACAAGTTGAAGCCATTAAAGACTGGTGGAAGGAAAACGGCAAAGCCGTCATCATCGGTGCGGTTGTTGGTTTAGGTGGTCTATTTGGCTGGCGTTACTACCAGGATTCTGTGATTCAGGCGAGTGAAGCAGCTTCTCAAAGCTACACGACAGCAATGAATGCTTTGCAAGACAAAGGCACTGATGCTCAAGCTGACGTGAAAGCTTTCATTGAGTCAAATGAAGTAAAAGAATATTCAGTATTGGCTGCACTACAACTTGCTAAAGCACAAGTTGAAGCTCAAGACCTTTCTGCTGCATTGGAGCAACTGAAGTGGGCGCAAAGCAACACTCAAGATGCTGCGTTGTTACCATTGATTAGTTACCGCATTGCGCGTATTGAGACGGAAATGGGTAACTTCGACGCTGCAACGGCAGAGCTAAGTAACGTCACTGATACAGCATGGACAGGCCGTATTGCTGAACTTCGTGGCGATATTGCGATTCGCCAAGGTGACAAAGATGCTGCGTACGCTGCGTATACTGAAGCTCAGCAAGCGGCAGATGCAAGCCCGACACTACAAATGAAATTGGACGATCTGGCGAAATAAGGACCGCATTGGATGAAAAGAGTCTTTAAGAAAGCCTTGCTAGGGGCGTTAACAATGGGAGTACTTGCCGGTTGTGCAGGTGAGAAAGACACCATTGTAATGGCGCCACTACCTCAGGTAGACAGTCAGTTTACAACCAGTAGTGAGTGGAGCACATCGGTTGGCGATGGTGTCGGTCATTACTTTTCAAAGCTATCCCCTGTATTTGCGAATGATACATTGTTCGTGGCAAGTCGTGATGGCTTAGTAAAAGCGCTGGATCCTGAGAATGGTAAACAACGTTGGCAAACGGACCTAGAAGAAGATGTCATTGCTCGTCTCTCTGGTGGTATCACAGCGGCATACGGAAACCTTTACATTGGCTCTGAGAATGGTGAAGTCATCTCTCTTGACCAAGAAACAGGTGAAATTGTTTGGCGTGTAAAAGTTGGTGGTGAGGTACTGGCGAAGCCAGTTGCAGATTCAGGCCTTATTATCATCAATACTAGCCGAGGCATGTTGATAGCCCTTAATGAGAGTACAGGTGAGCAACGCTGGGCATTGAGTACAGAAGTGCCGAACTTAACTTTACGTGGCGATAGTACTCCGACTGCAATTGGTGGCGGTGTATTTTGGGGAACGGCAAATGGCCGACTCGCAGCTGCTATCGTTGAGCGTGGCCAGTTGATTTGGCAACAGCCTGTTGGTACGCCAAAAGGCGCGACAGAAATTGATCGTTTGGTTGACGTTGATTCATCGCCAATTGTGCTAGGCGGTACTCTTTTCACCATTGGATACAATGGTCAACTTATCGCCATTGACTTGCGTTCAGCGAACCCGATTTGGAAGCGTAACTACTCATCTGCGACAGACATTTCTACAGATGGTAGTCGCATCTTTGTGATAACGGAAAAAGATCATGTTGTTGCCGTTGATTCACGAAGCGGGACTGAGTTGTGGGAAAACAGCTTGCTTGAGCACCGACAACTTACAGCGCCAGTTATTGTTGGCAATTATCTCGTTGTCGGTGACACGCTTGGTTACCTTCACTGGATGGATCGTTCAACGGGCGAATTTGTTGCGCAGCAGTTTGTCGATGATAGTGGCTTGGCAGTTGGCCCGACGTTATTGTCGGATGGTTATGTGATTACAACTCGCAACGGCGATGTAAAGAAACTAACCATTAACGAATAATATCGTGATATAATTCACATTCGGCTCCTGGCTGGTGACAGCTAGGAGCCGTTTTGTTGTTTGAATTTATTAACCCTGACGTGGTTATAGGTAAAAAGCTGGTTTGATTTGGCATCGAGCAAGTCGTTACCTATAACTACAGAAGAAAGATTATTGTAGAGGTTGTTATGGTACCTGTTGTAGCTCTAGTAGGGCGTCCGAACGTAGGTAAATCTACACTATTTAACCGATTGACTCGCACTCGTGACGCGTTGGTTGCGGACTTTCCAGGCCTAACGCGAGACCGTAAATATGGCCAGGCGAGACTTGGTGAAGAGCACGAATTCATTGTGATTGATACTGGTGGTATCGATGGCACAGAAGAAGGCGTGGAAACAAAGATGGCAGAACAGTCATTAGCCGCGATTGATGAGGCTGATGTTGTGTTGTTCCTTGTTGACGGTCGTGCTGGTCTGACACCTTCAGATGAAGCAATTGCTGCTCATCTGCGTAAAATTGAAAAGCCAGCGATGCTGGTAGTAAACAAAATCGATGGTATTGATGCCGATGCGGCGTGTGCTGACTTTTGGCAGCTCGGCGTGGATGATATGTACCAGATTGCGGCCGCTCATGGCCGTGGTGTGACCGCTTTGCTTGAGCGTGCTTTATCTCCATTCTTTGATGATCTATTAACAAGTGAATCTGAAGACGGTGAGATTGAAGACCTGACTGGATTCGAAGACGAAGAGCCTCTTGTTGAAGATTACACTGAAGAAGACGCAGAAGCTGAATTCAAGCGCCTTCAAGAGCAGCCGATTAAGTTGGCGATCATCGGTCGTCCGAACGTAGGTAAATCGACACTGACTAACCGTATTCTGGGTGAAGAACGTGTAGTTGTATACGATATGCCAGGTACAACGCGCGATTCTATCTACATCCCGATGGAACGTGATGGACGTGAATACGTACTAATTGACACCGCAGGTGTTCGTCGTCGTGGTCGTATCAATGAAACGGTTGAAAAGTTCTCTGTTGTTAAGACGCTGAAAGCGGTAGAAGATGCAAACGTCGTTCTACTGGTGATTGATGCACGTGAAAATATTTCAGACCAAGACCTAAGCTTGCTTGGTTTTGCACTGAATGCTGGCCGCTCAATTGTCATCGCCGTTAACAAGTGGGATGGTCTAGACAGTGACGTGAAAGAAAGCGTGAAGAAAGAACTGGACCGCCGTCTAGGATTCGTCGACTTCGCGCGTATCCACTTTATCTCTGCGCTGCACGGTACTGGCGTTGGTCACTTGTTTGAATCTATCCAAGAAGCATATAACTCGGCGACAACGCGTGTGGGTACGTCAGTACTGACGCGTATCATGAAGATGGCTGTGGATGATCACCAACCGCCAATGGTTCGTGGTCGTCGTATCAAACTCAAATACGCACACGCAGGTGGTTACAACCCACCGATCGTTGTTATCCACGGTAACATGGTTCGTGAATTGCCAGATTCGTATAAACGTTATCTGATGAACTACTTCCGTAAGTCTCTGGAAATTATGGGAACACCGATTCGCATTAACTTCCACAACAGTGATAACCCATACGAGAACCGTACGAATAAGCTTACGCTATCACAAGAGCGTAAACGTAAGCGTATGATGTCGATGGTGAAAAACCGCAATAAATAATGAAATTCGAATACCCAAGTTTCTACTTGGGTATTTTTTTATCAAAAGTAATCGTAAAAATGACTATCACAGCAACAAAGACTCGTTTTTGTCATCAAACATGGCAATTAGAAGCACAAATACAGCTCGTTCAATATATGGAAGAAGTGACTTACGTTATTACAGATGTCACGCCGTTCCATCCCGTTAGTCACATATGGCCGGATCACCCTGCAGACAAAGGAACGTTGAAGGTGAATGGGGCTGAGCATGACGTAGTAGATTGCCAAGTTGGGGCAGTGGAGCAGGAAAGTGGTGCTCTGTATGTGGGTAGTGACATCCCTGTAAAGCGTGATGCTGAAGGTTGGGTGTTTGTCGTCGTGCATGTTTTATCACGTACGGAATCATGTGCAATTAATGACTTGGTAACATTAGCGGTAGATAAAGACTATCAAAATGCTGTGAGTCGAGGCCACACTGCAGGACACTTAGCGTATTTGGCGTTGAATAAAGTACTATCGGAAGACTATTGGCGAAAAGACGCAGACCGCAAAGACCCACATGGTTATTATGACTTTAATAGCTATGCGCAAGTTACTAGTTATGTCACTCCAGACAAGTGCCTCGATACGTACCGTTTAGGCAAAACACTCCGTAAAAGAGGATTAAACAGTGCAGATATGCTGAATGACCTCCAGGCGATTGCAGAAAAAGTGAATGGCCAACTGGTTGAATGGCTTCAAAGAGATGCGATGATCACCATGGAATGCCACGGCGATAGATTAACGGATTCTCGCTATTGGAAGTGCGATTTAGGGGAAGGTCAATTAGCGGTAATCCCTTGTGGTGGAACGCATGCGAGCCATTTAAATGAGTTTGCTTTTATCCAAGTTAAACTCGTTAAGCTCGACGCTCAAACTATCGAAATGCACACCAATGTAAACACTGCTTTTTGAATAAGATCTTTTTATTAAATTCTGATTTTTCGTTTAATTAAATCTCTCTGGGGTTTTTTATTCTGTCTTAAATTGGAATGCAGAATATGTAACTTATGCTTTCGGTGTGTGGTTATATAAATATTCTTTTAAGGGGTGATCGCTGATCAAGGAGTAAATATCAGACGATCAGTATAAGATCCTACGTATCAAGTATGGTTAACGCCTCGTGAAACTTGTTGGGGCGGTGATGAAGATCAACATACTTGTTCGTTATTTTGAGTAGCATGCGTTACTCGAAATTGCTTAGTTTAGAGAGAGGAACGGGATATGCAGCAGAACATTTGCCCGACTTGCAATGTCGAACTGGAATGGACAGGACAATACCATTGTGCACAGTGTGAATCGGATTTTAAAAAGGTAGGTTTTTGCCCTGATTGTGAGGCGGAGCTGGAGAAGCTGCAAGCATGCGGTGCTGCGAGTTACTTTTGTAATGTGTGTAATGAACTCAAATCAAAATCACGTGTCCGATTTGAGTTTCAGAAAATCAGTTAACCAGAGTTTGTATTCAGTTAACGGTAGAGCGAACGTCGCCTTCGGCTAATCGAGTAATCAATACATCTCCCGATTTTACATCTGAAGATTGAGTAATCACTTTACCTTGCTCAGTTTGAGTAATTGAGTAACCTCGTTTCAATGTCGCTAGTGGGCTGACGGTGTCTAACTTCTCTGCAGCAATCGCGAGTTGATGGCGCATAGTCAGTAACTTGCGATCCATTGCATCCATGAGCTTTTGCTCAACACGTTCTAGCTTCGACTTCTGCTCGCTAAGGCGTGTTACAGGAGAATTCAATTGCAGCCGATAATGTTGACGCTCGATTCGCTGTTGACGCAAGGCAATAAAACGACTCATCGCTCGCTGTAAGCGCATGTCCAACTCATCTAACTGTTGCGTCTGACGTTGCAAGCGATAGCTTGGGTGCTGTCTCTCTAGACGGTGCACTAATTGAGCAGATTGCTGCTTTTGTTGTGCTAGGTAGTAACGCATCGCGCTCGCTAACTTATGCTGGCGGGTAACTAAAGCTTGATCTTTGTGGCTGTTATCACGGCTTACTAGCTCAGCGGCTGCTGATGGAGTAGGCGCGCGTACGTCGGCGACAAAATCAGCTATTGTCACGTCAACTTCATGTCCAACGGCGCTAATAATAGGAATTTGGCTTGCTGCAATCGTGCGAGCTAATATCTCGTTGTTAAAGCACCATAAGTCTTCTAATGAACCACCACCTCGGCCCACAATTAGCACATCACATTCATCACGGCTGTTAGCGCGACCAATGGCTTGTGCAATTTGAATGGCTGCGTCCTCACCTTGTACCACTGTCGGATAAATCACAACAGGTAGGGAAGGATCACGACGTTTCAATACGTCTAAGATATCGTAAAGCGCGGCACCAGTTTTCGATGTGATGACGCCAACACGTTTAGGGTGCTCAGGCAAAGATTGCTTATTGATTTGCGCGAACAACCCTTCTGCTGCAAGCTTCATTTTCAGCTCTTCAAACTCTTGTTGAAGACGGCCATCACCTTCCGGTTGCATGCTTTCGATGATCAATTGGTAGTCACCGCGAGGCTCATAAAGAGACAGACGAGCTTTTACTAGGACTTGATTACCGTTAGCGGGTTTGAAAGTAACGCGGCGATTGTTACCACGAAACATGGCACATTTAACTTGAGCGCGAGAGTCTTTAAGAGTGAGGTACCAGTGACCAGAGACAGGAGCTGAAAAGTTGGATATCTCTCCGACGAGCCAAACGATCCCCATTTCGTTTTCAAGGAGTAAACGAACTTCTGCGTTGAGACGAGAAACAGTAAAGATGTTTTGATTGGTCTTGGAGAGCACAGCTAATCTCTTAGACGTGAGTATGGAAATTAGCGGCAATATAATACATAGCAAGGGGGTAATTGCAAGAAAAAAATTAAAAAATTTGTGGTCAAGCGATTGCGTTAACCGTATAATCCCTCCGCAATATCTAATCCAAATGTAGCTTGTTGCTAACACAGGTTACCCTCATTATGCGAAACGATGAGATTGGATTGTTCTTTTTACTCCTCTAATTGTGAGATATTGCAAATGCTAAGAATTGCCAAAGAAGCGCTGACATTCGATGACGTACTACTTGTGCCAGCACACTCCACCGTTCTCCCAAACACAGCTGATCTTCGCACTCAGCTAACTAAGAACATCACCCTAAACATCCCAATGATTTCAGCGTCTATGGACACTGTTACTGAAGCTCGTCTAGCGATTGCGCTAGCGCAAGAGGGTGGCATTGGCTTTATCCACAAGAACATGTCTATTGAGCAGCAGGCAGCCGAAGTTCGTAAAGTTAAGAAGTTCGAAGCTGGTATGGTGACTGACGCGGTTACTGTAAACCCTGACGCGACCATCGCTGATGTTGTTGCACTCACTGAAAAACATGGTTTTGCAGGTTTCCCTGTTGTCACTGAGAGCAATGAGCTTGTTGGTATTATCACTGGTCGTGACGTTCGTTTTGTTACGGACCTTTCTAAGAAAGTATCTTCAGTAATGACGCCAAAAGAGAAGTTGGCAGCAGTTAAAGAAGGTGCAACACGAGAAGAAGTGCAAGAGAAAATGCACGAAGCTCGCGTAGAGAAAGTATTGGTTGTGAACGATGAGTTCCAACTAACCGGTATGATTACTGCGAAAGACTTCCACAAAGCAGAACGTAAACCAAACGCATGTAAAGATGAGCGTGGTCGCCTACGTGTTGGCGCAGCAGTTGGTGCTGGTGCTGGTAACGAAGAGCGAGTTGCTGCACTAGTTGAAGCTGGCGTTGACGTTCTACTTATCGACTCTTCACACGGTCATTCTGAAGGTGTTCTAAGCCGCATTCGTGAAACACGTGCAGCTTACCCAGATCTAGACATCATCGGTGGTAACGTAGCAACAGGTGCTGGTGCTAAAGCACTAATCGAAGCTGGCGTAAGCGCAGTGAAAGTTGGTATCGGCCCTGGTTCTATCTGTACAACTCGTATTGTAACGGGTGTGGGAGTTCCACAAATCACTGCAATCGCAGATGCGGCAGAAGTGGCTAATGATTATGGTATTCCGGTTATTGCTGACGGTGGTATCCGTTTCTCAGGTGATATCTGTAAAGCAATCGTAGCGGGCGCATCATGTGTGATGGTTGGTTCTATGTTTGCTGGTACTGAAGAAGCGCCGGGTGAAGTGATTCTATACAATGGCCGTTCTTACAAGTCTTACCGCGGCATGGGTTCTCTTGGTGCTATGTCTCAAGGTTCTTCTGACCGTTACTTCCAGTCTGACAACGCAGCGGACAAGCTAGTACCAGAAGGCATTGAAGGTCGTATCGCATACAAAGGCCGTCTAAAAGAGATCGTACACCAACAAATGGGTGGTCTACGTTCAAGCATGGGTCTAACTGGTTCTGCAACTATCGAAGATATGCGTACGAAAGCTGAATTTGTACGTATCTCTGGTGCAGGTATGCAAGAGTCTCATGTACACGATGTTCAAATTACTAAGGAAGCGCCGAACTACCGTCTAGGGAACTAATTACCCAGCGGAAACGTTTGCTTTTTCCTTGAAGCATTAAGAAGAGGCGAGTACACTCGCCTCGGTTTTAATCACTTAGCCTTAAAAAGACTGCTCAAAATGACTAAAAATATCCATGACCAACGTATTCTGATCTTGGACTTCGGTTCTCAGTACACTCAATTAGTAGCTCGCCGCGTACGTGAAATCGGCGTTTACTGTGAACTATGGAGCTGGGATGTAGAAGAAGCGGATATTCGCGAATTCAACCCAGATGGCATTATCCTATCTGGCGGTCCAGAAAGCGTAACGGAAGAGAACTCTCCACGCGCGCCTCAATATGTGTTTGATTCTGGTGTTCCTTTGCTTGGCGTATGTTACGGCATGCAAACCATGGCGGAACAGCTAGGAGGCAAAGTAGCGGGCTCTAACGAACGTGAGTTTGGCTACGCTCAGGTTAAAGTTTCTGGTGAATGTGCTCTATTTAAAGATCTTGAAGCAACTCAAGACGTTTGGATGAGCCATGGCGACAAAGTAGTAGAGATCCCAGCCGATTTCGTAAAAGTTGGTGAGACAGACACTTGTCCTTACGCTGCGATGGCGAATGAAGAGAAGAAATACTACGGCGTTCAGTTCCACCCAGAAGTGACACACACAAAAGGTGGCCTACAAATGCTTGAGAACTTTGTTCTTGGCGTATGTGGCTGTGAACGTCTATGGACTTCTGAATCTATCATCGAAGACGCGGTTGCTCGTATTAAAGAGCAAGTGGGTGACGACGAAGTTATCCTAGGTCTATCTGGTGGTGTTGATTCATCGGTAGTCGCGATGCTAGTTCACCGTGCAATCGGCGACAAGCTAACGTGTGTATTTGTTGATAACGGTTTACTTCGTCTAAACGAAGGTCAACAAGTAATGGATATGTTCGGCGACCAATTTGGTTTGAACATCATCAAAGTTGACGCTGAAGAACGCTTCCTAAAAGCACTTGAAGGCAAGTCTGACCCAGAAGAGAAGCGTAAGACTATCGGTCACGTATTCGTAGATGTATTTGATGAAGAGTCTAAGAAGCTGAAAAACGCGAAATGGCTAGCTCAAGGTACGATTTACCCTGATGTAATCGAGTCAGCTGCATCTAAGACTGGTAAAGCGCACGTGATCAAATCGCACCACAACGTGGGCGGTCTTCCAGATGACATGGAAATGGGTCTTGTTGAGCCACTACGTGAGCTGTTCAAAGATGAAGTTCGTAAGATTGGTCTAGAATTAGGCCTGCCTTACAACATGCTTTACCGCCACCCATTCCCAGGTCCTGGTCTAGGTGTTCGTGTTCTTGGTGAAATCAAGAAAGAGTACTGTGACTTGCTACGCCGTGCTGATGCTATCTTTATTGAAGAGCTTCACGCAGCTGATCTATACAACAAAGTATCTCAAGCGTTCACGGTATTCCTACCAGTACGTTCTGTTGGTGTAATGGGCGATGGCCGTAAGTACGATTGGGTTGTGTCTCTACGTGCGGTAGAAACTATCGACTTCATGACTGCTCATTGGGCACACCTACCATATGACTTCCTAGGTAAGGTTTCTAACCGTATTATCAACGAAGTTGATGGCATTTCTCGTGTTGTTTACGACATTTCAGGTAAGCCACCAGCGACTATCGAGTGGGAATAATTTTCCTCTAGACAGTTGAGTTTATAAGAACCAGCCTTCGGGCTGGTTTTTTTGTACTTCAAGTTTGTGAAGAGGTGGCTCAACTTTTTTGTGAGAGATATATACATGCGGTTAAATTAAATATATATTCATTTTAATTGTTTAATTATCATAAATGGTATTGCTATGGAACAGGCTGACGTTACCTCTCTCATTCCCATCCTTATTACTCTTTTCCTCGCGCTGACCACAAGAAATGTCGTTGTTGGTTTATTCGCCGGTGTGGTGAGTGGTGTCGCTATGCTTGAAGGGACATTTGTCGAAAAAGGGCCACTAGACTCGTTTAGTGCATTGATGAAAAGCTATCTACTGCCGCAATTAACTGACAGCTACAATGCGGGCGTCATTTTGCTCTTGGTCTTTATTGGTGGCTTTGTTGCCTTGATGGAGAAATCTGGCGGTGGTGTGGCGTTTGCTAAAAAGGTCACTCAATGGGTGGCGAGTAAGTGCCAAGCTCAACTGTCCGCATGGTTCGGTGGTGTGGTTATTTTCTTCTCTGACCTTGGTACACCGTTGATTGTTGGTCCTGTTTTTCGCCCTTTATTTGATAAGTTAAAAGTATCACGCCAAAAATTAGCTTTTATTATCGACTCTACTTCCTCTCCCGTCGCAATCTTGATCCCTTTTATCGGATGGGGCGTTTACATCATGGGATTGATTCAAAAAGAGTTTACTGCCCTGAATGTCAGTATGAGTGATTGGGATGCTTTCATTGGCGCGATCCCGTATCAGTTTTACGCCTTTCTTGCGATCGCGATTGTGCCGATTGTCTCTTTCTTCAAATTAGATTTCGGACCGATGGCGAAGGCTGAGCAGTTAGCAGAACAGGGCTCCGACTTTGGGAAAGTACAGGAGTCTATGAATGTGTTTACGCATAAAAATGCAAAATCCAGTTTTGTATGGGCGCCTTTGCTCGTTATGCTGGTGGTTCTATGTACCATCCTCGTGCCACACGGTTTTCCATTTCAAAAAGTGGCAGGATCAACGTTTAGGGCTGCACTTTCTTCTGCATATTTCTTCGCGGCCTTCACTTTAATTGCGCTGATGGCGTTTTATGGCGTAAGAAAGCTTTCGGATGGTATTCAGGTTTATCTGAAAGGGATGTCAAACATGATGTCAGTGGCGGTGATTCTGGTATTGGCTTGGGCGCTTAGCTCGGTTGGGAAAGAATTAGGTGCAGCTGCATACATTGCTGAACAAGCTCAAGCCGGTTTCCCTTACTGGTTATTGCCAGCGGTTGCGTTTTTACTGGCCGGTATTATCTCGTTCGCTACGGGATCATCTTGGGGGACGTTTGCCATCATGATGCCATTAGTGATCCCAACTGCCGTCGCGATTGATGCACCACTGTTGGTTTGTATTGGTGCGGTATTATCTGGTGGCTTGTTTGGCGATCACTGTTCTCCCATCTCTGAAACTACGATTTTGTCGTCGACAGGAGGGGGGTGTGAACAGTATGAGCACTTCCGTACACAATTACCTTACGCATTACTCAATGGAATGATCGCATTGGGGTGTTTTCTTTTAGCTGGAATCAACGCCTCACCAGTGATTGTGCTTGCCGCAATTATTTCTCAGTGTGTGGTTTATTTTGTGCTGTCTAAACAAAAGTCAACCGCGAAGCTAGAGGTGGTTTCGGCAGAACAATAAAGAGAGAAACATCACAAAGCGGAGGCTCACAGGGTCTCCGCTTTTCTTTTGAGTCAAGGTAACATTTTTCTTGTGACAAAATGTGTGTGAGGACCTATTTATTCATTTTGTCTCGCAGAATCAACGTACTTGGCTCGGTGTTTCGTATATATGATCCACTATATGTCTAGTTATTCCTCGTATATTGTATTGTTGAAATCCGGAGACTAGACATGTTTGCACTCAAACATCTTCCTCTTGCATTGAGTTGTGTCTTAGCAGCACAAGTGAATGCGAGTATGAATATTCAGCCCGATCCGCAAAATCCGAATGGTTATGTTATTGCTCGTGGTGACGTTCAAGCCGTAGAGCAAAGCAAAACTTCTGATCCTATGTATGCCATTTGGTCACAAGCATTAGAGACACGCCCGAACTCAGTGGTTGAAGCGATTGTTCCAGGGGCGACAACCAACCCAGAAAACGTGAAGCGTGTAGAGCGTGTATTCCCCGAAAGTGAGTGGGACTTCCTGACTCAAATGGCGGCACCTGAATACACTTACACGCGTTTCCTACGTGCAATTGGCAAGTTCCCAGCATTCTGTGGTGAGTACACAGACGGTCGTGATTCGGATGCAATTTGTAAAAAATCGATCGTGACAGCGTTTGCTCACTTTGCACAAGAAACCGGTGGCCATATTTCGATTGATAACGTATCGGATAATCCGCTTGGGTTGGAAGAGTGGCAGCAAGCTTTGGTTCATGTGCGAGAAATGGGATGGTCTGAAGGGCAAGAAGGTTACACAACAGGTTGTGGTCAAAATGACTGGCAAAACAAACGCTGGCCATGTGAGTCTGGACAAGGTTACTTTGGACGTGGTGCAAAGCAGCTTTCTTACCATTTTAACTATGGCGCGTTCTCTGAAGTGATGTTTGATGGCGATGCATCTGTATTGCTGAAAAATCCAGGCTTGGTTGCGGATTCGTGGCTGAACTTAGCATCGGCTATCTGGTTCTTCCTAACCCCACAAGCACCGAAACCTGCAATGCTACATGTGATTGACCGTACTTGGGTGCCTTCACAGCGTGAGCTTGATGCTGGCATTGGTTACGGCTTTGGTACCACCATCAACGTGATCAATGGTGGTATTGAGTGTGGAGAGCAAAACAAAGATAAAGGTCAACCTGTTAACCGTATTCGCTATTGGGAAGGACTTGCCGCTCATTATCAAATTCCAATTGAAGCCGATGAGACCAATACCTGTTGGCAGCAGACGCCTTACGGCAGCTTAAATCTGAATGGTGCGACAGACGTGTTGTACACCAACTGGGATGGGAACTGGAAATACTACTCAGATCGTCCGGGAGGCCACTCTTTTGAATGTGAACTTGTTGGTTTCCAAACGGCTTACTCTGCGCTAGTTGCGGGTGACTATGAGAAATGTGTAACTAACTTCTACCAATCTCATGCGGGTTGGCCAGAAGTTCGTGTAGTTGACAAGTTAGACCCAGTGGATCCGGTCGATCCGCCTGTAGGTGGTGTGGCAGCTTGGGATTCTGGCAAAGTATATAACACGGGTGATCAAGTTTCTTACCAAGGTGCTGTTTACGAAGCGAAATGGTGGTCACAAGGTAATGAGCCAACGAAAGGAGACCCGTGGAAGCTGGTTTCAGGCACTCCTACGGAGCCGCCTACAACGGAACCTGAACCACCGGTGACTGAGCCAGAGCCGCCAGTAACCGAGCCAGAACCACCAGTGACAGGCAATTTTATTCAGTGGGAGCCGGGTGTAACGCAAGTCGCTAACGGCGATAAAGTGACGTACCAAAACAAATGTTTTGTTGCGAAAAATGGCCCAGGAGTGTGGGAAAGCCCAACGCAAAGCAACTGGTTCTGGGACGAGATTTCTTGTCAGTGATCGAGTAAAAAACAACCTAACCATCTATAAAGACTCTGCTTTTTTGCAGGGTCTTTTTTTATATATGTAGTGGTTTATTTATGGAATCTAAGTTTTCAATAACAGCTTTTCTCTTTTGTTCTGGAGCCCATTAAAATTCGCGCGCATTTTTTATCAACATTTTTGAAAAAAGGTATTTGTACATGTCGACAAAACTGGCTAACCCAGCACCGCTAGGTCTTATGGGTTTCGGTATGACCACTATTCTGCTCAATATTCATAATGCAGGATTTTTCCCAATTGACTCTATGATTCTAGCGATGGGCATCTTTTACGGTGGCCTTAGCCAAGTAATCGTTGGCATCATGTGCTTTAAACGCGGTGATACATTCGGAACAACTGCGTTTACTTCTTACGGTCTATTTTGGCTAACATTGGTTGGTCTAATCGTAATGCCTCACATGGGTCTTCCTGCAAGCCCTGCAAGCTTTATGGGTTGGTACCTAGCGCTTTGGGGCATCTTCACTGGTTTCATGTTCATTGGTTCTCTATGTTACCCAACAGCGAAGCAAGTGGTATTTGGCTCTCTAACTATCCTGTTCTTCTTGCTTGCTGCTCGTGATTTCACTGGTAGCGAAGTGATCGGTGCTATCGCTGGCTTCGAGGGTATCTTCTGTGGCGCAAGTGCAATTTACTTCGCAATGGCACAAGTACTGAACAACGAATTTGGTCGTGAAGTGTTACCTGTAGGTAAAGCAAAAATCGCTCGTAAAGTTGAAGCGGTTATCGCCTAAGCTGCTACTCATAATGAAGAAAGGGGGATTAACCATTGGTTAATCCCCCTTTTTTATGTCCTCAATCGGACCACTGCTTTTTCTTATTTATGTGATAACGCTATGTTGATGGTTGCTCAACAGTTTCTGCGCTATTGCTGTCTGCCGTTGGTGCTTTACCCGTTTTACGTCGGTACTTATCTTCCCAGTAATCTGCGCCTTTAATGCCCAGTGCAACAGGGTTAAATGTAAAATCGGTCACACCACGTTTTTGTTGCTCTTCGTAGTCGTTCAGTGCTTTGAGTGCAGGCTTCGACATAAAGAAGATGATCAAAATACCGATGATGTTTAGCCACGCCATCAGTCCTACGCCTACATCACCCATCGCCCATGCTAAGTTGGCGGTTTTCACGGTTCCGTAGAACACGGATGAAATAATGATGACTTTCAGAATAAACATCAGTCCATTTACTTTGAACGTACGACGAATGTAAGCAATGTTCGTTTCTGCAATGTAGTAGTAAGCCAGAATGGTCGTAAACGCGAAGAAGAATAGAGCGATTGCGATGAATGGTTTACCCACGCCAGGTAGTGCGCTTTCGATCGCCATCTGTGTAAACACAGGACCATTTGCACCAATATCCGCTGGTAGGTTTTGAACCAGGAATGTACCTTCAATCGCACCATTTACGTTGTACGCGCCAGTGATAAGAATCATGAACGCGGTTGCTGAACACACAAGTAGAGTATCGATGTAAATAGAGAAAGATTGAACAAGACCTTGCTGAGCTGGGTGATCAACACTCGCTGCTGCTGCTGCGTGAGGACCAGTACCTTGACCTGCTTCGTTGGAGTAGACACCACGTTTTACACCCCAGCCGATTGCTGCACCAACGCCTGCCATTGGTGTGAATGCGTCACCAATGATCATGCCGAAAATGCGTGGAACCTCACCAATGTTTAGAAGGATGATGACAAACGCAGTAATGATGTAAGCTAACGCCATAAATGGCACAACGACTTGGGTAAAGTTCGCGATACGCTTTACGCCACCAAAAATGATGAAAGCCAAAATGACACAAACAACCGTACCAGTGAAAATTTTAGCAAAACTGAAGGTACCAATAGCGGTTTCAATCATGTCACCTGAGCCAAATGCGGCTTCTACTGCGTTACCGATACTGTTCGATTGAACGCCAGGAAGTAGAACACCACAAGCAAAGATGGTCGCGATAGCAAAGATCCAAGCGTACCATTTTTGTCCCATTGCTTTCTCAATATAGTAAGCAGGGCCACCACGGAACTCGCCTTCGTCTTCTTCTTTATAAATTTGTGCAAGTGTTGATTCTGCGTATGCGGTTGCAGCGCCAAAGAAGGCTACGACCCACATCCAGAATACGGCGCCTGGGCCACCGAAACCGATAGCAGCAGCAACACCAGCAATGTTACCTGTACCTACACGGCCAGACAGTGAAACGGCAAGTGCCTGAAATGATGATATCCCTTTTGTTGAACTCTTCCCTGAAAGTAATAAGCGCCACATCTCAAAGAAGTGACGAATTTGTACAAAACGCGTCATGATTGAATAGAACAAACCTGCGCCAAGGCACAAATAGATCAGTACCGGGCTCCAAATAATTCCATTCAGAAAATCAACTAATGACTGCATGAGTATTTTCCCTGTTAGTTGTGTTTGTGGTTGTTTTTCACACAATACATTACCCTTTATGTAATGCAATTGTTAACTTTTTTAGCTACAAATCCTTTGTAGCGTGATGATGAACACAGAATGGAGAGTAGTTGTTAAAATTTGGTTCTTGTTGCTTATTTGCTCCTTTTAGGTAGAAGATTTGCCTGATGATTAATTATGCAGCACATTGTCATTTAAATGTGCTGCGATTTTGATGAGTTAAAAATGCCAGTGGTTATGCATTTTGTGGAGTAAGTGTCTGCCTGTTTTTTGTTCAGTCATGTCCTCAGGCGTAACGACAAAGGTTAAGCTCCGCATTATCCATCACTTTTGCTTTTTCACCTTTCATTACGCTTGCTAGCAATTGACCTGAACCACAAGCCATCGTCCAGCCCAGAGTTCCGTGTCCGGTGTTAGTAAAAAGGTTATCGTATTTAGTCGCGCCGATAATTGGTGTGCCATCAGGCGTCATTGGCCTAAAGCCGCTCCAAAACTCAGCTTGGCTGAAGTCACCACAACGAGGAAAAAGATCACGGATGACCATTTCGATGGTGTTTTTGCGCTTTTGTGGAAGGGAAGCATCAAACCCTGCTAATTCTGCGGTGCCAGCTACGCGAATTCGGTCATCAAATCGAGTCATAGCGACTTTATAGGTTTCATCCATCACAGTAGATCGAGGAGAGAAGTGTTCATCTTCCATCGGGATGGTGAGTGAATAGCCTTTGACAGGGTAGACCGGAATATCAATATCGAGTTGCTTGAGTAGCGCTGTAGAGTAGCTGCCAGAGGCCACCACATATTGGTCTGCTTTAAATTGTCCTCGGTTCGTTTGGACACCTATGATCTTTTTGCCTACTGTAACCCAATTGCTTACTTCAGTATCGAACTCAAACCGGACACCGTGTGCCTTAGCAAGCTCCGTTAGTTGTTGGCAAAATTGATGGCAATCGCCCGTTTCGTCATCAGGTAGATGCAAGCCACCAACCAGTTTGTCTTTCACAAGTGCAAGCCCTGGCTCTTGTTCAATACATTGTTCGACGTCCATTAGCTTAAATCGGGTTCCGCTTTGTTCAAGGAGCTGCATGTCCTTTTCAATGGCTTGCAGCTGTTGATGTGTTCGGAATACTTGCAAGGTCCCAAACTGACGTCCTTGATACTCAATGGCGTGTTCTTGGCGTAACTGTTCTAAGCAAATACGGCTGTGGTTGGCGATCGAAAGCATGCGAGCCTTGTTAACTTGATAGCGAGGTAGGGTGCAGTTCGCGACCATTTTACTTGCCCAGCGGATCATGTCGGCATTCAGAGTGGGTTTGATTTTAAGTGGAGCATGCTCCTCCATTAACCACTTAATGGCTTTAACAGGAACACCAGGCGCAGCCCAAGGCGAAGAATAGCCATATGAGATCTGCCCGGCATTGGCGAAGCTCGTTTCCATGGCACTGCTTGCTTGGCGGTCAATGACGGTAACTTGATAGCCTGCTTGAGATAAATACCAAGCAGAGGTTAAGCCGATAACGCCGCTGCCTAATACGATGACTTCCATTGATGCACTCCACACATTTATCAGAGTGCTCAGTTTCTTTTCTTTACCTTTTGTTAACAATCGATATAAATTACACACAGCGTTTAGAAAAACTATAGGCTCAAGGATGAAAAGTAATCTGATAAGTGGTTTGTGTTTATTTAGCCAAGTCGCGGAGTACAACAGCTTTACTGGTGCTGCAAGACATTTACACCTCACCACTGGTGCCATAAGCCAACAAATTATTCATTTGGAAGCGTTATTAGGTTTTACTTTATTTGAACGCCACTCTCGCGGTATTCGTTTAACCGTAAAAGGCACTCAGTTACACCAAGCGACGCAGTTTCACTTTTCGGAACTGAGCAAATTGCTTGATGAGCTCAAAGTAGAAAAGCAAACCAATGAAATTCGTTTGAAGTTGACGCCTTCTTTTGCTTTCAAATGGTTAGTCCCAAAGCTCGAAAGCTTCCATCATGATAATCCGGATATCCAAGTACAAATCTTTGCGGAAGGTGCGCTGGTAAATAGTGAGATAAAAGACTATGACGTCGCAATTGACTATGGTCTTCATCCTTATAGAAATGCTAACGCGGAGCTGATTTTGGATGAGCATCTGCTACCGGTGATGAGTCCAAAATACCTTGAGGATCATGGCTGGCTAAAAACGTTGTTTGGTGAGCAAAAAAACTCAATGCCAGTGAAGCAATGGCAAGAGGCGACGCTACTACACGATGCGATGCCATGGGAAAAAGCGACGCGTGACTATGAGTGGCTATATTGGGCGTCAGCGATGGGGTTGGATTTTAAAACCGATATCGGACACTTTTTTAATCGAACGGATATGGCGATGTCTGCAGCCGAAGCAGGCGTTGGGATTGCGATGGCACGAATGGCACTGATTGAGGATGAATTGACGACAGAGCGTTTGGTTTCTCCATTCAAACCGATTCCTGCCAATGCAGGGTATTACTTGATCATGAACACACGTACGAATGCGACAGAAACGTTTCGTCACTGGTTACTTGGACAGTTGAATTAGCGTTTTATCTCTGTGATTCATCCCTACGTTATTTGTTGAAAAATTGGGCAATATAAGTTTTAAGCAAGGTAAGTGCTTTGCTTGCCGCTATTTGAGTGATGAAAGACAGGGAAGAACATGAAAGACGAAACGCTATCCATCCATTTTGGTTACGAAACTGACCCTACCACTAAATCTGTCGCGACGCCGATTTATCAAACAGTCGCGTACGAGTTTGACAACGCGCAGCACGGCGCTGATCTGTTTAACTTGGAAGTGCCGGGGAATATCTACACTCGCATCATGAATCCGACTAACGATGTTCTGGAAAAACGCATGGCGGCGTTAGAAGGCGGCATTGCTGGATTGGTCGTGAGTGCGGGGAGTGCAGCGATTAACTATGCAATTCTGACCTTAGCGCAAGCGGGCGATAACATCGTTTCTACGCCGCAACTTTATGGCGGTACTTATACCTTGTTTGCGCACATGCTCCCAAATCAAGGTATTCAGGTGAAGTTTGCTAAAGATGACAAGCCAGAAAGTTTGGCCGAGTTAATTGATGAAAATACCAAAGCGGTGTACTGCGAGAGCATTGGTAACCCTGCGGGTAATATCATTGATTTAGAACGTGTGGCGGAGCTTGCTCACGCACAAGGCGTGCCTGTGATTGTGGATAACACCGTCGCGACACCAGTGCTGTGCAAACCCATCGAGTTCGGTGCGGATATCGTAGTTCACTCTCTCACTAAATACGTTGGTGGGCATGGCACCACATTGGGTGGCGTGATTGTGGATTCCGGTAAATTCCCTTGGGCGCAGCACAAAGGCCGCTTTCCCGTTTTCAACCAACCAGAACCTTCTTACCACGGCGTGGTGTATACCGAAGCGTTTGGTGAGGCGGCATTTATCGGGCGCGCGCGTACCGTACCATTGCGTAATACCGGTTCGGCATTATCACCGATGAATGCATTTATGCTTATGCAAGGGCTAGAAACGTTACCGCTGCGTATGGAACGCCATACTGAGAATGCACTCAAAGTGGCTGAATTCTTGGAACAGCATGACAAAGTCAGTTGGGTAAGTTATGCCGGATTGCCAAGTTCTGAACACTTCCATCTCGCCGAAAAATACATGAAAGGTAAGCCTTCTGCGATTTTGTCGTTTGGTTTAAAAGATGGTTATGACGCTGGTGTGCGTTTTTATGATGCTTTGAAAATCTTTAAGCGTTTGGTGAACATTGGCGATGCAAAATCATTGGCTTGCCATCCTGCATCGACGACTCATCGTCAATTGAGCGAAGCAGAACAAAAACAAGCTGGTGTGTCTCCAGAGATGATTCGTTTATCGGTGGGTATTGAACATATTGACGATATTCTAGCCGATTTAGAACAGGCACTAAACGCGTAAAACGATTCTGTTTTTAGCTTTGGGTTACCCATAGGCCAGCCTTTAAAAAAGCTGGCCTATTTTTATTTTATTGTTTAAATATCAAGGGTTTTGGTGTTTTTGGTTTGTGGTATTCCAAAAGCTCATAGAGGGTGAGATTTATTCTCTTGTCACGTTTGGGTTTGTTCCTGATGATGTGTGCAAGTATTACACATTGGAAGGGACTCAAATGTCTTACGTATTTCACCGTCATTGCCATGCCACGCTACCAATCATCGATAGAGGTGAAGGTGTTTATCTATTCGATAAGCATGGAAAGCAGTATCTCGATGCTTGTGGTGGTGCTGCGGTATCAAACCTTGGCCACAGTCATCACGCCGTTAAAAAAGCCATGTTGGAACAGATCGAGCGAGTGCCATTTGCTCATACTGGATTTTTTACTAGTGACAGCAGTGAGCGACTAGCGGAATTGATTTGTCAGCAAATGCCTAGGCAGTTCAACCATGTGTATTTAGTAAGTGGCGGATCAGAAGCGGTGGAGTCGGCACTAAAAATGGCGCGGCAGTATTTTGTAGAATCAGGTAAGCCAGAGAAGAAGCAATTCATCGCGCGTCAGCAAAGTTATCACGGTAATACGTTGGGAGCTCTGGCGGTCGGTGGTAATGAATGGCGACGTGAACCGTTCAAACCCATCTTGCATCCGAGTCATCACATTGCCCCTTGCTATGCTTATCGTTATCAGCAGAGTCATGAGTCGGAATTGGATTACTCATTGCGAGCGGCGAATGAACTAGAGGCAAAAATTCTTGAGCTGGGGGCTGAGAATGTCATGGCTTTTGTCGCCGAGCCTATTGTGGGAGCCACCGCTGGAGCTGTGCCTGCGACTCAAGGTTACTTCAAACGTATTCGCGAAATATGCGACCAATACGATGTGTTATTGATCTTGGATGAAGTCATGTGTGGCGTTGGGCGAAGTGGCAGTTTTTTTGCGTTTGAGCAAGAAGAGGCAGAGCCCGATCTGGTTTGTATGGCTAAAGGGCTTGGTGCGGGTTATCAACCTATTGGCGCGGTGGTTGCGAATGATCGAGTCTATCAAGCTATTGCTGATGGAAGCGGTTTTTTCCAACATGGTCATACTTTTATGGCGCACCCTGTGGCGTGCGCTGCTGCCGTGGCAACCATTCAAACCATCTTCCAAGATGATTTATTAACGGCGGTTAATCGGCAAAGTGCTTTGCTGCGTAATGAGCTTACTTCTGCATTGGCCCATTTACCGTACATTGGCGACATTCGTGGTAAAGGCTTGTTTGTTGGCATTGAGCTGGTGGCGGATAAAGAAAGCAAGGCGCCTCTGAGTAAAGCCACATTGGCAGACAAACGCATCAAACAGCGAGCAATGGAAAATGGCTTAATGTGCTACCCAATGGGCGGAACGATTGATGGCGTTAATGGACACCATATTTTGCTCGCACCGCCATTCATTATTCAGTCTCATCATATTGATGAACTAGTCGGTAAACTCTCACTGACGTTAAAAGAGGTGGCGGAGACATGGAAGTAGCAAACCAATATTTGCGAGAACCTATCGCCATTATCGTGGCCCCAAACGGTGCTAGAAAAACTAAGTACGATCACGCCAACTTACCCATGACAAAAGACGAACTGGTTGCAGAGGCTATCGCTTGTCAAACGGCAGGGGCTGCCATGATCCATTTGCATGCTAGAGACGCCAACGGATGTCATTCATTAGACATCGACGACAACATGGCAATTTACCATGCCGTGAAAGAAGCGGTGGGAGAAACCTTGATGGTTCAGCTCACCACAGAAGCGGTGGGTTTATATTCTCCGCCACAACAGAGGGCGTTAGTCAAAGCTGTGAAACCTGAAGCGGCTTCTTTCGCATTGAGGGAGTTAATCCCCGATCGCGCAAGTGAGAAAGAAGGGCATGTCTTTTTCCATTGGTTGGCAGAGCACAACATCGTGAGCCAAATTATTCTCTACGATACAACCGACATTGAACGTTATTTCCAACTACGCGATGCGGGCGTGTTACCTAAAACGTATCAGCATGCATTAGTGGTGTTAGGGCGTTATCACCAAACTCAACAGTCTTCGCCATGGGATTTACGAGGTTTGAATTTGGCGCGTTTTGACGAGGAAGAAATTCGATGTGCCATTTGTGCTTTTGGTGCGCGAGAGCAAGACTGTTTAGCGAGTGCGATGTTACTTGGATTCGATGTGAGAGTGGGGTTTGAGAATAACCACTTCGATGTGGCAGGCGAATTAGCAATCAGTAACGCGGCTCAGGTGGAAGCTCTACGCGATGTGGCGCATTGCTTCGCGATTCCTTTACACAGTGCGCAAAGTTTGCGTTCAGTTTTAAAGTGAATCTGTTTGAAGCAAGGAAAATAAAGAAGAACGGAAAGCAAAAAGGCTCCATCGGAGCCTTTTTGGTATTTGTCGTTAGTTTTCGGTTTGCACTGCAGGTTGGCGTGCTGGGTGTTTGATAAACACCGCCACAATGGCTGCAATTGCCAGCGCGAAACAGTAGTAAGAGTTGGCAACCACTTCTAATGGAGAAAGGTTAAATACTGAGCCTAGCAACAATACTTGCGCGCCGTAAGGCAAAATGCCTTGTACCACGCACGAGAAAATATCCAACAAGCTTGCTGAGCGACGAGGAGAGACATTGTTCTCTTCCGCCAACTGACGCGCCACGCTACCCGATACGATGATGGCGACCGTATTATTTGCCGTGCAACCATTCACCATAGAAACCAAGCCCGCGATACCTAGCTCACTTGCGCGGCTGTTCGCGTGTTTTGAATGGCTAGAGCCAAACGCGTGGATAAGGCTACTAACGAAATTTGTTAGAAAAGCAAGACCACCTTGGCGACGCATCAGTTCACTCAAGCCACCAATCAGCATGGATAACAAGAAGATCTCTTGCATGTTACCAAAGCCTTTGTATACGTCTTGGGCTAGATTAGTTAGTCCGTAATTGTCAATCGATGCCAAGCTCACGCCGCCAGCCAAAAGAATGCCAATCGACAGAACCACAAACACATTCACACCAGATACCGCTAGGATCAAAATAGTGATGTACGGCAAGACTTTTAGCCACTCAATATCGCCAGTTGCAGGCACTTGAGTCGCAGTACTGTTGAAAGCGAACACTGCAATCGCGATCAACGCCGCAGGTAAAGCAATACGAATGTTCTCTTTAAACTTGTCTTTCATCTCACAACCTTGAGAGCGTGTCGCCGCGATGGTGGTGTCAGAGATGATAGAAAGGTTATCACCAAACATAGCGCCGCTCAGTACAACGCCTGCGGTTAACGGTAAGCTCATTCCTGCTGATTCAGCAATACCCAACGCTACGGGGGCAACGGCTGCGATGGTACCCATCGAAGTCCCCATTGCTGTTGCGATAAAAGCAGAAATCAGAAAAATGCCCGGTAAAATCATGCTGGTTGGAATAGCGGATAAACCAAGGTTCACTGTTGCATCAACACCGCCAGAGGCTTTTGCTACCGCAGCAAAGGCACCTGCAAGCAGATAGATCATACACATTGCGATGATGTCTGGGTGGCCAACACCACGCATGAAGTGTTCGATTGAGCGGTTAAGTTTCTCTTTACTTAAAAGAAACGCAATGATGATGGCTGGTAACACCGCTATGGGTGCAGGCAGCTGGTAGAAGGCAAATTCCACGCCTTGCAAAGATAAGTAAGTGCCTACGCCAATAAATAGCGCAAGGAATACAATTAATGGGATCAGTGCGACCGCAGACGGTGCAACTGTTTTAGTAGTTTGTTGGGAACCGGACATGTAAACGACAATGTTAATGATAAGAGAGAAGAGCAGACTAATATCACACTTCTACATTGTCAACGTCTAGACGTCTAAATGGCTGTTTAAATTTTACACGTAAAGAAAAAGATAAAAGCTCGTGTTGCGTATCTCACTGATACCACGAGCTTTAGTTATGCGTTAATGAAGAGACTGTTGTTATTGCATTGATTTGGCTTTTTTGCGTTTAACAATACCTAAAACCATCCACGTAAATAAGACAGCAGCAAATGCCCATACCAGATATTTGTATTCGGTGTACAGGTTGCTCAACACGCTTAAATGCTCAAATGCAAAGTGAGTTAACAAGCTGAATACCAATACCCAAACCGTCGCCGCGAGGGCGTTACCGAGCAAAAACTCTCTACGTGGCATTTTCGCGATACCGCATGCAAGAGGCATAAATTGCTTCATTCCTTCAATAAAGCGGCTGACGACCAAGCACGTAGGGCCGTATTTCTGGATAGTCAATTGAAGCGTTTGCATCTTCGGGCCGGAAATGTAGCCTTTTTTATCCAACCAGCCTTCAAAGTAATAGCCGATTAGGTAACCACAGGTATTACCCAAAAAGCAGCTCAGCCACGATACCATCATTACCATACTTAGGTTCATGACTTGTTCTGACGAGAGCAAAGATGCCGCGATCATCAGTGATTGACCAGGCATCGGGATACCTATCCCTTCTAGAAATATACTGACAATCAGCGCAACGTAGCCGTATTGCTCAAGCAAAGGCTTCATTGACACGAGAAGTTCGTTAATATGTTCCAAAAGCTTTCCCCTAATAAAAGCGGAACGAAGTTGGAGTGATACTCCGAATGTCCTATTGGGTCAATTCTTGTTTCTCACCATTGAGAAAAACTGACATGCCTCTGATAATTGCGCAGAATCAACCTGCAGCAGGCTTTGTTCGCCGCCACGCTCTTTGGTAGCGGCGAATTAGGGAGATCCTTATGACTCTTTGGCTTTGGTGAATGCACCATACAAATCAAGGCGGCGATGACGTAAGTTGGTGACAGAGCCTTCGGTATTAAGCTGTTTCAACTTAGTCAAATCAACATCAGCGAAGATTATCATTTCGGTGTTGGCGCTTGCTTCTGTCAAGGTCGCATCGTGTGGAAAATAGATATCCGACGGTGAAAATACGGCAGATTGTGCGTACTGGATATCGACATTATCAACACGAGGTAAGTTGCCGACACTGCCCCCAATTGCAACGTAGCATTCGTTTTCGATGGCTCGTGATTGGGAACAGATTCGTACTCGTTGGTAGCCATTTTTTGTGTCTGTCCAGAAAGGAACGAACACAATTTGTGCGCCTTGCTCGGCGAGCATTCTTCCCAACTCTGGGAACTCGCTGTCATAACAAATCAGTATGCCGACTTTGCCTGCATCGGTTTCGAACACTTGAACATTGTCACCACCGTCGATCACCCAGTCTTTTTGCTCATGGGGCGTGATGTGGATCTTATATTGAGCGTTTATTTCACCATCTCGTTGCAGCAAGTAGGCCACATTATACAACTTGCCATCCTCGATGACGGGCATACTGCCTGCAATAATGTTGATGTTGTAGGTGACGGCCATCTGCGAGAAGCGGTTTTTGATCTCTTCTGTAAAGCTAGCCAAAAAGCGAATTGCTTCGACGGAATTTTGGTCGTTTTGCAATCCCATCAGCGGCGCGTTAAAGAATTCAGGGAATAGGGCGAAATCGGCTTTGTAGTTCGCAAGAGAAGAAATGAAGAACTCAGCCTGATCGAGCAAGTCCTCTAAGTCATTCATGGCGCGCATTTGCCACTGCACAACACCAATCCGAATCAGCGTTTTTTCTACATCATGGACGGATTGAATATCCTCTTCGTAGAAGAAGTTATCCCACTCCAGTAGAGTTGCGTAGCCTTTAGAAGCACTATCCTCTGGCAAGTAACCACGCATAATACGCTTTACATCGAAGTCATTTGCAAGCTGAAAAGACAAAATAGGATCGTGAAGCTCACGGCGTTTTATCTTGTCGATGTATTCAGCCACGCTCAATTCGTCAGCATATTTGTGGTAATTCGGGATGCGGCCACCGGCTAAAATTGCTTTGAAATTCTTACTCCGGCAAAGTTCTTTACGCGCATCATACAGACGGCGACCTAAACGCAGCCCACGGTAGTCCGGGTGAACAAATACATCGAGACCATACATGGCGTCACCGGTCACTTGGTTTTGGATGACGTTGTTCTCGGTGATGATGTCGGTGTACAGGTGAGGAAGTGAAAATCGGTTGTAGTCCACTTTGATTGTTAGCGCTGCGCCGACAATTTTTCCGTTATCCTCAATACAGATTTGTCCATCAGGAAACTGATGAATGAGATCCATGATGGTCAGGCGTGGCCATGAGCCACCAACATCAGGAAAAACAAGGTCCATTAATTCCGCGAGCTCTGGGTAATCGGTCGGCTCAATGGTGCGTAAAGAGAGTCTTGGCGTGTTGCTGTCCATATCCTACTATCCATTTATCCTTTTTAAATAGTATGGATGAGAATGCCATAAATTTGAGCAGACAGATACCGAAGTCTTTGAGTTGTTTTGGTTTACCTAAACGAGTTTAAAGAAACAACATTAACTTAGCTTGCTCTTCAACCATTCGTAAAACGCCGCCACTTTCTTAGCCGATAGGCGATAATTCGGGATCATCACGTAATAACCATAATCACTCTGTAAAGTTAGGTTGAGAATATGTTGGATATCCCCTCTTAAAATAGAATTCTGCGCCATAAAATCAGGAAGTAAGGCGAGTCCTTTTCCCATTTTGACGGCTTCGTAAGCTAGGTAAAAATGTTCAAAGCCTACAGAGTGATAGGTAACGGTTGATTCTACTGCATGTGCCGCCTTAAATTGCTCCCACAACTGAGGACGAGTGATTTGAGGTATCAGCGGATAGTCGCTAACAGCGTGCACATTCTTGAGTGCAGGAGCGTTAGTACCGACCAATAGTAGTATTTCTTCGCATAGTAAGTGGCTGTATTCATAATGCGTGGATAATGGAAGGCAGCGAATATGTAAGTCACTTTCGTTGCTCGAATCTTTGACGTTCCCATCCCCAGTACAGACTCTTACTCGGATGTTAGGATGTTGCTGGTGGAAGTCATCAATATTAGGTATCAACCAAAGACTGGCAAAAGAAGGGGTTACGTCCACGGTGAGTAATTCTTGCTTTGAATCTGACTGGATTAAGTTGGCAGTTGCATGCTGAATAAGCTCCAAAGCTTCTGTGACTTGCGGCAGATAACGCTTGCCTTCTTCGGTTAACTCAATACCACTCGCCCATCTTTGTATTAAAGGTAAACCCACCAATTGCTCCAGCGATGCGATTTGTTTGCTTACTGCGCTTTGCGTAATACATAGGGCATCCGCTGCTTTAGAGAAACTGAGGTAATTAGAGACCGCGACAAACGTCCTTAATGCTCGAATAGAAGGGTATTCACTGCCTTTTAACATACTTCAGTTCCATTAAACTCTGCTTAGGCAAAGAGTAGAATATTCACGGCTTGAAGCAAAGTAAGATGCAACGTATGTGTGATTAGCTTCCTTTCTTATAAAAACTAGCTAAGCATTTTTTTGACTGATTAATCTACAAGAGTATTTTAGATGTTTATTTAATTTCTTTGAAAAATCTACAAATTAACAAGAATCTTTTTCACATCAGCGATTAACCTCAATTTAGTATTGTTTATATAAAGTAAACAGACAGCTCTTTTTTTCTATTTTTGTTCGGCGATCTTTAGAGTATTGTCAGTATTCTATAAAATTAAATATATTTTTCATTAATTTAAAGTTGGCATTGCATTTGCTCTTTACTATTCGAACCTTCAATGGAACTTATATTAGGAGAACGAAATGAAAAGCAATGTTGTTACTTTGATTAGCCTTTTTTCTTTAGCAACGTTTAGTACTTTATCACATGCTGCGGACTCCAACGATCATGGTGTATATGTTGGCGCCAACTACGGTTACTTAAAAGTTGATGGACAAGATGACTTTGATGATGACAGCGATGTTATTCAAGGTTTAGTTGGTTACCGTTTTAATCCTTACTTAGCGTTGGAAGGTGGTTACATTGATTTCGGTAGCTATGGTAATAACCTAGCAAATGCCAAAACGGACGGCTATACAGCGGCTCTAAAAGTTACCGCTCCCATTGCTGATCGTGTCGACCTTTACGCAAAAGGCGGTCAAATGTGGTACTCGACGGATTACAACGTTGCGGGCTTCCAAGGCAACAAAGATGATGAAGGTGTATTCGCTGGTGCCGGTGTGGGTTTTAAAGTTACTGATAACTTCTTAGTTAACGCAGAATATATGTGGTACGACGTAGAACTCAATGCGGAGAATGTCGCGAACGGTGCAAACACGGAAACAGACTTTAACCAAGCATCACTAGGTGTAGAGTATCGCTTCTAATATAGTTAGCCGTGCTGGACTCAATAAAAGTGCGAAGCAAAATAGCTTCGCACTTTTATTATTTATCATTCAAATAATTTAAGACCGATGAAGCGTATATATAAAACGATGGCTAATTTATTTTATTGTTACTCCAGGGTATTTAATACGTTACTAGCATGACTGTCTAGCCTTTTTACTAACCTTGAAAAACAAAGCTTTATTGCTCTACAAGTAATATTAGATAGGTTAATTTCCGCATTGCCTGACATTACATTTATGTGGCCTATAATACCGCGCACGTGTTCGTTACATTCATTTTTTAGCTCTGAAATTAGCTAATTGAGCCCAAGTAGCAAGGCCTACGGTCGCATCTGTTGTATTATATGACCCAGACCTGAAATTCTTAGTAAAGTCAAAGTTGAAGAGACTATTTTACTTACCCAACCATCAGTCATCCGAGCGTTATATCTATTGTTGAAGTCAAGAAATACGTTGCGTTCTAGATAAGTTTAAGGCTTAGATTGTAGTGCCGATCACTCATTACTTGTAGCGTTATTGACATAACCCGGAACAGATTTTTTCCCAGTCCATGAGCGTGGAAGTCGATACCAGAACCTCCTTCTAACCGATACTCAATATCCCCCATAAATGGACAAAGAGGAGACATAGGAACTGGAGTTGTATCATGAGTGCATTGTTTAATTTCCATATAAGTCAGAGTCTATATAACCAAATAAATTACATTGGCTGTTTACGTAGTAGTCATCGTTTTCTTCATCATCAATTGAAAAAGCAAAGTACTTAAGAGGGTTCTCAGTGTCACAAGAAAGGTTAGCCATGTTATTTTTTACGTAATCCTCTATTTTATAACCATCAAAGCTTCCTTCCCAAATAATAGTACTTTCATCATTACTGAGTTCTGCGACTAAAACAATAGTTACATAGTGCTCAATAAGAGGAGTGCTTATGATGTTTTTATTTTCATAGACTGGAGAAAATTCAAAGCGACCAGTACTGTCTGTGAATGTTGATAAGTCTATTGATTTCCCTGACGTGCTTAAACCAATACTAAGGCTAACCTTCAGGCTACTAAGTGGTTTTCCTTTCTTTGTTAACACACCATTGATTTTCGGTGTGTATTGATTAACGTGTTCGTCATTCAATTTACTTTCTTCAAAATTCATTACAATGCTCACTAATATGACTGTAATAATTCCAGCAACTTAATTTTTCACAACAATACTTTCATTTTGAAATTTAAAAATCTATATATGTTGTGTTTCTGTTCAATATCTAAGGTTAACTTTGTGATTAGAGTTACATTATTTTTTGTAACTACTATTTGTAGTCATTACATCTATAGAGTTGTAATGAAACAAGCGAGTAGGGACTAACAATAAATGCATCAATCAATTCATCGAGGGAGATGAGTATAGGCTTTAGACTTAGATCTAGTTATCTCTTAGAAAGGATAGGTAAGCAGAAAACTTTTAAGTTGCAGGGCTTTTAGTACCATGCTCTCTGCCTTTTTGATTAGTACTTATGAACTTCTTGTTTACTGATTAATACTCAACGAGTTTGTAAACCTACATGGGCCAAAGGTATGCGGTAATTTATGTAGTAAGATTTCAGAAAGCATGAATGTTTGAAAAAAGAGACTATTTTAGTTGATACAAAAAAGGCCACCCGAAGGTGGCCTTTTCCAAACGTTTGGTGGAGCTGGCGGGAGTTGAAATGGTTTCTCACTTTTCATAAATTCAGTAACTTATAACGATGTTACCAATTTGGTGTTGCATCAAATGTTACATCAATTTCCTGCTTCAAAAGGAACTGAACCCGCGTCCATGTATTACTAAATCATTTAAAAATGCTAGCTTGCTATAGCAATTTAATCTAAAGCAATAGCGCTGATACTGAGTATTTTACCCAGCCTCACCATCTATTAGTAGCGATTTTAACACATCGGGAGAAGACGGTAGCATTCCGACTTTTAAGCCAAATGGTTTGAATACCTTGTTGAGAATCTCTGTATTGTAGCTGCCCCGATCATTCTCTATATCTGAGAGTGTTTTTCTTGAGACATCTACAAGTCTTGCGAACACATCCTGTTTGAGTCCCAGTATATTAATGCGTAAACTTTTTAACGCTTGGCCTTGTGTTAGCTCTCCAAGCAATAAGTGTTTGATGATTTTGTTTGCCTCTGTTTTGCGTTCTGCTGCACTTACTGCTTTGGCGTTTTTTGAGGTTTTCGATCTAGTCGGAGTATTAAGTTGCGATCGTTCTTTGGTCGAATGAGTTGCATCCGTCCCAGTCTTGGGTTGATGTTGATTTCGGTTTGCTCTTAGACGAGCAACGGTATCTTGTACGGACTCTTTATTGCTTGGCTTATTCATAGTAGCCCCCATTTAGTGAGCTTTTCTGATATATGATTAAGTCCAACGGCTGGCATCTCTAAGATTTGTTCTGGTACTCCTCGTAATGCTAGTCTCTGCTTTAAATTAAGGCATTTACTTGCAGTAACCTCTAGTTCTTGTAATAACACTTCTTTTGGCACGAGATCAGATAAGGTGTCCGCTATTCCTACGAAGTCGTAAGTTCCGCCAACCTCTAGTGGGGCTTTCCATTTTGTTGTTCTTGGAATGCCTTCAGGATCAGCTTTCATTGGTGCGAAGTCGTAAACGGGAGCAAGCTTTATGACTCCATCACCTTTTAAGAATGAAGTGTTTCTGCCATGGTTATCACTATTACCAAACAAGATGTTGAGTAGATCTCTCTTCACCCATTCAATGACGAAAGCTTGGGTATCAAACCTATACCCTTGGTGTTTAACCATATTGCTTTCAGTAATTTTTTCTATGAGAGTTCGGATTGTTGTTTCGTGATCAAGAGTGACCCCAGCGCCTTTGTTCAAAATGGAATACACAGATTCCATGCCAAATCTCTCTATTTGTTGCTCAATAATTTGAACATCAAATCGAGGAAGCCACAAGGAAGGGTAGTTTAATCCTTCCTCCAAGCGCATACCGTCGGTGGAGATCGTTTCAACTCCCATTTCAGTTAGCTCGTGGTAGAAGTAGAACTCAGCTCTTAGAATATTACAGTCGATGGTGCTTCTTGAGCCTCTAGGGTACTTTACTAAGTAATGTAAGTCGTGGTTGCTATTGTCATCTTGGTATGGGTCAATCCATATTTTTTCGCTACCAGATCCATGATCGAAACCGCATCGGAGGATCAGTTTTGGCGCTTCACCTCCAGCCCCAGTTGCACCACCTGCGGCTGCCCCTCTTTGTTGTGCATAGTCGAGGAAATCACCTGCTCGATTTTTAACATCATCAACAGAGAAGTAGAGGTTGTCTGCTACTTCGTAGCGCTCAGGAAGAGAGTCTTTTACTCTTAAGTTACCAATAGGCGACATTGTGCCAAACTTGAGCAAAACATAGTCTTGTTCATCAGAACTAAGGTCTTCAATATCCAGGTGTTTGACCCAGTATCGTCTACTAGCACCACTAGGCATAATATCGTCTAGAAACGTTAACCATCCAGGTTTACCCATGTCATCAAAAAAGAATGAGACAGGGTGATTTAGTGAAACAGCGTGAAAGTCATCTTTATCGTGATGTTCTAGCGCATAGTCGCTGAGGTAGTTGAGTTCAGTCACTCGGAAATTATGTTGGCTACTTTTAGGGAATGAGATGATACCAATATCTATCCATTCACCTCTGAGAAAAGCTTGTACGGTTAGTTCTTCCATCGACAACACCTCTACTTATCAATGAGTAAAACTTTACTCTTAAAGTCATTTTTTTTCAAGTTATGAGTAAAGTTTTACTCATTAATGTGTGGTGAGACTCTTTATGAGTAAATGATTACGCATAGCTTGTGTAAGTCAAAATTGTTGATGAGCAGAATGGATTATTTTAGCTATGAAAGCTGCGATAGGGAGTGGGGCGTTAATTGTTTGTTCAGTTATGCAGGTTGTTCATAATAAATGAACAGTTGCCTTAAATGAACAAAGTGAATGAGGAGATTAAGAATGGCTGCTACATACAAAAATACAGTTAATACACTTTAATGCGCGTAAAAGTGTTTGAACGTTACCTTTTAATGCGCATAAAAGTGTTGTTTGCTGTGCAGATAGATGATGAACCTGTACATAATTCCTAGGGCCTTATTCACAAGGTGATCAATGCACGAAGTTAAGAAAGCCCTAGCGGACTTTCAGATGCCGAAGTCTATTGTTGGCTAGCTCTTATAGGTAATAAGCTTTATTAGTAAGTAATCCACTGGTTAAGCGGACAGAACCCTTGGGGTTAGAAATAAATGTGGTCCTACCGTCCGCAATGACTTTCTCTACAGCATCATGTTGATGTCCTGCCACCCAATACCTAGCTCTTGAGATCAACTCATTACTCAACCCTGCATGATAATACGGAGCATAATCGCTGCTGGCATTTTGCTCGAAAGCAAAAGCTTCTTTAGATGGAAGGTGGTGAGATATTGCTATATCAACTTTCTCTGGAAAGTTGTTAATGAATGCTTTGTGCTGCTCTTCAATCATTTGATGGCTGATGTACTTTGTATCATTCATCAGTTCTGAGTACGCATCAATCAGTGTAGACGAGTATGTGTGAATAGGAAACCAAAGAGTTCCCCCATAAATGCTATATCCATCTAAATTTATTGACTCATTATTCAAAAAGAACAGGTTTTCAGTTGTATCACTATGAGCCTTAAGCTTGGCTAGTACGGAACCCCTAGAATCTTTGAGAACGTCAGAGTTAGCACTAGATTTGCACCTAACGGACGTACTTCTATGGCGGTAGGGTTTACTCTTATTGCTATACCATTCATGGTTTCCTGCAATCATTATCACAGTCTTAAAATGGCGGCAAAGTACATTCTTCACATACGCCATGCCTAAGAGGCCGTTCGCTGTGTCACCTGCAACGACTAAAGTGGCTTCGTTATCGAAGCTATACCAGAAATCACGGCGTATTCCGTGAATGTCGAGATGCAGATCGGAAACAACGTAAAACTTCAAACTATCATGACCTTAGAGTTGATTGACTTCTCCATGGTACAGGGGTTTTTTAGATTAGAGAAGTGAGCACATACGCTAAGTACTTTAACATCAGTAGCTTAAAGTGAAACTTCCATGGAAGACAATGATTGGACGCTTTGTTTGATTTTTCGGCACTAAGATTTAGACACTAACTTTTAGTGTCTAAATCTTAGTGGTTTATAACTGTATGAAATTAATCGTTTTTATTGTAAACAGTTAAGATTTTTTGCTGAGGAAACTTCTCAGAGGCTGGCGAGAGTGTAATTGTGCTACAGCCGTGTGTACGGCAGGCATTTTTATGAGCGAGGCTGATATGAAGAATGAGGCTAAGGCTACAAGAAGTGATAACGAGCAAGCCGAATCAAAGGATAGTAAGGTTACGCTAAATGGACTTCTTGACTTGCTTGATCACGCTATCTCTACCAATACTGATAAGCTAGTTGAAGTAACTGAAGCCCTCAAAATAGAACTGGAAGAGATCATCGATGGCTATCAAGTTGGCCTAGACGGAAAGTATCAAGAACAATCACCATTCGAGTCTGCACAGCATGAAGCTGTGCTATGTAAGCGGCATGCGCCGCAGTAACGAGTGATGGAAATCATGCACAATAGCTTTCTTGCAGTGTATTCTCTAATTCTTTGCCGAGAATAATCTCAAAGTCAGTAAATACAGCAATAGGGCGGCAAGCGTTGCCTTTTTCCTCGAACTGGATGAATCCTTTTGATGATAAGTCGTCGAGAGTTCGTGAGAGTTCGCGGGTATGATGACCGCTAATCTCCGCAAGCTCAGCTAGGCTTTCAGGCTTTCCTCTACTGATCAGAAGAATTAGTTCGATATTTTCATTACACAGTAACTTTGAGACTTCATCTAGTGATGTGAACCAAAATGTCGGTAGATGCTTGTTATGACTAATGTTGCCTGCGGCCACACTAATCATATGCCTACGAATGAGATCTTCCGATGCAACCCCAATGCGAGCTTTCATGAGTATCCTTCTCAGAACGAAGTAATAGAACACCCTAGTGTATACGACGCTGTTCTGAAAGAAAAAGTGGATAGTTATATTCGCTATGCGAATGGATGCGTATTTCGGAGCATTCCGAACAGTCATTTCCCCCAGTGAATGCCACTTTCATGATCGAGAGGTCAAGAGAAACAACGATGTCCTATTCTCATCGACCCCCTTTCGATTCAGCGAGCTAAGGTCTACGAGCGATCTCTAAAAGCAAATTTCTATGGTCTAGGAGTGATCTTCTTCTAGATGAGTATGTCTGTAAGTCATTGTATTTGTTTTGTTATTCCTTTAGAGGCTCTTGGTCTACGTGCGTTCTCAAAAAGCAATTTTCTGTGGTCTATGAGTGATCCTCTCCATAAAAGCCGAGGTGCAGGAGCGAGCAGAACGAGATTCGTGAGTGGTTAGATAGAATAGAAGAACAACGATACCAAAGTACTGTAAGTGGTTATTAACTGACTGATTATAATGGAAGTTATGATATGTTGCGACCACGTAACCTTTGACCGATCATAAACATTGGCGGGTAACGATTCAAAAATCTATCTTAGAGGTCAAGAGAAACAACGATATCTGAATAGTCACCGATTTTATAGACATGCTTCGGTTAGACTCGTTTACTTGGTTTTATCCAATTCAACTTATCCGAAGTGCACGATTTTGAGCACCAACTATAATTCGTCTCTGCCCCATTCAAAGTTAGAAATAGGGATGATGCTTGTATCGAATATCTGTTTTGCAATAATTATTTTAATGATGTTGTTGATTTCAATTCAGCCTTTCACTTTTCATGGGTTTACTTTTAAGTTATTGATTTTATGGGTAATAAAAATCAATCAAAAAATAGATATCTATTATGTTCATATAGTGTATAGTGGCAGCAGCTCAAACGGTGAGCTATTAGTAAAATATTTAGTTCAAGCTCTTCTCAGTTTTTATTCGATTAAATTCGTCATATTTATCCTGCGATACCTTTTTCTTCATTCCTTATTTAGTAGCTTTCTTTTTAACTTAATCAATGTATCGAGATATATTATGTCAAATAAATCAACAGGCTCAGTAAAATGGTTTAACGAATCCAAAGGTTTTGGATTTATCACCCCTGATAACGGCGGTTCTGACCTATTTGTTCACTTCAAATCAATTGTTAGTGAAGGCTTCAAAACATTATCTGAAGGCCAAAAGGTTTCTTTTGTTGTTGAACAAGGTAACAAAGGCCCTCAAGCGGATAATGTTACGTTAGTATAAAATATTTCTAAAAAGTCTCTTCTGTCGAGGAGACTTTTTTACTTTATGTTTAATAAAGATTCTGAACGTTCGAAATACGAATAAAAATAAATATTGGGATCGATAAGATAAGAAGCAACATGAGAAAACCAGTAAGAAAATCAAGCAAGAAAACACAGAAAAACAACTTCGAAGAACGATTCGCTGCGATGGTAAAAGAATATCAAGAAGCGAAAGGAATTCTCGACTCTATGGCTGAAGGTTCATCAGAATATTTAGCACAGAAAAAAGCATGCGATAAGCTTTTTGCAAACGCGGAACGATACATCAATAAGAGATAATGAATTCTAACCTGAATAAAATCATCTAAAATTATTTTTCTTAGCATCGCTACATTTTTAAAAGCCTGAGTCTCAGTTTTCTGCAATCGTTGGTTCAATCCGTGTTGATCTCATTTAGAAAGCCATTGAATTTACTATTGCCCATTTATGTTCTGACTTGTGTAGTATCATTGTTGTTTTCATAGCCAATATGAACGCGGGGCGGAATTCAGTAAACCACCAAAAATAGGATGATATATGAGCAAATTACCTAAACCGACACAAAAGCAGAAGCAATTTAGTATTAATCAGAAAGGGATTAAACGGACACCAGAAGAGTTGAAAAAAATGGGTGTTCGCAAACGCATAGAAGAGATTGAAGAACAAAAAGAGTGGGGACTGTGAGTTCACGAAACCTCTCTGAGCTTATCAATACGACACTCCTCTTACATTCCGAAAAGCTGAGCAACTTAGACCGAGATATGCTGACAGGTTTACGAGATCAACTTAATCGTGAGCAAGCCTTGTCAGACAAACAAGCTAAACTGTGTCAAAGGCTACTACGAAAAACGAATCATGATTGCTAACCAACGTCAGTCTTCACAGCTATCATCCAGCGTCATTCGACTTAGCATCTGATCCATTAAATCTCTAATCTCAATTAGTATTGCACCCTCTGGCGCATGATGCTCAGCTGAGCGCTTGGCGTTCGTTAGACTTTTCATGAAGATAGCTTCGCTATCTATCACGGCGTGTTTCGCGTTGAAGTAAGTGACCTGATAGGTCGGCATGGTCCTATTCCTTTTGAGAGTGGGTGACGCTTTCAATATAGCATTGTTTCACGCTTAAACGTTCGAACTGACTTGGTTTCTCCCCCAAAAGTTGACTAGGCAAGCAACTGATTATCAAGGAGTATGGACGGCAAAGATCCATCACACAATGGTTATTACCTCATCTCACAAGCCTGAGCACTACGAGTATGTTTCATCGCTCCCTACTGTTTAAGCAACTTAACGTTTCACTTGTCATAATATGATGTGTGCCCCAGATATTTCGTGGTTGCTATTCCCAAAGCTCATCTGTTGAAGAACATAGTCTTTCTATGAGCAACTTTTTACAAACCTTACATTCGATATGATAAAAAATTTTTAGTGTATGATTCGCACTTTTTTAACTGAAACCAGATCTTCTTTCTACCGTGATTTTTCAAAGTAATTCCTCCAAAACAACACCAGTCTCACCATTAGCAATCCTTTGGAGAAAGCTATTCATCTTTGTTTTTTTATGTATTGATTTTTCTTTATTTTGAATAGATTTGTTTTTATTATTTCTATTCTCATTATTAAATATTTGATTAGACATATTATGCCCCCTTTATAAAAATTATAATTAAGGTGCACTGAACATAAGTATTTTTAGGATAGGTAATTAAGGAGATTACAGTGAGAAACTTGCTAGGGATTACGCTGGAAAACTATCTTTATATTTTATCTTGAAACAAATCTTTGTCAGAGCAACTACCTCGCCAGGCGTATGACGAGGCAGTTTAAATTCAATTGTAAGACTAAATAGTTGTTACATTTTCTGCTTGAAGGCCTTTAGGGCCTTTACCTACAGTGAAGGAAACCTGCTCGCCTTCAATAAGCTTCTTAAAGCCATCACCTAAAATGCTTCTGAAATGAACAAATAAATCATCGCCATTTTCTTGAGAAATAAAACCAAAACCTTTAGTTTCGTTAAACCACTTTACTGTACCAATTACTTGATTAGACATATTATGCCCCTTTATAAAATTAAAATTAAGGTGCACTGAACATAGGTATTATTTTAGGATAGAGCATTAAGGAGATTACAGAGAGAAACTTGCTAGGGATGACGCTGGAAAACTTTCTTGATATTTTATCTTGAAACAACTCTTTGTCAGAGCAAAGACCACTATACAGACTAATTAAAAAAAATATACCTTTATTTTAAATTAATTATTATATCATCTATCTACACGCATTTTATCACAAAGGGTTCATCTTGATTCCAACGTTTTACAGTTGGGAACATTAAGCAATAAATCAATACTGCCAAACGGTCTTTTTTGAGAGAGACTTGCTTGTGGCTGTCAAACTCGCCTTTGTCCATCTTCGAGCCAGCTAGATCTGTGCTGGCTCATTTATGCCCCAAAACTCGCTAGACCAAACACTCTACAAGATCTGTGTCGTTCATTTTACCCTACAAAAAGTTATTCGATAGAATGCAACTCAACACGATTGAGTCTTTATTATACTTATTTAGCCTGTCAAATTGTCTATTTGATTGGTTAAATCGTCAGATTGTCTTCTTGTGGATGATAAATACCTGAAAATATTGTTATTATCGTTTTTATTTATCAGTAAAACCGACTTCCATGAGATATGAATCCGCTCCTGTAGCCCCAAAAGAAAGACAAGAAACAACTAGACAGCGAGCAGCTCGCCAACGTAGAGAGCGTCAGGAAGAGTTGAGGTATACCGCGAGCGATGAAAAGCGATGGGCAGAAATTAGAGAGCGGGTTCTTAGAGATAGACAAGAGGCTGGATTAGATCAAATCTCTCAAGATTTAAAAACGCCTCAAATTCTAAGCGATTCTATCGGGCTACAGTGTTCACTTGAAGATGAAATGGCGAAGAATCATCAGCATGTACTTATTACTGATTTAGAAGATGCGCACAAGATATTGCATAACGTTTGGCTAGATTCTGGTAAAGACGTTGCAGCTCTTGCTGCGAGTATTAATACAGCAAAATCATGGTTCAACCACACAGAGCCGATGTTTGACGCCGCGTCTATTGCTAAGCAATTCGGGGATATGAACATTAAGGCGGATCTTGTTGAGAGCAGAGGAAAAATCTTTGTCGCATTCAATGGGACAGATCAGAACGGGAAAGTACTCAAACATGCGTTTGTGAATGGCTCTCGTATCAACATGAACGGAAAAAAATACCCGCTTAACTCATTTAAAGCAATGCAAACTGGTTTTAGCCCGAAATCTAGGGTTGCAAACTTTAAAGGTGCAGGAGTTTTAACGTTCGTTGTATCGGCGAGTATTGCTACTAGTGACCTAGTGTTCAAAGATGATTACCACCTAGTGGATTGGTTTGGGAATGTTGGCTCTGACATGTTCAAATTTATGCTCCAAAGCGCAGTTGGTGAAGCCGCATTGTTTGCTGCTGCTGTCTTAGGTCAACCGATAATTATCGGTGCAATTGCTGTAACAGCGACATATATTCTAATTGAATGGGCTTGGGGCGAATACAAAATTTCTCAAACGATAGTTGAAAGGTTAGAAAGTGCGATATAAAACTAAAATCCGTTTGGCTGGCTTATTTTTTGTTTCACTAATGCTGTTGTGTTGGTTTTATCCTTCTTATGGCGTTTATTTGGATTACCTTGAGCTATTGAATCGAGCCGATACTGTGCAAGTTTCCGTTATTACCTTGTGGGTTCCTGTTGGTGTTTTTGGGGCTTTAGTGTGTGTGCTTTTTATGACACCTAAAGCATTGCTATATGGGAAGAAGATTAATGAACTTTATTCTCAAAGAGCTATGCAGTTAGCTAACAAAATTAGTATTTATTTTGCATTGGCAGGCGTGGCATTTGCTGCTGGCTGGACATATCACTCTATCGACTTGTTAGAAAAATATGGGTACGTATACAGCCGAGATTTAACAAAAATCACTCCAACAGGAGTGCACTTGATGTACGTTAAAGCTCGATGATTGAACTTAACGGCACTTAATCCGAACCCAGCCAATACTTTTCTGGTGCGATGTTGCTCATCGCACTAGCTCTTCACAACAACTTTGCAATACCTGTGATTATTCGTAGTTTTCTAAATTAGAGAAGGCAATGACAAGGTTTTGTCCAGAGATTTTTCGGCACGTTCACCGCTAGCAAGTCTTTGCCCCATTCCAAGCGAGCGCACTTATCCGTCATATTTTACGGTCTGTAGTTTCCGCAAAGAACTAAGGGCATAACGCGATTGTTATGCCCTTATAATTAGTTCTCAGCAGCCACTTTATCTGCAAGTGCGATCAGTGCCCTAAAATCAATTTCAGTGGTTGGGTGATGAGTTTGATACCAAACGTAACCGTATAGTGGTGTTTCAACACTTACGACCCCTAACTCCCTAAATATGGTCGCCATTGCATTGATACTTTGACCAGATGTCGTAACGTCATCTAGGAAAACTACAGCCGATATATCTTCAGGTAGATTACCAATCACGCCTTTGAATACACCCATTGTAGATAGCTGATCTTCGATGAATCGTTCACCTCCTTTTGCGTGTGTAGGCTCCTTGGGCTGAAAACGTTCTACAAGCAAATCATAGTGAACTAGTTCAAAGTTAGGCTTCGGATTCATACCATTTAGCCAATTTGTCCACCACTGCGCTATTAGTTTGACAGTGTGCGTTTTATTACATTCCGCAGGAACACTACTTGGAACGGGCACAACAAGTACTTTGCCCGTTATACCTTGTTTATCTAACCACTCCTTGAAACGAAACTTATAGATACCCGCTGTTCGTATCAATTGACTAGCATTAGCGAATCCCCCGCCTTTCTTATAGAAAGGCTGTGGAACCTTGTTCCACAAGTCATCTTTCGGAACATCTTTGGCAGGTTTGACCATCCAATGTACTTCAAAGAACGTTGATATGTAATCTTGATTTCTAGTTGTAAATGCCTCAGGTACATAGTGCTTAACAAAACCAATATCTTTAACTTGATGCTCAGTGAAGTTCTCTAGATCAACTGACAAAATATCCCAATCTTCTTGGAAATTTGGCTTTTCATACCCAAAAATTGCCTCACCACCAGCTATGTATTCTTCAATGAAGCCTTTTAACTCTTCAAGGTTTGTAGCCGTGCGGGTAGGCTTAGATGTATGAAATGGATACATATGATCCTTTTCAACATAACTCCAGTTAGTCCAGATACAAGGAGATTCGATTTCATGGGCAAAGAACATGTCCCTTGCGCTATCGCCCACCACAAGGCACTCTTCTACACCGATATCATCTAGATCATAAGAATCAATCGTAGCGAAAATTTCACCCATTCTCACACAAGGTTTGCGGGCAGCTCCAAAGACATACTGACGTGCAATATCAAAGCCATGCTGTGCTAAAACGGCTTCACAGTAGGCTTTAGGGGAATCGGAAATGATAATAGGCAATGTATCTGTTTCACCACGATTAAAACGTGAAACAAGCGAATTGACATACGCCACTGTGTCAGGGTAGTACAGTGACGTAGCTACCGTACCAGCACCAAGTAAATCGACAATATCTTCACGACCTGCTGCTGTCTTTAAGTAATCTTGGCAATTGGTTGTATTGACCAAAGTTAAGTCTAGATCGAAGATCAGTAGTTTCATTTGCAGACCTCTGCATTATCAATGAACCTATTGCCTAATCACTTTCATGCTATCTTTGTATTTTTTAACCCACTGGTACTCAGGTTCATAGATATTGTTTTCTAGGGCGTATAACTGCTTGCCCTGCTCGACACAGTGCCTAATAGCATACTGTGTTCCACTTCTATCACCCGCACGGGCGACCACAACACCTTCACTTGATAGACCTACTGTTGTTCTGTTCCTATTAGCAAAGAAAGACCCAAAGCTACGTATACCTATCGGATACTCAGATACCAAAAGATGATTCTTGGCAATTTCATCTTGAAGTTCCCTGTTTTCCTTTGGAAAGTACTGGTCTAAAGGTGTCCCTATAACTGCTATTGTTCTTCCTGAATACTTTAATGCAGCTTGATGACCCAATGTGTCAGAACCAGCAGCTAAACCGCTTACAATCGCTTGGTATCCAGCATTCAACAGCCTACCGATAACTACTTCCCCATGCCTTACGTGCTCGGGGTTGTGTAATTCACGTGTTCCAACAAATGAAATGGTTTTATCAGCATTTAGCAGACTTAAATCACCACGGCAGTACAGTACAGGTGTAGCACCCTCTACAGACCTTAATTTCTCAGGATATTCAGGATCATTTATGGTGATTACTTTGAAGTCGAAGTCAATCTTGCTGTAAACACTATCCAATTGATTTTCAATCTTTTCTTCAATAGGAAACATACCAAAATGCTGATTATAGATGTCTTCAAAAGAACCTATGTTCAACAACATGTCTCGTAGCTTGTTATTAGCTGTGACACTACCTACTGACACCTTTTTGGTCAGTATCAGGGCTGCGTGATACCATGCAAGTTTTTGATCTTTACTCAAATTAATCACAAAAATACTCCAATCACTCTCGAATTTATGCTAATAGATGCAGTGATTGCAACTGAATATGCCCACTTTTTATCGACCAATTGATTTAGTTCAAGTATTAGTCTCACTATTGATATTAATACTTTACAACTGCATTTATAAGTGGTGAAAAGTCAATAGATTACACTAATTCTGGGGTTTACTAAATGATAGATGCTGTTTGTACATATGGTGGGAAACGTAAGACCTACAACATCTTTAATTTTCAAAAGCTGTCTGACTCTGACATCGAAAAGTACAGGCAGTACCTAGAATGCCCTAATCCAAAATGTGCAGCAGAAGCGTACTACCGTAGAAAAAGTGTCGATGGTAAAGCTGCATGTTTTGGTTCACGATACCATGTCCAAGGATGCAACGAAGGACGTTCATCACCGCAACGTGAACGTGAAGTAAAACATGCACTCGAAGTAGATAAGATCATCGCTGACTCAAGTGAAGTTATTTTTGACTTTTTTGCTGGTGACTCCAAACCATCAGAGGAAAGTAATACAGATCGTCCATCTAAACCCAAGCTAGCTGGTTCGGGAGGCACCAAATCACATACAGGTGCTGTAGCTACGGCTAGAAATACTGTCTTAGGTATGGAAAAAGCGTTGAATAGTTTGTTGCGTGGAAGCGATTTAGCTCAATCAGACACAATCATCACAATAGATGAAAAGTACTCCTATAAAGCTAAGAACTTGTTCCTGAATTTTGCAGATGCTGAACCAGCAGATAGCCCAAAAGAAGCCCGTCCTAAGATGTTTTGGGGGACAATCTCTCATTCTGACGCTGATATGGAATGGTTAAACCCTGCCGACTGTGATGATGTGGGAATTCCTATCAAGAGACATAAGTACAAGATCTTTAAACGCTTTAAGATAACTGAAAAACGCGATCTAGAAGGCGCAGGATTTATCTTATTTGGCAAATGTTTTTGGAATGCTAATAAAACTAGGAAAATCATTGAACTGTGGAATGCTGATAGGTTTTTTATCTCAGTAGATGAAGACTAAAACACTCTAATCTGGGTATAGTAAGTTGGGGTATCAGCTCTGACTTGTTTCTGTCCAAAAGTGAGTTGTGTTGGTTTTTGGGAGTGCCAGCATCTGCCTACTCGTGATTCGTCACAATCAAGTGCGTGTTTCTGCCAACCCTCTTCAAATCTCGAATGGCAGTCTCTTTACTAGCAATCCGCAGGGGCCGATCTGAAGTTATGGTATTGCTGATAATGTCAATATCATCACGTTTCGTATGTGTGAACTCGATAACGCCGTAAGGTGTCTTAAACTCTCCCTTGCGTCCAGTCGTCATGATCGTAATTCGATCAAGCATTACTTGGGAAATAACACTGTATTCCGAGAGTGCCGATTCTAGAGATATGTAGTTGTACTCTCCTCGTCGCAAGCATTTAGCAATGTATTCAATGGTATAACCGTCCTTATGACGACTGTATGAGAATACATAAACACCGTTGCACACCCGCTCTAGTACTCCAGCTTTCACCAAACGAGGTAAACTTTGCTGGAATGCTGTAAGTGAATCATCAAAAAATAATCTCCTGAGGTCACTTTTTCGGTAAACGTGTATACCTCGTCTGTCAAATTTATGCAGGCGTTCCAATGCAGCCTCAATCTTCACTTCAATGCTCATAAGTAGTCATAAAAAGTAAGTATGACATATATTTTTGTACACTTGTGGTTGAAGATAGCAATTGGTGATCGCTAATACCCTTCCTGATCCCTGATTGGTTTTTCCGAGTTAGGATCCTAACTTGGAATTTGTAGTGATGAATGTGGTCGCTATGAGGCTAAGGAAATTGCGGCACCAATAGTCAAAAGCTGGTCACTATTCTCGGTTAGGATCCTAACTCGGAATTTATGGGGATGAATATGGTTACTATGAGGTGGGGAAATGGCAGCACTAATCGTCAGATGCGATGTTCATTCTCGGTTAGGATTCTAACTCGGAATTTATGGGGATGATTATGGTTGCTTTGAGGTGAGGAAATGGCAGCACTAATCGTCAGATGCGATGTTCATTCTCGGTTAGGATCCTAACTCCGAATTTATGGGATGAATATGGTTACTTTTAGGCTAGGAAAATAGCAGTACTAAGCGCACAGCCAGACTCCGATGTTCATTCTTGGTTAGGATCCTAACTTGGAATTTGTAGTGATGGACGTGGTTGCTATGAGGCTAGGAGAAACAGCAGTACTAATCGCAGCCAGACTCCGATGTCCATTCTCGGTTAGGATCCTAACTAGGAATTTGTAGTGATGGTCGTGGTTGCTATGAGGCTAGAGGAAATAGCAGTACTAATCGTAGCTAGAATCTGATGTTCTTTCTCGGTTAGGATCCTAACCGAGAATTCATGGTGATGAATATGTGGTTCTTTGAGGAGAGGAATCGCAACACTAATAGACCAGAATCTGATCTTTTTCATTTTTAGTTAGAAGTTTAACTAATTATTATTTTTCTAATTTAATAATTAAAAAACCAAACGGTTTTTATTTAATAATTAAATGTTAATGTGATTTTAAAAATAGTGATTAAAGGTCCTTTACAAAGAGAATATTACTTGATAAATATAATAGCCATTGAATTTATCTATATATATCAAAAGGGTTGTCGATATGTCTCAAGTTTTGGTTTATTCTAAACGTAATCGTGAAATGAGTTATCTATCCGTAAGAGAAGAACGTGAAACTAAGCTCAATAATTTTAAAGTAGTCTACAATGACATTTCAGACGAAGAGGCATTACGTAGAGCAAATTCTATTAATTCGGATGAAAAGAATAGTGTTCCCAAAGTTCGTTCAAAGAGACAATATATTAAAGAAAAGAAAGAATGTCGAGTTCCTGGTTTATATGGTTGTAACCGTTATAAGTCAAGAAAAAATGAAACATTTAATGTATTCTAACGTTGTTCTTTTTTTACACAACGTTAAAGCCTATTGAATTATGTTAGTCAAATAGTGAAAGCCTTGAAAGTTACGTTAGTAACACCTTTGGCAAGAGAATTTGCCAAGATTGGCAATCAATTTGTCAATGCTGGCATTGAAAGTGCCAATAGTGGCAGAAGAATTTTTTCAATAAATTAAGCTTGTTTCGGCTTAACCTTCATTTTTTTAAAGGCCAACCTTATATTAGAATTATAACTTTATAATAGTTATAACAGTTATAATAGTTATAACATAAAAAGTTAAATAAATAAAATTTAAATTTTTATGTTGGGTTTTAATGTCAAGTTTTTTTAAACTGAAATTGTTTTTTATTATATATAAATAACTTTGGAGTAATGATATTTACCTATGTGTATTAATTTATTTGCTCGATTTTTATTAAGGTAAAGGTGGTTTGCCAAAATTATCGACTTAAGAAGTCAACTTTAGCGAGATGTAAACATATCTGTAGTATCAACAAGCATCCGTTTTCTGACACCAGAAGGGAGTGAGCTGTTTGCAGTGTCATAAAGTAGGGTTTGGATTTTTATGATACCTAATTGATTGATGATACTAGTTGTGATACCAAAAAGGAGAGTATTGTGGAGAGTATGGGACGGACATTCGCTTATTGTCGTGTATCGACTAGTGAGCAAACGGTGTCAAATCAGATCTTAGCTATCAGAAATGCTGGCTACGATATTCAAGAACACCGAATTGTACATGAAACAGTTTCTGGTAGTGTGCCTGCAACAGAACGACGTGAGTTCAAAATGTTGATTGAGCATAAACTAGAGCCTGGGGACAAACTTGTGGTACTAAAGCTTGATCGACTTGGAAGAGATAACATCGATGTTCAGCATACGATCAGTATGCTGTTAGAAAAAGGTGTAACGCCAATATCTCTAGATCTGCCAACCGCTGATCTAAGCTCAGCGGAGGGACGATTGATGCTGCAAATGTTCTCAGCATTTGCTGAGTTTGAGCGAAACCGAATTCGAGAGCGAACATTGGAAGGGCAGGCCAGAGCTAAATCTGAGGGTAAGCGGATTGGACGACCAGAAGCCATCAGTACAACTCAAAAAGTTCAAGAATGTAGATCAAGGGGACTGAGCCAATCTAAGACAGCAAATGCTCTAGGCATCTCCGTCCCCACGGTTAAGCGGCATTGGAACAAGCGGCTAACTGAAAGAGTTCAATGAGAACAATGTTCCATGATACCGAGAGGCGGAGATCTACCAGTCAGTAGTAGTTATCAGCTAAGAGGTTTAAACGATATTGTAAGAACCTTGTTCTCGCTTAGCTTATCGAATAATACCAAGTTCTCTCGCCGACATTCAGTAGAAGTCTTATCTTTCGCTAGTTTTGAGTAAGCTGCTAATTGATGTCTGATAATCATATCGAGAATGAACTGCTCTTTACTCAGAACAATGTTCTTATGGTAACCCTAAAATAGCAAAGATTGGTTATTTGAATAATCAATAAAAAACAGAAGCATAATAAATATGTTCTAATTACTGGTATCCGTCTCGTTATTTGCTTATTTCGTCTTGAAGCCGTTGCCATAGAGGCTTCAATTGTCTTTTGATACTTTTTGAGTTCATAATCTTGGCTGCTCGGTAGCCGTATGAGAGGAAGTTTCTTCTTCCTCTGTAAGAATACAGGCGATGGAGCTTTCTCTTGTAAAGCTGATTCTGTTCTGGTTCGCCTTTACTTTTACGTATTCTGTTCTCTTTCTCCATCGTTTTCTTGGCCAATTTAACACCGCCTTTCATTTTTTCTGAGTAGCGAGCGAGGGCTGTAGAACGAAGAAAGATAGAATGTCCATCGAATAAGAAACCTAGATATTGAAGCGGTTTCTGTTTGCCAAATTCGTCAAATGAGCAAAGTTGTCCATTATGGAATTTAAAATCTCTGATTTCTGTTTTATCGCTGTTTATCTGTACCTTTAGTGCTGTAATTTTACTATTAGCCAGCTTCTCAACAGTATCTCGATACTCTGATGGAACAATAAACAGCATATCGTCACAATATCTAAAGTACTTTCCTCCGATAGAGTCAACATAATTCTTCATGTGTTTATCAAATGAGAACATGTAGATGTTAGAAAGTAATGCGCTGATTGGAGAGCCTTGAGGAATGCCCATAGCACCATTTGGGTTTGGGGTTATCAAACCAGAACCACGAACTTTTTCTCTGAATTCAAGTGGGGTACAGACGCGATTTCTTCCATTCGCTTTTTGGTTGTATTGAGATACACCAAACGTTTTGAAAAGCTCATCTCGTTCGACAGTCGAAAACTTGGTTAGAGATCGAAAAACGTTGTAGTGATCTTTTGGAAGGTGTTTGACTTGGAGTAGTTTACTCCATTCTTCTTTTAGAATTCGATGGTCAAGAGTGTTAAAAAATTTAGAAAAATCGAGAGCGATAACTGAACACTCTTTCATTTTACGTATGTAATTAAAAGCATCGTCCGCGAAATGGATATTACTTTTTCCATCAAGCTTTCTAAATGCTAAAACCGATTCATGTAGTCCTGATTTTTCAACTTTTTGTTCGTATAAATTAGATAGTTGATTAGCGTAGTAAGCATAAATATGGCTATCTATATGAGAAGAGTATGCTACCTCTCTTGGCTTTGGCTTGCGGTAAAGTTTACCCGTAGAAGTATCTCTATCAAGTTTAGTTAGCTGGAAACTGTAGGAGATAAAAGGGAAAAATGCGTGCCTGGCAACAGATGTTGTACTCGTTACGATCTTTTCTGCTTTTGTTCCAGATACAGGTACATCAAAGTGAAGGTAATTTCGTTTTGTATACCAGAGTGGAGCGGACATCTTTTTCATACTTTGAGCGCACAAGTTCTAGCAAAACCCAAGAGGAGTGGACATGCGGCCTTTCCGTATATCCCCTTGGGCTTTAACTAACTGGCCTAACCAATCATCTGGCCCCGAAAGGCACTCGCCGCGATCTATTAGAAATGATGTATAATGTAATCTGCGATGGAGACTATATGATGATAATCGTACACCTCATGACAATGTTGTTGTCTTGGCTCAGCAAGCGCAACGGTATTGACAATCTGTCACAAACCTCCACGCCTTTCGCGTGAAGCTCCGACAGCATATTGATTTTTATATATGCAATCAAGTCTTTCTTGGTGTCTTATTTCTCATCACTTGCTGCTTTATGTTTCTTGTGTGGTTAGACTTTCTCAGTCGCCTTTGCTTGAAAATGAGCTTGAAATTTCCTATCCACTCTAATTTTCATAACAGAGAACAATGTTCTCTGAGTCGCGAGTGTTGCAAACGGTATTGGTGAGCTGGCTATTGATACTGCGAGAACACTGTTCTCGCTCAAATCATCAAAACCTAACGATTGAGTATTTGATTAACAAATAAAAAATGCTTCGAGGAGAACGATGTTCTACTCAAAGCTTGATACTTGGAATTTTGACTAACAGAATCAGTCTGCTTTTTCTACAACCATGCCACTTTGCTCTGCAAAGAGAATCAATCGAGTGATATTGCTGAGGCTCCACTGGTTGGTGATGGCTATCACCTCGTCGTTAGGCAGCGTAATCAGCGCGTCCTCATCGCTGTGGAAACGGCGAATTCTACCTTGAGGGATTTCATCCGCTAGGATGGCAATGCGTCGTCTTACTGGTTCGTTAAATGCGTTGAGCACATCATTCAGGCTTTGCGGCTGATGCTTCTCAATCCAGTCAGTGACTAACGCTAGCGCGAGGTGACGCTTTTTATAGGTATGACCGTTATAGCGATACTCTGAGTAATCTTTTTCGCCTTTTTGAACGCTTGTGCGCTGCTCGGCACGCTTCTCGCGGAACTTCACCTGGTACTCTTCTACCTCGGGTACAGGGATGATCTGTTCGGCATTGATCAGTACATCTTCTTTGTAGCGATAGGGCGTGAGGCGCACACAACTGATATCGATGCCTTTGTCACGCAGCCACAATACAGAAGTGGTGAGTTCTTTACCGAAATCTGCTGAGGCTAAAACGATTCGAACATCGTTACCAAAGTCATCCAAGCTGTTTTCATCAAGATCGACAAACTCCAGAATGGCTTCACGGGCCTCAATCTCTTGGCCTTCTTTCTTCAGGTATTGGGCATAGTAGTCACACGCTTTATCGAACGTCATGGTAGAGATCATTGCGGCATAGCGTAGCGCTTGCAACTCCATATGCGCACCGATTTCATCACGTTTAAGCTCGATGACGACTAAGTTGGCATTTTTGTCGATGGCTAGAAGGTCAATACGGCGACGGCTGTCTTCCCAGTCTGAAAACTCTTCTGATATTACTAAGCAGTCTGATGCGATGGCATCAATACAGCCTTTTAGCGCTTCTTGTAAATCGTGCCGCTCTTGCAGCCCTTCGGCTGCAAAAGTGGTCGGTGTCAGTGCGGTGAGATTTTTATTGGCGATATTGTATAGGCTCACGATTAAACTTCCTGTTCAACAATCGTATCTGTAAGCTGACTCTGTGTTTGTTGAGTTTCTGAGATTAACTGCTTCAGTAATTCGCAAATAGAAAAAAGCTCTTCAACTTTTGAAACAACCATATCTTGTATTTTCTTTGATGGAACAATGATAGGTATTGCTTCAACAACCTTTTTACTAATTTTTGGCATTGTCCCAGAAGTACCTGTCATCCTTGTCCACATAAACTCTCTTGCCATTGGTGATGATAGCCATGTTGAGAGAAACTCGGATGAAACAGTTTTTGATGGACGAATTTTCATCATTAGATCAGGATAAATTACGTCGCATACATCTTCTTTGACTAAGCAGTTACATCCAACGTAATTTGCGGAGTTTCCTCGTTGAATTAGGATATCTCCTTTTTTTAACCAAAGGTGTGACGTTTTCTCAATATCAACATCAACTGATTTGGATTCATCTAAATTAAGACTACCGTAAGACGTTGCTCCTAGTTTCAAAACCTTAATCCCAGTATCACCCTGTACCTCTTTAGGAGAAAGTCCATTTCGTGGTCCAAAAGAGATTACATCCTTAACGGAAGTTTCCATGGGATCAGCTCCGAAATGAACCAACTTACCCATCACCGCCAGTTGCAGAATAGTTTGCTTGAGCTGGTCGATACTCTCTTCAGTGGTAAATAAGGTATCGAAATGCTCGCTGATTCGCGCCCAGTTTTGCATTAACTCATCAGCATCGGCAGAGTTGGTGAGTGTGTCCAACAGAGTTGTTACCAGCATTTGATGCGCTTCGATACTGGCTTCGGTTTGTTGCTCTAGCTGGTCGCAAAGCGCCATTAGCTCATCGACTTTGGCGACGATGCGGTGTTGTTCATTGCTTGGAGGAAAAGGTAAAGGGTTCTCTGAAAAAAAGTCTTTAGGGACTCGTTTTTGTCCTGCAGAACCTGTCATCTTCGTTTCGCCAACTTTCAGGAATATAGGAGCCTTTAAGTACAACAATACAAATAGTGGGTTAATGCAATCTGATAGAGGACGAGCCACGTGCAACTCGGTAGTTCCCGCACCAACTCCTCCTTCAAGGCCCGAGAACACCGCGGCTTTGCTGTTCTCAAAACATGGTGTGATCTTAGCTAACGCAATGTCACCATCTTGAAAGTGCGTGTAGCCTTTTTTGATTTCTTTCCAAATTCGCTTTTCAGAACCATGTGAACCATCATAGTTAGTCGTAATTAGTGGCATAGGCACAAACGACACTTCAGCATCATCATCGGTTGTGCTATTTCGAGGGCTAATTTCAGCTATTTCAGAAATCCTTGTCCATGCCCAACCAGTTGGTGTATCAAAAAGTTCTTCGTCTTTGGATACTTGCCCTAAAGATTTTTGTTTCTTAATCTTCTTCGCTTTCACCAACTTTGCTTTTTCAGCCGCAATGCGTTCAAGCAACACTGAAGCAGGCTCATCATTAGGATCTTGAGGAACAAGCTTTCCTCGCACAGCTAGCTCTAGAATCAGCTCACGCAGCTTCTTAACGCCATACAGTTCTAGCTTCTTGCTGCTACCGCGACCAGAGGTCGATTTGGCTTTTACTGCCGAAGTCCAAATATCAATATGCTCGGTAATCAGGTTTTCTACAGCCATTATTGTGCTCCACCTTGCTTTTTACCTTGAATGGTAGAGCTAAGAGCATCGCCGAGAATGCCTTTCAGTTGGTCACGCAGTGCTTTGATGTCTTGTTGCTGTTGTTGATAGTTCGCCAGCAACTCTTCAGGGTCATGGCTGACGACTTCGTCCTGATACGGGTTTTTAATATCAAGGTTAAAGTTGCGCTCGATAATATCTTCAATCGATACCTTCCAAGCTTGCTTGGTCTCGATACGGCTAGCGAACCCATCGGCCTCATTACCCCACCAATCGATCTCTTGCTGGAACTCTTCAAACTTCATTGGTTTGGTTTTGCTGTAGTTCTTCACGCCTTCTGGGTAAGGGTGCTCATAGAACCACACTTCTTTGGTAGGCTTACCTTTGGTAAAGAACAGAATGTTGGTCTTAATGCCCGTGTATGGGTTGAACACGCCATTAGGTAAGCGAACAATCGTGTGCAGGTTACACTCTTCTGTTAGCATCTTTTTGATTTTGGTTTTTACACCTTCACCAAACAAGGTGCCATCAGGTAACACTACACCAGCGCGACCCTCTTTATCCAATACTTCGACAATCAGCTGCAAGAACAGATCGGCGGTTTCACGAGTTTGCATTTCGGCAGGAAAGTTCTTTTCAATCCCGTCCTCTTCTGTGCCGCCAAACGGTGGGTTAGTCGCAATCACATTGATATTGCTATCCCAACTTGAAAGCGGCTTATTGAGCGTGTTGCCATGCTTAATCTGCACAGGGACTTCGATGCCGTGGAGCATCATATTGGTGATACACAGCAAATGTGGCAGTTGTTTCTTCTCTACACCATGGATTTGCTTTTGCAGCGTTTGGTGGTCGGCTGCGCTTGTCACGTAGTTCTCTTTGACGTGGTCGAATGAGCAAGCCAGGAATCCGCCCGTACCGCAGGCGGGATCCATAATCTGCTCACCTAGTTTAGGGTCAAGACGATTGACGATAAAGCGAGTCACTGCGCGAGGGGTGTAGAACTCACCCGCATTACCTGCACTTTGTAGGTCACGGAGGATTTGCTCGTAGATGTCACCGAACAGGTGGCGTTCTTTAGAGTCAGTAAAGTCGATCTCGTTGAGCTTGTTAATCACTTGGCGCAGCAGTGTGCCATTTTTCATGTAGTTGAAGGCATCACTAAAGGCTTCTTTCACCACGAAACCGCGTGGGTTGGTGTCTTTCGGCGCAGTAAGGTTTTTTAACGTCGGGAATAGGTCATCATTGATGAATTCCAGCAGCTCATCACCTGTAATGCCTTGGTTATCTGCCGCCCAGTTACGCCATAGGTACTTGGCTGGGATGGGTTCGCGGTAATCATCTAACTCGAACTCTAGCTCTTCCTCTTGAGCATCAAACACTTTAAGGAATAAAAGCCACGACATTTGACCTAGACGCTGAGCGTCACCATCAACACCCGCGTCTTTACGCATGATGTCTTGAATAGACTTGATAACTGAACTGACTGACATGGAGTTCTACTGCTAATTGACTGAAAAAATTGGGGCTGATTATAGCAGAAATGGGTCGAAGAAAATGAACTTATCGCTATGAAACTATGTTTGTAATTGTGGTTTAATAATGAATCAGTGATATAAATTAAATAATAAAAAATATAATCAGGTTGTCTAGAAAATGAAGGTTGAGTGTCCCCATTGTCACACTGACAATGTTATTGAATATGCAGAGAATATCTCGTGTGAGAAGTGTGAAAAAAGCTTCAAAGGCTTTAAATTTAGTAAACGGAAACTGGTGTCTGCCAGTACGGCATTGGTCGTGGGCGTGGTTGGTGGTTATAAGGTGAATGGTGCTTTTGATGAAGAGCGTTACCCATTAGAAGTAGAGTATGCCATCGTTGATACCTGCATAAACTCGTCAAAAAATATGGTGTCGGTGAGTTGGTATGAGAGTAAGCGAGAAACGTGTTTATGCGCTCTTTCACAAACGGAAAAGTCTGTGCCGTATTCCGATTACAAATCTGATCAAAACTTGTTTTTGAGTAACTTCAAGCTGAATGCGAGAAGTTGTTCATAATAGAAAAATGAGGCAGCTAGACTGCCTCATTTATATCTAATGTGCTTAGCGTTTAGGTGTGTTGCCACGACCTTTGCCTGAAGGCTTGCCAGTTGTGCTTGGGTAGTTTGGATTACCTTTCGGCGCAGTTTTTGGTGCAGAACTTGGTTTTGCCATGATGGTTACTCCTATTTACCTTGTTTTTGGTTGTTGGCAGCAGCGCGTTGAGCGCGAGCCGCGAATGAATCTTTAGAGACTTGTCCGCCATTTTGTTTTGCTTGATTCGCTTGAATACGAGCAGCGGCTTCAGGGGTCATTGGTGCTTTGTTTTTAGACATAATATTTTCCTTTTCGTTTATGAATGATTGTCTCCGCTGAGACCATTGCATAGTAACTAGTAGGGTAGGGACAAATGGGGACAACCCAAAAACAAAAGCAAATTCGAACTATGTTGGATGCGTTAGGCTGGAGCCATAAGCATCTGGCCGATGTATTATATGAAGAGCTTTATTGCTCTGATTATGAGGAGCTTCATGATGTAGATCCCGAGGCTGTGAGCAAATTTCAACAGACGTTAAAAAAGCAACTTCAACGTCCTTCTACACCAGAAGATAGGCTACAACAGTACGTAAAAATCGTATCAGAACACCCAGAGTTTATTGCTTTGGGATTGGGAGTTGTTGTGCCTAAATACGTAGGACACACATGTTTAAATCAATGCCTTATAGATGGGCTTTCCGAGATCTCCAACACACTAGATAATGAAAATGAATGCATAGATGCTTAATATGTTAAATAATGTGCAAGTTATGAAATTGTTTTAGGTGGGGAATATTCGGGGGACGCTGTGTACAAGGGGCATTGGTACGATGTTATGGGAAAAGAGAGAACGGATCTTCGAGCTATGAGCCTTGATTTCGACTCATTAAAGTTGGCTATAGATGAAGCAATGAGCGTTTTGCCTGATACAAAACTGATCGTAATTAATGAGAATTTAGGCTGGGGTCTTATCTCTATCGAGGAAACCAAGCGGATGCTAATTTGTAAGGACTAGAAAGTTACCTTGCTATGCAGCTAAAACGAACTTTGTTGCTTTCCTCACTGTTTGATTTATAAGCAGCCCGTATCATAAAGCGTCTATGATACTTAAAGAGGTGCTTTGCATGACTTGCAGTTGTTGTAACAAACGTTTGAACGTAGGAATGATACACAAGAGAGATCCCCACACGGGCCAAAAATTTAAGTCCTGCCCCCATTGTTCTGATGCAAATGGAGGAGAGCATGTTTTTCATCCCTATCCATCGTCCTTTGGCAAAACTCCTGCTAGAGTGACGGCTAGGAACCCCGAAGGCTACCAGAGCTACTGTATCGATTGTCGCCGCCTAAATAAAGGTGAGCTATCTCATACATATATGAATGGAAAAACGTGCAGTAGTCTTGTTTAGGAATCGAATGAATTTATCCCAAGATGATGCAGTAAACTGGCTATCAATGCTCGATTCTGCGAGCGTTGATTTGCTAATAACAGATCCACCTTATGAATCTCTAGAGAAACACCGAAAGATCGGTACGACAACAAGACTTAAAGTCAGTAAGTCCTCAAGCAATCAATGGTTTGAGATATTCCCAAATGCAAGATTTGAAGAGCTACTGCGCGAAGTTTATCGTGTGCTCAAGAAGAATGCGCATTTCTATCTTTTCTGCGATCAAGAAACGATGTTCGTTATTAAACCGATTGCGGAAAAAGTCGGTTTTAAATTCTGGAAACCAATTATTTGGGATAAGGTTAGTATTGGTATGGGTTACCATTACCGTGCTCGACACGAATACATACTGTTTTTTGAAAAGGGCAAGAGGAAGCTTAATGATTTGAGCATACCTGACATATTGACTCATAAACGGGTCTATAGAGGGTATCCAACTGAAAAGCCAGTAAGTCTCTTGGAAGTTCTGGTCGCTCAAAGTAGCAGAGAAGGCGAGCTAGTTGTTGATCCGTTTTTTGGCTCTGGCTCGACCTTGGTTGCAGCTAAGAACTTGAATCGTCAGTGCGAAGGAAACGATATTTCCTCGTCTGCCCATGAGCATATTCGTCAGCGTTCGGATTTGGAACCTAAAAGGCGAATACAGTTAACGGCTACCTGAAGGTAGCCGAGTAGCAATGTGGGGTTGTGGGGATTAGGCTGATTGATAAATTTCAGCTTCCAGTTCAGAAATCGCTTCTAAGTATTGCTCTTTACCACCAAAGCACTTTTTGACGATTTCAGCAGGGCGTCCCATCTCGTCAAAAGGCTTAACTTTGAGTACATGAATATTCTCAATCTCTTGAACGCCTTCGTCTGCGTACTTGTCCAGTAAGTTGCTCAACACCTGCTGAGCCGTTTCACCGTACTTAGTGAAGTAGTTGCGCTTTTTGACGTTGTCAGCGCGTTCTTTTCTGGTGAGTGCTGGTTGGTCATATACGACATGACAAATCATGTCGAATGGGTCGAGATCTTTGCCGACTTCCAGCTCTAACGCTTCCCAGATAATGCCTTCCTCTGCCAGTTCATCAATGATTGCTTGCTTTTTATCGGCATCTTGCCAGCGCTTAACAAAGTCATCCATTGAGGTGAACTGTTTTGCCATCGTCTTGCGGGTATAGTCTTTGAACGATTCGGTTACGAGTTTACCGTCGGAATCGTAGTATTGAACACGCTCGGCAATGGCTTTCACCGTTACACCATTGACATGGAACTTTCTAACTCGGTTTTCATCCTGCCAATCATCGTCGGAATTGCTACCGTCAGAAGGAGATGAACCTGAGTCGTATGAAGCCTCTGGTTCTTGGATGCTTTCAGGGTCGATATCTTCCCCTTCAAATGGATCATCTTGTTCAAGTTCATCCTCACCATCGATGATCTCATCGAGTCCTTCATCGGTTTCAAAGTCTTCTGGTTTTGTCTCTTTAACTCGCTCAGGGACACCATCAAAGCGCTCATCAGCGAACAGTTCAGTCGCTTTTTTAAAGTCGAGAATGGTAAACCATAGCTTTCCGTAACGATCATCAATACGAGTACCACGACCGATGATCTGCTTAAACTTGGTCATCGACTGAATGCCCTGGTCAAGAACAACCAGTTTGCAAGTTTTTGCATCGACACCTGTTGTCATGAGTTCTGAGGTGGTCGCGATAACAGGGTAAGCCTTTTTGGGGTTGATGAAGTTATCAAGCTGAGCTTTGCCGATTTCATCATCACCTGTAATTTTCATTACGTATTTTTCATTCTTAGCAACTTGCTCAGGGTTGCAGTTGATTAGTGCTCGGCGCATACGATCTGCGTGGTCAATGTCATTACAGAACACAATAGTCTTCGCCATAGGATCGGTGCGCTTGAGGTAGCTGGTGATGGTTTGTGCAACAAGCTCTGTTCGCTCATCAATGACCATAGTTCTGTCGAAGTCTTTCTGGTTATAGATCCTGTCTTCGATGACTTCACCATGTTTATCGACTTGTCCTTTGGTTGGTCGCCAACCTTGTAAATCTACATCGATATCTACACGCACAACTTTGTAAGGGGCTAAGAAACCGTCTTCAATACCTTGCTTTAGAGAGTAGGTATAAATGGCATCGCCAAAGTACTCGGTGTTAGACACGATATCGGTTTCTTTCGGTGTCGCGGTTAGTCCTATTTGAGTCGCTGAACCGAAATACTCAAGAATCTCACGCCATGCGCTGTCCTCAGCGGCACTGCCACGGTGACACTCGTCAACAACAATAAGGTCAAAGAAATCAGGATCGACTTGTTTGTATGCTTTTTGGTGCTCTTCTGACCCTGTCAGAGCTTGATACAGAGCTAGGTGGATTTCGTAAGCGGGATCGACTGTTCGACCAGTGACTTTGGTCATAGCGGTGCCAAACGGCTGGAAGTCGTTGGTCTTAGTTTGATCGACCAGAATGTTTCTGTCCGCTAAAAACAGGATGCGTTTTTTGGCTCGGGACTTCCATAGTCGCCAAATAATCTGGAATGCAGTGTAAGTTTTGCCCGTCCCCGTTGCCATAACCAGTAGCACACGGTTTTGTCCTGCGGCTACCGCTTCTACGGTTTTGTTTATCGCTTGTAGCTGATAGTAGCGCGGAGACTTACCGCTACCATCATCATGGTAATCTTGAGTAATGACTGGAAGGTGCTCGGTTTTGTAACCTTTCCAAACGCAGTACTTGTCCCATAGTTGCTGAGGTGTTGGGAAGTCTTCAAGTCGAATTTCGGTTTCGAGTTGAGCTGGGTTGGTTTTGTCGTGGAAGATAAAACCGTCACCATTTGAGGCAAAGACAAAAGGGACTTCAAGTAAGTTGGCGTAGTCTAGTCCTTGTTGCATACCTTTGCCGACTTCATGCTTATTCGCTTTAGCTTCGACAACGGCTAGAGGCATGCTCGGTTTATGGTAAAGAACGATATCCGCAGACTTAACCTTTTTCCTCGCCGCTGCTTGACCACGAACAATGACCTTACCGTCACGCAGTTTAACCTCTTGACGGATTTGAGACATATCATCCCATCCTGCATCTTTGATAGAAGGAAGAATGAATTTCGTGATGATGTCGGTTTCGGATAGCTTTGATTTATTGATTGTCGATTCCATGCGATTAGCCAGCTCAGTACAAATGCATTTCATGACTATACCAAAGGATGCATAAAAGCAGAAAAGATACTGACTTATCAGTGAAGTGGGTAACGGTATGGGTGAGATACCAGAGACCATTCGTGGAAATAGTTATCCCGTTATGCAATAGAGCATAACGGGAAGTCAGTTAAGCAACGATATCTAGAGACTCGGTACTTAATCTAGTGTAGCTACGCGCCCTTTGAGTCAGAGAGATTTTCGCTTTATTTGTTGTTCCGCTAAATCTACCGATTTCAAAACCCAGAGACTTCATGAGTTGCCGAAAATACAGCATCTTTTTATTTGTCGTGCTGTTGGTTTTGAGTGATAGGGGGATGTGAGTATCTTTGTGCAGTGTCCAATTGACTAAGTCCCGACTTTCGATCATCAGATTAATAAACCCTAAAACCTGTTCCCGATGGACCATGATAGAAGGTGATTGAGAATTAAGCTGGTGTTTGTTGAACAGACCCTCATTGATTAAATTCGCTAAGCGGCGATATGTTGAGTACTTGCTGTTATCTTCGTTTGGCGCTGGAACAGAAAATAGCTTGTCGAAGAGCTTTCTGTTCTTAGAAAATAGGAAATGAAACTCGACATCTTCTTTCGTGACTTCAGTCAGATGATAGTAGCTTTTGATTGTATGCTTCGAGATGGCTGCGTTGTCACTGGCTGTGCGCTTATCAGCCATCATAAGCCGCTTCACGTCATGCTGGGTTAAATCGACAGCTTGCATAATGGCGTTGACCAACGCCTCTCTGTAAGCTTTTAAATATTGCTTATTCGTTTTAGACCCACAGCTCTGTGAGTACACTGAGGATGGTAGCGAATCAACATGAAAGCCGAGTTCCTTCAATGTTAGCCATAGATGTAGCCCCAGAGGGGCGGTGAACTGTGATTTCACGTTACCGAATGCAATCTCTAGGTGGTCTGTTGGCGCTGAGTGAATATTCGCATTGTAGACTCTTGCTCTTGTCGGGCGGCAGAAGAAGTCTTGATGGGCATCTACGGTGAACCAAATCTCCTTTGCTTTACGGAATCGACGTGCGAAGTTAACCAGTTCAAATGGATTTAGTGTTTTGTCACAGAATACGACAACTCTATTGGCAAAGTTTTTGACGATTGAGAAGCCTGACCCTAGACAGGGAGAAGCGATAATCGCTTTGTATTTGGAGATTTCTTCATTTGGGTTAGCCAGAAAAGCACGTTGTGCGTCCATTCCTTTATTCTCCCCGTGAATGACTAGCACACCGTCATCTAGAGCCGCAGTCTCACTATCTAAACCTTGCTTGTCCTCATAACCAAGTTGTTTAACAACGCCTCGAAGCGTCACTAGTGAGTCAAAAAGAAACACCTTGTCCTCCAATAATTTGGACTTGAGATCATCCTGACTATAAAGGTACTGATTTTTATCTGTGATAACTGCTTCAATTCCCAAGTATGGGTTTTTGTCGCACTGGATTAAAGTCACGTCACCTCGTAAATCTTTCAAGAAGCCTAAACTAATATCGGAAAGATCAGCATCGCCCACAATGACTTGTGGAATTGAGCGAATAATCTCAGACAAGCAATGAAAGACGCGTTGTTTAGGCATTTGTAGTGAATGCTCCGAGCACACGACAGTTGAAATTACTTTCTCAAACTCATCAATAATCAAGGTATCAGCATTGTGGCAATATGCTTGGATATGTGCTTTCCACACACTATTGACGACTAATCCCATCGCGTTCGACTGTTCAAGCTGAGTTAAGTTTTGAGTGGTATAGCTGACCGCATGATTTTGAATGCAGTATTGTTCTACTAAAGCCGTCAGGTGAGAAAGATATACCACGGATTTATTGTTTTGCTCAGCTAGCTGAGTAATAGGGCCAAAGACGTGTTTCGTTTTACCAGTCCCTGTTGCAGATTTAATCGCAAGGGTTCGCTCATTGGCTAGCGCTTCACACACTTCTGGACAGTCGAGAGTTGAAGTACGGATTGTTTTCGTCGGCGTTCTAAGCGTCATAAAATCTTGAACTGACGAATGATAGTGGTGTAGCTGTAGTTCAAGGCAATCTAAAACTTTGCTTAGGAAATTATTGTCTTTGTGAAGATAGAAACGGTAAGTTCTCAAGCATGATTTAGCATCGGAACAGATCAGAGGAATTGTACGGACTAGTTTTTTAGCTAGCCAGTCAATGATTTCGTCACCCCGCATGCCGCAATTCGTCAACTGATAGCAAAGAGATAGATACTGGACTGTATCGTTGTAGTCTTTCAAACTGTAGAGTCGCTTTGACGCTAAATCATAAAGATCACACCTAGCGTGGCGATAATTAATCATCATGAAATCTACAGCTTGGGCGGGGAGCTTTTTTGAATCAATGACCAACGTGATGTCATTGAAGCCAGCATCACGGTAATAGCGGATAACTTCAGCCAGGTTGTTTTTGTCTTTGCGAACAGCAACGACTCTGTATTTGTCATGATCGAAGCTTAGAGACTCGCCGCTAAGAATAGCGACTGAGCAGGACTCTGTTGAACGAACCAGTGTATGTTCTGAGGCTTGAGATTGCGCGATAACGTTCATTTATTCTTATTCCCAGTAGAACGTAAAAGTGCAAAGTTTCTAAGTAATATATATAACTAAAGAACTCTGCACTTTTACCAGCATGCTAAAGCATGCAGTAAACAATTGATTTATTTGTGCTTAGATAGAGTTTTTAGTTATGCGGCTAGTGCATAGAGACTGTTGTCGAAAAGAGACTGTCTTTGCTCAACAAGATGAGAAACGGTTTGCTGTAGATCTTTGCCCAATGCCATCGCTGCGATAATTGCATCGACTTCGTGAGATAAGAAACCAACAGAGTTTGCGCCTAAAGGAATTGACGGTGGGAAAGTTCCATCGTTAATTTTGCGGTGAAGAGTCGCTCTTGAGAATGGAACGCGCTGTAGAACGTCAGATTTACGTACGATTTTTAGAAGAGGAGTTGTATTTACAGACATAACGATAACCTATGTTAATTCATGTCTAGCACCGCCTTCATATTCTAATACCTACACTGATCCACTGAAATTTAACTTCAGCAAAGCAATAATAACCTAGGACTGAAACCTTTATGTTGGTAACAGCCTCACCCTTCGCAATATGAGGGAAGGTGTTGTGTATGTAATAAAATAAATAAGTCTTTAAAAAAGACTCAGAAAATTAAGTTAGTGCTAAAACAATAAAAAAATAGTTAAACCGAAGTTTAACGAGCATAAGGCTTGTTGCCGCGGAGCGGACTTTAAATGTCTGTTTCCTATGTGAAAATTAAATATTTATACGCGATTTAAAATAATGCGGGCGATTCTCATCGTCAATACAAAATCACCCACACCTCATTAAAACTGTGATGCCTGTCACTTAAGCTTCGGGTTTTGCTATAGTATTGGCGTTTTTAGAAGCATCAAGTATGAAATTACTCCACCAATCCATGATCTTTCGTCGCTCTTCCAGATATTCAGCGTTGTTGTAGATGTCACGAATCGTGTTCTTGTCTACGTGTGCTAGACACAGCTCAATAGCATCTTTGTTGAAGCCCTGTTCGTTGAGCGCTGTACTGCCGATGGAACGCATACCGTGACTTACCAGCTTTCCTTTCATTCCAGCACGTTTTAGAGCTGCGTTGACGCTCTGACTGTTCATGTGTTGGTCAACTGACTTTGAACTGGGGAAGACATAGCGTTGTCCGTAGGAGATGGGCTTCATAAAGTTTAAAAGCTGAATAGAAGCATCTGAAAGAGGGATTTTGTGGTCGCGCTTCATTTTCATTTTATCCTTGCTAATGACCCAAAGTTTGTTTTCGAAATCAATTTCACTCCATTCAGCGGCAGCACATTCAACAGGACGGGTCAGGGTGTGGAGTTGGAATTCAAAAGCGCAGCGGGTAGCAAGCTTGATATTGGCTAACGACATCGCTTGCATAAGAGTATGTAGTTCGTCTGGGCAGATAGTACTCATGTGATCAGCTTTCGACTTTTTAAATGCATGCTTTATCCCGAATAATGGGTTGGACTGAATCTTTCCGCAATTCACTGCGTAGTTCATCACTTCATTTATTCGCTGACATACTCGTTTAACTGTCTCTAATGCGCCCTTTGCTTCTACTGGTCGTAAAACTTGAATCACAATTGGGGCAGTTAGCTCACTTATCGGCATGTTACCGAGGTTGGGAAAGATATGTAGCTCCAGAGATCGCCAGATATCGTTGGCATAGTCTTCCGAAACGTCATGCTTTTTTACTTCAAACCATTCTTCGGCAACTGATTTAAGAGTTGATGACTGAGCTATCTGTGCGGTAATGAGTTGGTTATCCCTGTGAGTTTTTGGATCAATACCTTCAGCGACCTGTTGGCGCATCTCTCTTGTTTTTTCTCTCGCGGACGCGAGAGTTATGTCGGGAAATGCACCAAGGCTGATGTTCTTACGTTTTTTAGTTGTTGGGTGGATGTAGTTGAAAATCCAAAGTTTTGCGCCATTGGGCTTTATACGTAAGTACAGACCGTTGCCATCGGCAAGCGAATATTCTTTCTCTAAGGGCTTAGCTTTGGTTACTTGAGTTGGTGATAAAGGCTTGATTTGCTTAGCCATTTTAATGGTTCCTTTCTGATGTAACACCAATTTGTGTTGTTATTGGTTAGTGTTACGCAGAATGTTACTAAATGACTGAGATTAAGTGAATCTTGATGAGACGCCCTGAACCACTTAAAGCTAGATGGGACAAGGGTTTAGAAAAGAAAACGGGACGTCCTGAGACGTCCCGTTACTAGTGATTGGTGGAGCTGGCGGGAGTTGAACCCGCGTCCGAAAACCGTTCATCATTGGTACTACATGCTTAGTCGATCTTTAATTTCGCCACCCACCTGCGAACCGACACGCTAATGAATGACTAGCCTGAATTAAAATTCGCCGTTCATCTCTCAGGCGGGAGAATCCGGGCTAGCGCGTTTGGGTTTGATCCCTCGTTATTCCCCGTCTTACGTGCGGAAGCTAGGGCGAGAGAGCTCTTAGCAGGTTATTAAGCTGCTAGTGCGTAGTTTTCGTCGTTTGCGACTATTTTTTTGCGGTTTGTTAACGAGGCCTACCGCACCTCGGCATGCACCTCAGACTTCTGAATTCCCGTCGAATCCTAAATCAGCCCCAGGTAATATTCGCATAGTAACAGAAAAGCATTGGCTGTCCAGTACTATGCGTTTAAGTGGTCAAGATTAACGCAGCGCGCTCTTCATTACGCGCGCTTTTTCTCTTGCCCAGTCTTTTTCTTTTAGATCCGTACGTTTATCGTGCAGCTTTTTACCTTTTGCTACGCCAATTTTTAGTTTCACCCAAGAGCGAGACCAGTACAGTGAGAGGGCCGTTAATGTCATACCTTCACGGTTTACACGTCCGAATAGGTTATCTAGCTCACGACGACTCATTAGTAGTTTACGCACACGTGTAGGGTTCGCCACAACGTGTGTCGATGCCTGATTTAAAGGAGTGATTGTCATGCCACTCACAAAGGCTTCACCGTCACGCATAAATACGTAACTTTCAGAAATATTGGCTTTACCTTGGCGAAGGGCTTTCACTTCCCAACCTTGGAGCTCCAAGCCAGCTTCGATTTCATCATCGATGAAATACTCGTGGCGAGCTTTTTTATTCAGCGCGATAGTATTGCTACCCGCTTTTTGTTTCGTTTTTTTCTTTGCCATAATAGCGTCATTATACGGGTTGGATATCGGATAGGAAATCCTTTTATTTGCGCAATCGTGGAATAAAAGTAAAATTGGCGAGTAGCTTTAAATCTGTACATGTATCGATAGGAGTATGTATGAAGCAAGTCAGCCGTTCTGCGCTTGTGTCTTTTAGCGCCGAACAGATGTTCAATCTGGTTAATGATGTTGCTAAATACCCTGAATTTCTGCCTGGTTGCTCGGGCTCTAGAATCATTGAGTCTTCGGGGAATGGTATGGTGGCTTCTGTCGATGTGGCGAAGGCTGGAATCAGCAAAACGTTTACGACTTCAAATGAGTTGATCCCCGGTCAGGCAATTATGATGAACTTGGTGGATGGCCCGTTTAAGACGTTGCGTGGTGGTTGGATTTTTACCGCGCTAGATGAGCAAGCTTGCAAGGTTGAACTAAAGCTTGAGTTTGAATTCTCAAGTAAAATGATTGAGATGGCCTTCGGTAAGATTTTTAACGAGCTTACTAGTAATATGGTAAATGCATTTACTAAACGCGCAAAACAGGTCTACGAGTGTTATGAGTATTGAGTCAGATATGATTCACGTTGAGGTTGTCTATGCTCTTCCTCATGAACAGCGTGTATTTAACTTAGTGGTAAATAATCACGCAACGGTAGAAGAGATCATTCGACAATCCGGTGTATTGGAGTTGTACCCTGAAATTGATTTGTCCAAGAACAAAGTGGGTGTGTTTAGTCGTAACGTGAAGTTGGATGTGACCGTTCGAGATCGAGACCGAATAGAGATTTATCGTCCGTTACTCGCCGATCCGAAAGAGATTCGCCGTAAACGGGCGGAGCAGGCTAAAGCCGAGGGAAGTGCAGACCCAGTCACCGGTGGCAAGCCTAGTTCTGTACGTAAAAATAAGCAGGATTAATATAAACCCAATAGCTCATGTGAGTTACTCAAAGTTTGACTAACGTGATTTCTATATAATAAAAAACCTCCCAAACGGGAGGTTTTTTGCAAAAGTCAGTTTACTGAATTTGCTCGTAAAATGCGTCACTTTTTGGAAAGTCACCACTGATGTCTGCGAGTGTGCCTTGGTCATTAAAGTTTACAATCAGATCTTTCTGTACTGGTTCGCCATGGCCAGGAGTATGATGATAGATGTAATACCAAGTGTTTGGATAGCCGTTTTCAATAAGCATTGGCGACCCTAATACGAAGCGAACCTGTGCTTTAGTCATCCCAAACTTTAATTTATCAACCGCACTTTGTTCTACATAGTTGCCTTGGTTGATATCAATACGATAAACCAGTTTTTCCAATACCGAACATCCTGTCAGCAATGTCATTGCTAATGGTACGGCAACTAACCACTTCTTTAATTGCATAATAATTTCTTAGTAACCTTTAAAATACTGCGCTGATAATAAACAAGCTCGACGCAGATGTAAAAAGCTATGCGTCGTATGGTAGACAATCTGACAACGAATTTTGAGTTGAGTTGCATTTATTCACCGATATTAGGCGGTAAATGTCACCACATGACGTATTAGTTAGGTGACGAAGAGCACATTTCAATCGGAGGTAGGGTGATGGACGCTTTCAGCGGTGAGCCAAGCCTAGTGACTCGTTAGTCGGTTTTGGCGAATTCGCGTAATGCATCACCTGAAAAACGATAATACTCTTTTTCATGAATTAGTGTTGCACCAATTGAGCGGTAAAACTGACCTGCGGTAGGGTTACTACTTTCAGCTGTCCAGTCCAACCTTTGGCATCCACACTTGATCGCCAAAGATGCCAGATACTTCATTAACTTGAGACCAACCCCTTTTCCTCGAACCTTCGAAGATACGAACAGATCTTTTAAGTACATCTGCCCTGAGAGTTTTGGGGCAGGGAACATGACGGTATAAGATGCAAAGCCTACGACGTCATCATTATCGTAAACCGCAATGATATTAACACCAGAATGTTCAGAGAAGACTTGGCTCTTTAGATAATGGACCAGATCGTGTTTTGATGAAGCTTTTTCTTTGAAGTAGTAATGTTCTAACTCAATAAAAATAGGGATGAGATCTAAGCAGTTGGTTTTGTGTATTGCTCTGATATCCATATCTCATCCCTTGTCGATCTATTAAGCGGCGATAAGCAGTTCTTTTGCGTTTGCCAACGTTGAGTCGGTTATTTGACTACCACCAAGTAAGCGAGCTAATTCTGCCACACGTTGTTGTTCATCTAATGCGTGCATTTGGGTTTCGGTTTGGCCTGCTTTGGTTTGCTTAGCAACAAACATTTGTTGATGGCCGCATCCGGCAACTTGAGGGAGGTGAGTGACACACAATACTTGAGTAGATTCGCCAAGCTTGCGTAGCATTTTGCCCACTACGGCAGCTGTTGGGCCACTAATACCTACATCCACTTCATCGAAGATTAAACTTGGTGTATCTACTTTCTGAGCGGTGATCACTTGGATCGCTAGAGAGATACGTGATAGCTCACCGCCTGACGCAACTTTTGCTATAGGTTGCAATGGTTGTCCCGGGTTGGTCGATACTAAGAAGCACACGCTGTCCATGCCAAGCGGCGATGGGTGCGTGTTGTCATTGCTAACTTCGATACTGAATACTGCTTTCTCCATGCTCAATTCGTGCATGCTTTGTGTGATCAGTTTGTTCAGTTCTTTTGCGTAACGGCTGCGTGATTTGTGCAGTTTTTCTGCTTGTGTTAGAAAGCTTTGGTACTTGTGTTCTACTTCTTGAGCAAGCTCATCTAAACGTTCATCGGAGCAATCTAACGCTTCTACTTGGGCCAGAAGATCTTGATGATGTTGGTATAGTTCTTCTGGCATTACGTGGTGTTTACGAGCTACAGACATCACTTTAGAAAAACGTTCTTCTACATAAGCCATACGAGCAGGATCAACATCGATGCCATCTAAGTAGCTGCGTAATTCATTCTTCGTTTCTTCAAGTTGAATCATCGCTTCTGACAGCATGTTAGGTAGCTCAGATAGCTTTTCATCTAATTCGGCTAATTGAATTAGGGAGTGATTGGCCGATTGCAAAATACCAAGCGCATTGACTTCTTCACCTTCGTAAATAAGTTCGATGGCTTGCTGACAGGTAGTGGCGAGTTCACCACTGTTGGATAGTCGTTTGTGCTCTTGCTCGAGCTCTGCAAATTCTTCTTCACCTAGCGATAACTCATTCAGTTCTTTGATTTGGTATTCAAGCAACTGTTTTTGCGCCTGGTTTTGCTGGCTATTTTCTTTTAGCTGCTTGAGGTTATTATCCGCCTGACGCCAATGCTGGTAAGCACTTCGTGTGCTTTTTAGTAGGTTTAAATGCCCAGCATATTGGTCGAGCATGGCCATTTGGTGCTCACTTTTCATCAATTGATGATGAGCGTGCTGCCCATGGATATTGATAAGTAGCTGCCCTAGAGATTTGAGTTGTGATAGTGGAACAGGGCTGCCATTAATGAAGGCTCTTGAGCGGCCTTCTTTTGTGATAATACGACGCAAAATACACTCACTGCCATCTAGCAGATCGTTATCTTCTAACCAACGTGTTGCATGTAAGTTGTTGTCCAATAAAAAAGCGGCGCTAACTTCGGTTTTCTCTTCACCTTGTCGCACCATGCCGGCATCGGCTCGTCCGCCTAAGCAGAGCCCTAAAGCATCGATAGCAATGGATTTACCCGCGCCTGTTTCACCTGTAATGGTGGTCATGCCCTTAGAAAGCTCGAGTTGTAAAGACTTAACAATCGCAAAATTATTAACACTTAGATGAGCCAGCATTTTATTTACCTGTATAACTGAACAATACTGTATAAGAGAACAGTATATACTGTTTCTTTATACAGTAAAGTCAGGTAAGGAAAATTTTCTTTGTAGGCTGTTTTTTGTGATGAAGTGGGAAAAATGAGCCGATGTGATTACAACGACTCATTAAAATTGAACAGGTTACGGACGAGTTGGGTTAATCGTTAGTGGTTCTAGTGTGACGACTGCATTCACACCTGCACCAGGGTGATCCACGTATGAAGTGTCTTGCATTAGAGTGTAGTAAACGTCGACGAAGTCATCATCATTCGTGAGTACACCATCGGGGATAGTGTCGATGATCTTGTTCGTGATTTGCGGAATAATCGCGTAAGCCTGAACTTCTGGATCTGGAATCGCTTTCAATACTTCTTCGGCAACTTGAACAAGGAGTTTTGCCAATTGTTTATAGTCTGTGCCGTCATCTTGCTCCATGAGCACAATGTCTGCCGCACCCCAGCGGTAACGAGACCAGTGAATAATGATCTGATTTGGATAGTAATCTTGGTTATCGTAGTCTAAGTATGGAAGCTCCACCAAATCGAGAGTAGGTTCATCACGACTTGGATTGACGCCCGTTACGATAGCGTAGATTTCTGCCTTGCCAGAGATCCAAGGTTCTTTGTCATCGGCTAGACGGATCTTTTTCAACTGCGTGGTTTGAATTGGAGCCGCTTCGCCCACTGCGCTACTTGACAATAGCGGTGTATTTTGGCGTTGTTCATCAGCAATATATGGTTGAACTAAAGCTGGTTGACCGAGTTTTTTCATCTCAGCTTGCATAGCTTGCAAGCCTGCTTTTAACTCTGCAGAGCTATTGTTATCAACGACAAGTACAGGTACCTCAGGGAGCTGGTAAACATCGAGTTGATGGATGTTGCCATAAACATCAAATGCTTCGATGTATTGCCAATTCTCATCATCACCACTTGGTTCAAATGCAAATAATGGCTCGACCTCGCCACTTTGCCATGCTGTTATCATGGCTTCATTTGCCAAGCGAACTTCTAACAACTGATCTGAGTATTCAGAAATACCTTTCCAGCTACGAATTTGAGTGTCAGCTTGTACAAGCTGGCGGCTGAACTCTGAGTTAGGGTTTTGCTTAACAAATGCTGATACAGACACGTTAGTCTGTTGCGGAGTAATATCTCTTCTCAACATGGGTTCAATGGCAGCATAGTTCTCACTCAATTGTTGAGCTAGGGCACGCTTCGTCTTAGTGATATCTTCCGCTTTTGCGTTGGATACACTGTTGACTTGCGTTTCCTCTGATTGGCAGCCAATAAGTGCTAATGTACTGAGAACAGACAGAATGATGGTTTTCTTCATAATATGTCCTTTATTGATTGTATGAAATAGAGTTAATACTCTATTCATGGTGAGAATATCACCGGACATAGATCATTGAATTTGCTTTTCTATCTTTTGTGTAAAGTTTGCCCACAGGATCAAAATTTATAAGCTTCTCTTTAATGATGACAAATATCGTGTCGCCTCACTACTTTGTGTCTATTTCTTGTCTAAGAAAGCCAAAAGCCAGTAGCAATTGAGCTGCTGGCTTTTTTATTGAAGTTATTACCCTGAGTAACAAGTGTTAGAACAATTTACTAGACCAGCCAAGCTTATTCCGTAAGACGTGATAGTAGCTGTAGTCTTTTGGATGGATGAGCTTTAGTACATTTGGACTTTGATAGATGTGAATTTCGTCGCCAGGGGTAACTGGAAGTGAGACTTGTCCATCACAGCTAACTTCTTGTGTTCCACGGTTTTCTGGTGATACCACCAATTTAATTCGACGTTTTCCATCAACCACCAAAGGTCGACTCGACAATGTATGAGGGAACATTGGCACGAGTGAAATGGCATTCAAGCTAGGAGAAAGAATTGGGCCGCCGCCAGAAAGTGAATATGCCGTCGAGCCAGTCGGAGTGGAGACAATCAAACCGTCGGCCCGTAAAGAGAAGGCGAAGCTTTCATCTATGTACACTTCAAATTCAATCATATGGGCAATTTGCCCTGGGTGAAGTACGGCTTCGTTTAGCGCAGCGTTATGGCTCTTTATTTGTCCGTGGCGGTGTACTTCCGCCTCTAAAAGAAAACGTTCCTCTTCAATATACTCACCGTCGAGTACCGCTTGCAGAGACGCTTGGAAGTCGTCTGGGTTCAAGTCAGTTAAGAAGCCCAAATTTCCACGGTTCACGCCTATAACTGGCACATCAAATCGGGATAAAATTCTTGCCGCACCTAACATGTTGCCATCGCCACCAACCACAATGGCTAGATCGGCATTTTTTCCTAGTTCAACTAAGCTAGCAAACTGACTCTGTGGGATATCATCCAGTATTGCGGCAAGGCGATCGTCAATGAATACTTTATAGCCCTCAGAAGTCAACCATTGGTACAACTCTTTATGAGTTTGAATTGCTTGTTGATCTCTTGGTTTTCCGATAATCGCGATCACGTTACATGGATTTTTCATAGCATTTCCGCATTAAAGAGGCTTGAATCAGGAATCTTCATCCCCATAATAATGGCAAGTCACCTAAATATGCGAATTTTTATGTGGTTAAAGCCCGCAAAAACGCGCATGGCTTTAAGGGCATTATGTTGAATTCTGGAGATATCATGAGCAACGAAGAAAACAAAGTTACAGAAGAAGAGCTTGATCAAATCATCGAAGAGGCTGAAAAAGTAGAAGCTGAAGCACAAGAAGTTGAAGCTGAGCTTGAAGAGCTTGGTGATGAGACAGACGCTAAGATTGCTCAACTAGAAGCGGCACTATTGTCTAGCGAGGCAAAAGTAAAAGAGCAACAAGATGCGGTGTTGCGTTCTAAAGCTGAAGTAGAAAACATGCGTCGTCGCACTGAGCAAGAGATCGATAAAGCACGTAAGTTTGCGTTGAACAAGTTTGCAGAAGAGCTGCTTCCTGTTATTGATAACCTAGAGCGTGCAATTCAAGCGGCAGATACAGAGAATGAAACTGTGAAGCCGTTCCTAGAAGGCGTTGAACTAACACATAAAACGTTTGTAGACGTTGTCGCGAAATTTGGCTTGAAAGCAATCAACCCTGAAGGTGAAGCATTCAATCCAGAGTTCCATCAAGCGATGTCGATTCAGGAGAGCCCTGATCATGAATCAAACACTGTTATGTTTGTTATGCAAAAAGGTTACGAACTAAACGGTCGTGTGATTCGTCCGGCAATGGTAATGGTTGCTAAGTAACTTTAACTCCCTGTTTTTTTAATATAAAAGCGCCCATCATTTTTGATGGGCGCTTTTTTGTTTTAAACATAAATGACTGCATCGAACTTCGTTGTATATCGATAAATGAAAATTTGATCCCCTTCATATTTTTTCCTATTGGTTAATTATTTTCCTATAGGAGATTTTCTCTCATCTCGCTGCGTGTTTATTAACGGAAAGGGCTATAAGTGATTGTAATCATTCGCTGTGTGAATGTTTGTTCTGCATAGGAATGTAAATATAGTCATTTTTTCTAAAACAATTTCGTTAACAAAAATGTAAATTATCACTTTATTTTGTAACTTCGGTGTGTATGATTTGCGACTAATGCTTTAAAAGTAAGCATATATAACTACAAAAATGTAAATAGTAAACACAACATATCGGAGATTTATAATGGATAAATCGCTTTCTAGTAAGATTTTTATAGGCTTGTTTGCCGGCCTTGTGCTGGGGACAGCAATTCAGTACTTATTTAGCGGTATTGCGATTTTTGATACATACCTACTTGGAGCAGCAGAAGGTGTTGGCGGCATGTTCGTCTCACTGATCAAATTGCTTGTTGTTCCTTTAGTTTACGTTTCAATCGTATGCGGCATTGTTGACTTGAAAGACATCAGTGCATTTGGTCGTCTTGGTGGAAAAACTTTTACCCTTTACATTCTTAACACCATCATTGCGATTACGGCGGCTTTGACTGTCGGCTTGATCTTCCAGCCAGGAGCGGGCGCTAATCTAGCAGGAACGGTATCTGAGGCTGTACAGCTGACAACGACAGAGACGCCGGACATTTTCTCTTTAGTTGTTAACATTGTTCCTAGCAATCCTGTACAAGCGTTTGCTAGCGGCGACATGCTGCAAATCATCTTTATGGCAATTTTGACGGGGCTTGCAATTCAAGCTTTGGATTCTCGTGGTGGCCCAGCTATTCGCACATTCAAAATGGCAAATGAAATCATGATGAAATTGGTTGGATTAGTGATGAGTCTTGCACCATATGGTGTGTTCGCACTAATGATTCAACTAGGTGCAACGCTAAACGCCAATACATTAATGTCCGTTGCTGGTTACGTGGCTTTGGTGGTTGCGATGTTGGTGTTTTGGATCTTCTTCTTCTACCCAATGGCAGTGAGTATTGCGACAGGAACTTCTCCAAAGACTTTCCTACGTGCAACTCGTGAGCAGATTCTTTTCTCTCTATCTACCGCGAGCTCAAACGCGACTATCCCGGTAACGATGCGCACACTGACAGAAAAGCTTCAGGTCTCTAAATCGGTTGCTGGCTTCGGTGTACCACTGGGCGCAACGATGAATATGTCTGGTGTGTCTATCTATATTGCTCTAGCAACGATGTTTGTTGCGAACGCTTTTGGCCAGCCAATTAACACCGCAGACATCTTCACACTTGGCTTAACTATTCTTCTGTTATCTATTGGTGCTGGCGGCGTTCCTGGGGGCGGCGTGGTAATGGTAGGCGTTTTGCTTCACCAACTAGGTTTACCACCTGAAGGTTTAGCAATCATTGCAGCGGTCGACCGTATTAATGATATGTTCTGTACATCATCTAACGTTGTCGGCGACACGGCAGTGAACACCATTGTTGCAAAAACAGAAGGTGAGATAGGTAAAGAAGAAGGTGTTGATGCTGAGCCTGCTCAAGCGAACGCCTAATACCTTGAATCATTTATTTTAACCCTAATATTGAAGCGAGCTCTTATGAGTTCGTTTTTTATTTAGGAAGAGTCGGACATAAATAAATTTATCTGGGAAATGACGTTTTGTTGCGCTACAGCAGTGTGACGAGTTCCCAACTAATCAGAAAGAAACACATAAATTTCGAAAAAAGACGCTTTTTTTTAATTCTGCCCTTGAAAAGCATTTTGCCGCCCTTATCTATGTGGCATAGAGAAGCAAACATTGATTATTTTTGTTTGTGAGCAAGGGTTGAAACCCGATTCTCCTCCCCCCACATTGGGGTTATAACCAAACGAAAATAGAATTTATTCGGAGATAGCCAGATGGGTAAAATCATTGGTATTGACTTAGGTACTACTAACTCATGTGTTGCTGTATTAGACGGCGACAAACCACGTGTAATTGAAAACGCAGAGGGCGAACGTACTACTGCATCGGTTATTGCTTACACTGACGGTGAGACGCTAGTAGGTCAACCAGCGAAACGTCAAGCAGTAACTAACCCAGAAAACACGCTATTTGCAATTAAGCGTCTAATCGGTCGTCGTTTTGAAGACGAAGAAGTTCAGCGTGACATCGAAATCATGCCTTACAAAATCGTTAAGGCTGACAACGGTGATGCTTGGGTAGAAGCGAAAGGCCAAAAAATGGCAGCTCCTCAGGTTTCTGCTGAAGTTCTTAAGAAAATGAAGAAAACTGCTGAAGACTTCCTTGGTGAGGAAGTAACTGGCGCAGTTATCACAGTACCTGCTTACTTTAACGATGCTCAGCGTCAAGCGACAAAAGATGCTGGCCGTATCGCAGGTCTAGAAGTTAAACGTATCATCAACGAACCAACAGCAGCTGCGCTAGCTTACGGTCTTGATAAGAAGGGCGGCGATCGCACTATCGCGGTATACGACCTTGGTGGTGGTACATTCGATATTTCAATCATCGAAATTGATGAAGTTGAAGGCGAGAAAACATTCGAAGTTCTAGCAACTAACGGTGATACTCACCTAGGTGGTGAAGACTTTGATAACCGTCTAATCAACTACTTGGTTGATGAGTTCAACAAAGAGCAAGGCATCAACCTTAAGAACGACCCACTAGCAATGCAGCGTGTTAAAGAAGCAGCAGAGAAAGCGAAAATCGAGCTTTCTTCTACTTCTCAAACAGACGTAAACCTACCTTACGTTACTGCAGATGCAACTGGTCCTAAGCACATGAACATTAAAGTGACTCGTGCAAAACTAGAATCTCTAGTTGAAGACCTAGTACAACGCTCTCTTGAGCCATTAAAAGTAGCTCTAGCTGACGCTGACCTATCAGTAAACGACATCACTGACGTAATCCTAGTTGGTGGTCAGACTCGTATGCCAATGGTTCAAGCGAAAGTTGCTGAGTTCTTTGGTAAAGAAGCGCGCCGTGACGTAAACCCTGACGAAGCAGTAGCAATGGGTGCTGCAGTTCAAGGTGGTGTACTTGCTGGTGACGTTAAAGACGTACTACTACTAGACGTAACTCCACTGTCTCTAGGTATCGAGACAATGGGTGGCGTGATGACTAAGTTAGTTGAGAAGAACACAACTATCCCAACTAAAGCGAACCAAGTTTTCTCTACAGCGGAAGACAACCAGAGCGCGGTAACTATCCACGTTCTACAAGGTGAGCGTAAGCAAGCGATGTACAACAAGTCTCTAGGCCAATTTAACCTAGAAGGCATCCAGCCTGCACCACGTGGTATGCCACAAATCGAGGTTACGTTTGACCTTGATGCGGATGGTATCCTACACGTGTCTGCGAAAGACAAGCAGACTGGTAAAGAGCAGAAGATCACTATTCAAGCTTCTGGCGGTCTAAGCGATGAAGACATCGAGAAAATGGTTCAAGAAGCAGAAGCTAACAAAGAAGCGGACAAGAAGTTCGAAGAGCTAGCGACTGCACGTAACCAAGCTGACCAAATGATTCACGGTACTCGTAAGCAAGTAGAAGAAGCTGGTGAAGCGCTACCTGCAGAAGAGAAAGAGAAGATTGAAGCAGCAATTTCTGAGCTAGAAACAGCACGTAAAGGCGAAGACAAAGAAGCTATCGATGCTAAAGTTCAAGCACTAATGACTGCTTCTCAAAAGCTGATGGAAATCGCTCAACAACAAGCTCAAGCGCAGCAAGCACAAGGTGCTGACGCAGGTGCACAGTCTAAAGAAGACGACGTTGTAGATGCTGAGTTCGAAGAAGTTAAAGACGACAAGAAATAATATTTCTTAACCAGATGGCTGCATAGCCATCTGGGGTCGATAAGACTTCGTGTGCGGGCGTTTGGGGCAACTCTTACGCCCGTCTGTTTGTAAACGCTGTCTTTCTAGTTAAGTATGTTGCAGACAAGTGCACTTACCTAGAACGATACAAACACCAAGCGGTGAATCGATGCCGTTTGTAGTAATTAACTGGTGACGAAGAACATGTCAAAACGTGATTTTTACGAAGTATTAGGCGTAAGCCGTGATGCCTCAGAGCGCGATATCAAAAAGGCGTATAAGCGTCTAGCGATGAAATTCCACCCAGACCGAAACCAGGGTGATGATTCTGCGGCGGACAAGTTTAAAGAAGTAAAAGAAGCGTACGAAGTTCTGACCGACCCTCAAAAGAAAGCGGCGTACGACCAATACGGTCATGCAGCTTTTGAACAAGGCGGCGGTGGTTTCGGTGGCGGCGGCTTTGGCGGCGGCGGTGCTGATTTCGGCGACATCTTTGGCGATGTATTCGGTGACATCTTTGGTGGTGGTCGTCGTGGCGGTGGTGGCCACCGTGCCCAGCGAGGTGCTGACCTACGTTACAACATGGAATTGACGCTAGAAGAAGCGGTTCGTGGTGTAACGAAAGAGATCGAAGTACCGACACTAGTACACTGTGATACCTGTGATGGTAGTGGCGCGAAGAAAGGTTCATCTGCTGAAACATGTGGTACCTGTCATGGTCATGGTCAAGTACAGATGCGCCAGGGCTTCTTCGCAGTGCAACAAACCTGCCCTACCTGTCACGGCAAAGGTAAAATCATTAAAGACCCTTGTAATGAGTGTCATGGTCAAGGTCGTAAGCAGAAAACAAAAACACTTAACGTTAAGATCCCAGCAGGTGTTGATACTGGCGACCGTATTCGTCTATCTGGCGAAGGTGAAGCGGGAGAAATGGGAGCACCAGCGGGTGACTTGTATGTACAAGTGCACGTGAAAGAGCACCATATCTTCGAGCGTGATGGCAACAACCTATACTGTGAAGTGCCAGTAAGCTTTGCGATGGCAGCTCTAGGTGGTGAAGTTGAAGTACCAACCCTAGATGGTCGCGTAAGCCTAAAAGTGCCTTCAGAAACGCAAACAGGTCGTATGTTCCGTATGCGTGGTAAAGGTGTGAAAGGCGTTCGCGGTGGCGGTGTTGGTGATCTTATTGTTAAGTTGGTTGTTGAAACACCAGTAAACCTAAGCTCACGCCAAAAAGAACTGCTCAAAGAGTTTGAAGAGTCTTGTGGTGGTGAAGCGGCGACAAAGCACAAGCCTAAATCAGAAGGCTTTTTCAACGGTGTGAAAAAGTTCTTTGATGATTTAACCAGCTAAGACGTTAGTGAAAAGCACAAATACAAAGGCCTGCTAAAATGCAGGCCTTTTTGCATCTCGGTGTTCTTCCTAATTCCAGCAATCACTTGGTTCTTCGACATTTGTTGACGTTAAAGTAATCGTTTTAGAACCAGTCAAGCACTCGTCGTCGTCTTGTCCCAGAGCCGATTTTGCTGTTGCTGTAATGGTATAGGCCGTACTTGCAGAGCTCGCAATATCGAAAGAAAATCTATTTGTGTCTGAGTCACATAGAGTGCATGTGCCTCCAGAGAGAATATGACTCCAGTCGTACCCACCATCATAAGATGTCTCTAGCTCTAGCTGAATTCGACTAAGATCGCTCAAGGCAACCGTCCTATGAGACTTGATTACATGATTAGTGTAAGAAGGGTAGGCGATCGCAGCAATGATCCCGACAATCACGACAGCTATCAGTAATTCGATCAATGTCATCCCTCTCAATCCTTTTTTGTAGCCGTTACAACGAGAAATTCGAATCATCACGAGTAGTTTCCTTTTCACTTTTCCGCCTATTTTTGGCAGGTGATAGCATCTGTGCAAGATGAATTACGGCCCTTTTGCCGTTTACATAGGAATTTGGGAAATGCCTCGCGGGTTTACGTTGTTGGAGCTTCTTATTACTGTTGCTGTACTGAGTGCTTTATTGGCTACAGCTGCACCATCTTTCAAGAATGTCTTTGAAACCAACAAAATGCAGCGCTTAGCTAATGAATTGCATGGCTTTGTTATTGAAGGCAAGTCTGAAGCAGTATTACGGCGTGAAAGACTTTGGGCACACATCATCATGTCTGGGAGCTCATCCAGTGACGGAAACTGGCGTATTGATTTGACAGATAACGGAGCTGAGGGTGCTGGGACTGTGTTGTTCTCTTTATCAGGTAAGCCGTATTACGGTATTGTCGTTACCCCGAGCTATGCTTCCGATCAAATCAGCTTCGACGATGTTCATGGTCGACCATCATCAGGAAACTTGAAGTTTCATCCTGTTGGTGAATCATCAAAAGCCTTAAAACTCATTTCTCATACTTTATCAGCCCGCGTAAGAGTATGTAGTGATAACAGCGGCACAGAATATTACGGTTATTCAACTTGCTCTTAAGGATGGCTATGTTTAAACAAAAAGGGGCTAGCCTTATTGAGTTTATGATCGCATCTGTGCTTGGGCTTATTTCTCTTGCGACAGTGGGGTCAATCTATGTGAGTGGTCAACGAGTGATAATGGAGCGTTCGAAAGAGTTAATGTTGTTACAGAATTCTGAAAGTGTCGTGCAGATGCTCAAGAGCGACATTCAGCGTGCTGGTTTTGACGGTAACAATGGTCATTCTATAAAAATATCGGGCTCAGCGAACACAATTTACACTCTTGATGATGTTGATAGAGGGCTAATTGCTTACGCCTATTACATAGGTGTTTCTGGCTCTGCTCCTTTATATAAAAACGTGGCTTATGAGCAACGAGTTAATACGCCAGAGTCGCTATTTGTGTGTGAAAAAAAGCAAATAACGATATGGGATGTTAATGACGTGGTCAACCTTGCAGGCACAGGCTCATGTAACACTCTCTTTGATAAAAAAGTTATTCACGTTAATCGATTTGACCTGACTAGTGATTTGCTAGAAAGCACTGATGCAAAAAGTGCACTGGTGACCATTACATTGGGAACCGAATTGAAAGACGTGACAGATATTCGCACGCAGCAGTCGTTTACTGCGATGCAAAGGAACTGGCAGTAATGAAGAAACAACAAGGTGCAGCAGCGTTATTAGTTGTGGGTGTATTGCTAGTTGCGGCATTAATGATGTCGCTTGGTAGCTACAAGTCTCTTTTTTATCAGATCAAGCGTGCCAACAATCAAATTGAAGCACGACAAGAACATTGGCTTGCAGAAGGGGGATTGGAGTGTTTCTATTCTTTAGTTCAAAGTACCGGTGATATTTCTTCTGCAACTTCACTAATTTCAAGCCGATGTGAAACACCTTTAGGTTTACATCAATTAGCATTGGAACCCGACAACAAGCTGTTAAGCAAACCAGCTCCAAACTCCAGCCGGACCGTTGAAAAACAACTTGTCCTTTCAAGAGGAAGAGCGTCCGGAGCACTAAAAAGTAGTACAGATTTATACGTTAATGGTAGCTCCGCATTTTCAACACCAGATCCTGGCGAATTTGTAGGAAGTGGGTGGGAGTGTGTTGCTATTCGCTATAAGAATGCATTTCACTCACGTGCTGGAGCGACAAACCAAGGGGTTATACATGGTTCTGCCCCTTATGCTGATTTTGTTCACAACAATATAGATTGTAAATCGGAACATATGAGTGTGACCTCTTCTGACTCAGATTACGGAGAGGACTTTATTCAAGATGCAGACCTAGAGCCATTTTACGACATTTTTAGAGAGCAACGCAGTGACTGGAACTCGGTGAAATCAGGCTGGGGGTTTACTACGATTGATTACGACGACTCAACTAACCAAGTCGTTACTGATTGTGGAAAGAAAGTTGGGGAGCAAATTTCAGCAGGGAAAACTCATATTTGGGTTACGGGGTCCTGTGAGTTTACTTCCTCTAAAAAGAATAGCTCTGGAGAGTATGAGAATGATTCTGATGGGATACTAATCAAAGGAGGCATTGATTATCTTAATGAAGCTTTTGCCGCTACTGGAGAAGCTCCAATATTACTTGTGGTTCAAGATGGTATTTTTGCTGTACATGGTTCAATGACATTCCCTGGTATGCTCTATCAACTTACGACTAATTCACTTACAGATTTAGATACACATTGGAACTTGTTCGAGGCCAAAGATCATTTTGGGGATGCGGCTAACTTTCCCACGCTTGCTCTAGATAAAGTCGTTTACCTGCAGCGTGGCTCATTTAGTTTTTCGGGGGGACAAGTCTTAGATAGTCCAGGTTACAGTGCTTATTTTGTTAACTCTCTAAATTTTGCTTACAACCGAGATAACATCGATGAGGTCGTTGATCCGATTATTAATTTCCGCTGGAAGAAGGGCTCCTGGAATGATCTCTAAACAAAAAGGTTTTAACCTTCTTGAAGTTCTAATTTCTTTTCTACTTATCGGTGTTGGGGCACTAGGTTTAACTAAGCTAAACGTGTATTTAGAACGCGAATCCGAATATGCCATAAAAAGTATTGAAGCACTTCGTCTAGCAGAAAACCAGCTCGAATGGTTCCGGACGCGTGGTGCTTCTGCGGCGATGTCTACCATCACACCTGCAAATTTTGCTTCTATTGCAACAGGCTCTTCTGTTACTGGATCTTATGTCGTCGAGTGGGAAGTTCCAGCTGCCACGGTTTCAGGAACACTGAAAACTATCACCATTACCTCTAGCTGGAAGGATAGAATCGGCGAGACGCGATCAGTTCAGCTTAAAACGATGATCTCACAATACAGTGAATTCGAAAACTAAGTTCAATTGCATACATGGGCTGGGACAAATGCGGGTGTAATTCCTGTTTAATACCGGATTTGTCACGGTTAATAAATAGTTTTTGAACTGTTAATTGAGTTGATGTGCTACTGTTTTTATTATGTTTAATTGAAGTGGTGTTTTTGCAAAATATGTCTCCAATTATGAAAAAAAATCTAGAACCTTGTGCTTTCTCCATTAGTGTTTACTAGAATACTCGTTGGATAGTAGGCCGTCATAATTACTCAAATAGGCCTTGGCACCAACATCATTCACTATGGAGTTACCATGAGTAACCAAGCTGTAAATAAGGCACCATCATCGAAGCCGAGCGGGATGGAGCGCTTTTTAAACTTTATCGAGAGGACAGGTAACAAAATTCCTGATCCTGCGATTTTGTTCTTCTGGGCATTGATCATTACTTGGGCGGCGTCAGCACTTTTGTCGAATGTATCATTCGATCTTCCAAACCCTCGAACGGGCGAAGCTCTTACTATCACCAACTTACTTACGGGCGAAGCGCTAGCAAGTTTCCTTGCGAACATGGTGACTACCTTTACAGGTTTTGCGCCACTGGGTATCGTACTTGTCGCAATGCTAGGTGTGGGTGTTGCAGATTCTTCGGGCTTTATTACGACGGGTCTTAAGAAGATGTTGAACTTCACGCCAGCTAAGCTTCTTACTCCAATGCTGATTTTGGTTGCTATTGTGTCGCATACTGCGGCAGATGCAGGCTATGTTCTGGTTATTCCTCTGGGCGGTATTATCTTCCATGCGGCAGGTCGTCACCCTCTAGCGGGTATTGCGGCAGCATTTGCAGGTGTATCTGGTGGCTTCTCTGCAAACTTTATCCCTTCTGGTATCGATCCACTACTTGCAGGCTTTACGCAAACCGCGGCGCAGGTTCTTGATCCTGAATACGTGGTTAACCCATTAGCGAACATCTTCTTCACTGGCCTATCCTCTATCATTATTGTGGGGATTGGTTGGTACGTGACAGAGAAAATCATCGAGCCTCGTTTATCAAAAATGCCAATTGATGATGATGCGGAAACTGCGCCAAACCTAGGCTCATTTACTGAACTGGAATCAAAAGCATTTCGTTATGCTGGTTGGGCAATGATGGCGGGTATTGCCTTACTTGTTGCAGCATTAATTCCAGAAACATCAGCGCTACGCTCGCCTGAAGGTGAAATTACGGCCTTCTCAGCACCGATAATGAAGTCTATCGTGCCGTTGATCTTTATTCTGTTTATCATTCCTGGTTACGTTTACGGTAAAGTGTCTGGAACGTTCAAGACCAGCAACGACATTATCAAAGCGATGGCTGATACCATGTCGACCATGGGCGCATACATTGTTATGTCGTTCTTCTGTGCTCAGTTCTTATCTGCATTTGCTCAGTCAAACATCGGTACGATGCTAGCGTTGTATGGCGCAGAAGGCTTAAAAGCGATGAACCTACCAGGTGAAGTGACCATCATCGGTATGATCCTTCTAACCGCGTCTGTAAACCTACTTATTGGCTCGGCATCGGCAAAATGGGCTTTAATTGGTCCAATCTTAGTGCCAATGCTAATGGCGGTTGGTATCTCGCCTGAGCTGTCTCAAGCGGCTTACCGTGTGGGTGACTCTGTATCGAACATCATTTCGCCTCTAATGGTATTTTTCCCTCTTGTAGTGGTTTACTGTCAGCGTTATGTGAAGTCGGCTGGTATCGGTACGCTTGCGTCACTAATGATGCCATTCTCGATCGCAATGCTGATCGGTTGGTCTATCTTCCTAGTTGCTTATTGGATGGTAGGTATCCCGCTAGGCATTCAAGCTCCTTACACTTACACCATGTAAAAACGTGTAGGGTGTGAAAGCCGCTAATTGGCAGCCAAAAAGCGCAGGTCTTCGACCTGCGCTTTTTTGTTCTCGTAAAACGAACATCGATAGGTCTTGTAACTAGTTTTTTGGAGTTGCAGACTTTGTCCCGTGATGTGTTGCTGTAGTGAAACCGAAGTTGGTGATAAAATTCCTGACTTCAATCGTTTTTTGTTTCTTTGGAGCCTCCTTTGTCTAACCATCCGTTTTCCCCTCAAGATGAATTGTTTATGCGCAGAGCGATGGAGCTTGCTGAGCAAGCAGAAGCTGAGGGGGAAGTACCTGTCGGCGCAGTGCTTGTCAAAGATGGTGAAATTATCGCTGAGGGGTGGAACCGCTCTATTGGCACCCATGACGCTACCGCACATGCTGAGATTCAAACACTGCGTAAAGCAGGCCAAAAGCTAGAAAATTACCGCCTTCTGGATACGACTTTGTATGTAACACTTGAGCCATGCCCAATGTGTGCGGGAGCCTTATTGCATAGCCGCGTTAAGCGGGTCGTTTTTGGAGCGCCAGATTTAAAAGCTGGAGCAGCAGGAACAGTGCTTAATTTGTTTGAAAGTCAAGCCGCTTACCATTACGCCTTAGTTGAAAAGGGGCTGCTAGAAGATGAGTGCCGTACTCAGCTACAAGCGTTTTTTAAGCGCCGCCGAAAGGAAATTAAAGCGAAGAAGCAAGCACAAAAAGCATTAGAAAATGGAGAGAGCGAACAAGGTAGTAGGAGTAGTGAGGGCTAGCAAACACCTACAACGTGGTAGATGTTTGCTTGGACGCACTAGTGATTGACTAAATGTACAAAAACACGATTACGTGAACTTACTTTCTTTTTCATACATGTCAGTTTACGTTTACGTCGGATAGCAGCTACTGTGTTATTTAAACGCTTTGACTGCACTCTACGTCTTCTCATATTCAAAACCTCCTGCAGACAAGACTTATACCAGTAAAGCGCGGCTTATCGATGCTTGGCAATAGGCTCGATAATCGCACTAAACATTGTATGGTTTAAACGTTCTTCATTTGACTTCTGCATTGCACAGAGCCAGCAAACAATTTCAATACGATGCTTAATAATAGGAGTGACGTTATTTCGGCAGAGTGTAGCCGAAGGCGCCGCTTCATCAAGTGAGCTAAACCATGTGGTTGCAAAACAATCTGTTACAAAGCAATCAGTTTTACTAACGATGAAGAAAAGGCGACCAACCAAAGGAATGGTTGAGTGTGGTTGGTGTCACTCAGAGTCTTGGATTCTAGATAAGTTTTCGTTAGGACTCAATAAAAATGACGAGCTCATGGGCTCGTCATTTTTTAGTTTACCGCGGGTTTATTCTTCAATGCTTTCTTGTTCGGTGTCTTCTTCAACCGTGACGTCAGAAGCGCCAGAGACTTGTTCTACGACGGTCTCTACTGCGCCCGATATCAAAATGTCGGGGGTGAGCGGCGGAATCACTTGTAAGTCATCGCTATTCTCATCAATCGCTGGCTGTTGGCTGACATGACCAATGATGGATTGGTAGTAACGTCGAATATTTTCTACGTAATTACGCGCTTCATCGCCTCTGGCGTACCCATAGCGAGTTTGGCTGTAATAGCGCTTCTGACGAAGTAAAGGCAGCCTGTCTTTTACATCGGCCCAAGCGTTCGGATCGCCACCTTGTGCTTTGGTGAGTCGTCGTGCGTCCATCATGTGGCCGTAACCAATATTGTATGAAGCTAACGCAAACCATATTTTTTCATGCTCGTTAATGCTATCAGGCACGCGACTTACAATACGACGTAAGTACTCGACACCACCACGAACAGATTGCTCAGGGTCTAAACGGTTTGTTACCCCGACGCTTTTCGCTGTTGGCAGAGTCAGCATCATCATCCCCCTAACACCTGTTGGCGATTTTGCTGTTGGTTTCCAGTGTGACTCTTGATAAGCCAATGCTGCAATTAAGCGCCAGTCGAACTCTTCGCTGTATTTTTGGAATAAAGGTGCCCATTTAGGCAATTTGTCATCCAGAGCTCGAATGAATGCGCGAGTATCAACGTAGTCAAATGCTTCAATATGACCAATGTACTTTTCTTCGAGGGTGGACAGTTCTCCTGATTGTTTGATGTTACCGAAAAACTCTATCAGCATCGCATACAAACTTTCGTCTTCAGAACGTCGAGTAAACCAAGATACTGGTTGATCTTCTGTAAGTTCGAACGCGAGCGCAAGATCGGGGTAAAGGCGTTGAGCAAGGGAAAGTTCCACCGAATCAGTCACAGTAAAACGTAACTCACCCGTCGATACGTATTTGAGTAAGTCTCTCGTGTCAGCATCACCAACAATTTCAAACTGAAGTTCTGGATACTGCTTCTTTAACGCTGTTAGGGTCGGAACATATTGCGATTGTTCAACGATCTTTAATGTTTGAGCGCCTGCATTTGTATCTTCGTCGGACTCGTCGTCTTTCGAGGCTTGGTATTCAATGAGTTGTTCGATATCACGTGGTCGAAGTTGCCCTTTTTTATATACCACTTGTTGGCTTACATAATAATAGGCAGGGCCTGGTCTAAATCGTTTGACTGCTTGTGACGTTTGATTTAAACCCGTAGCGATGATATCGATATCTCCTTTCTTAAGAGCAGGAAAAAGCTCAGCCTGGCGAAAGGCTGGTTTAATCTCGAGTTTGACGCCGAGCTGTTCCGCAAACTGACGCGCCAATTCGTAATCCAACCCTGCGGGACCATCGGGACCTATGTAGTAGGAAAGCTGATTGTTTAGCGTGCCAACACGAAGCACACCACGTTCTTGAATTTTTTCAAATTCACTTTTGGGCTCCGACTCAATCTGGCAAGCTGAGAGCAAAAGAACAGAAACTAAAATTAGAGCACTGCGCTTGAGCCGGTTGAAGTGACTTATTTGCATTAATAGGTACATCTTGGAAAATTTCTATTTGCCTTTATATCAAAGCGAGCTCATGGGGCAAAGTGAATCACACACTTATAACGTGACATTGTGTGTTTTATCGACATTTTAGTTGTAATTCAAATTTGACAAAAAAAATGACGCAAACGGTTGCTTTTGGTGTTACATCACAAAAACAATTACTATATAATGCGCTCGCAATGACGAGGTGGAATCGGCATAGGTTCGACAGGGCTTATTTTAAGTGTCTGAATTTATTCCAATATCACCTTAATCAATTGCATAAGAGACCTAAGCACATGAGAATTTTGCGTGGCTCCCCAGCTCTTTCAGAGTTTCGTGTTAATAAACTACTGGAACTTTGTCGTGAACAAGATCTGCCTGTAACTGGCATTTATGCCGAGTTTATGCACTTTGCCGATCTAAAGTCAGACCTTGATGACCAAGAGTTAGAAAAACTTGAAAAGTTACTAACTTACGGCCCAACCATCGAAGAGCATGAGCCTGAAGGTCTTCTACTTCTTGTCACGCCTCGTCCTGGCACTATCTCGCCTTGGTCTTCTAAATCTACCGATATCGCTGTTAACTGTGGTCTGGATAAAGTGAAACGTCTAGAGCGTGGTACGGCTTATTATGTCGAGTCTTCAGTTGTTCTATCAGAAGCTCAAGCTGACGCTGTTAAAGCGTTAATTCACGACCGCATGATGGAAACAGTATTCACAGAATTTGAAGCCGCATCAGCATTATTTACTGTTGCAGAGCCTAAGCCTGTCGCACATGTTGATATCTTAGCTGGCGGTCGTCTTGCGCTTGAAGAGGCAAACGTTTCCCTTGGCTTGGCACTCGCAGAAGATGAAATTGATTACTTGGTCGAGAACTTTACTAAGCTTGGGCGTAACCCAAACGACATTGAATTGATGATGTTTGCTCAGGCGAACTCAGAGCATTGTCGCCACAAAATTTTTAACGCAGATTGGACTATCGACGGGGTAGATCAACCTAAGTCTTTGTTCAAAATGATCAAAAACACTTTTGAAACGACACCTGACTATGTACTGTCTGCATACAAAGACAACGCAGCCGTTATGACAGGTTCTAAAGCGGGGCGTTTCTTCCCTGACCCTAAATCTCGTCAATACACGTACCACCATGAAGATACGCACATCTTGATGAAGGTAGAAACGCACAACCACCCAACGGCAATCTCTCCGTGGCCGGGCGCATCGACTGGCTCAGGCGGTGAAATTCGTGACGAAGGCGCGACGGGTATCGGCGGTAAGCCAAAAGCGGGTCTGGTTGGTTTTACAACCTCTAACTTACGTATTCCTGGTTTTGAACAGCCATGGGAAACCGACTTCGGCAAGCCGGGTCGTATTGTGAATGCGTTAGACATCATGCTTGAAGGCCCTCTTGGCGGCGCGGCATTCAACAACGAATTTGGTCGTCCCAATCTATTGGGTTACTTCCGTACTTACGAAGAAAAAGTCACTTCTCATGCGGGTGAAGAAATTCGTGGTTACCACAAACCAATCATGATTGCTGGTGGTATGGGTAACATCCGCGATGAACACGTACAGAAGAAAGAGATCCCTGTAGGTGCGAGCCTAATCGTACTTGGTGGTCCGGCAATGAACATCGGTCTTGGTGGTGGTGCGGCATCTTCCATGGCATCTGGTCAGTCAGCAGAAGATCTGGACTTCGCTTCGGTACAGCGTGAAAACCCAGAGATGGAACGTCGCTGTCAGGAAGTGATCGACCGTTGTTGGCAGTTAGGCGACGATAACCCAATCGCATTTATCCACGATGTGGGTGCAGGCGGTATCTCTAACGCATTGCCTGAACTTGTCGACGACGGTGAGCGTGGCGGTAAGTTCCAATTACGCGATGTACCAAACGATGAGCCGGGCATGAGCCCACTGGAAATCTGGTGTAACGAATCACAGGAACGTTACGTTCTAGCGGTAGCGCCAGAAAACATGGAAGCATTCGACGCCATCTGTAAGCGTGAACGCGCACCGTATGCAGTGGTGGGTGTGGCGACAGAAGAGCGTCATCTAACGTTAGAAGATTCTCACTTCGACAATACGCCAATCGATATGCCAATGGATATCCTGCTTGGTAAGCCACCGAAGATGCACCGTGACGCAACCACACTAAAAGTGGAAAGCCCTGCCATTGTTCGTGATGGTATTGAGCTTAATGAAGCGGTGGATCGCGTACTTCGTCTTCCTGCTGTTGCAGAAAAAACATTCCTAATTACTATCGGTGACCGAACAGTAACGGGTCTGGTTGCTCGTGATCAAATGGTTGGTCCTTGGCAGGTACCAGTAGCAAACTGCGCAGTAACAGCGGCAAGCTACGACACTTACCATGGCGAAGCAATGTCGATGGGTGAGCGCACGCCAGTGGCATTACTAGACTTTGGAGCATCGGCTCGCCTAGCCGTTGGTGAGTCACTAACGAACATTGCGGCAACAGACATCGGTGATATTAAACACATTAAACTGTCTGCGAACTGGATGTCTCCAGCGGGTCACCCAGGTGAAGATGCGGGTCTTTACGAAGCAGTGAAAGCGGTTGGTGAAGAATTGTGTCCTGCGTTAGGTTTGACTATCCCAGTTGGTAAAGACTCCATGTCGATGAAAACCAAGTGGGAAGAAAACGGCGAGAGCAAAGAAGTCACTTCTCCACTGTCGTTAGTTATCACGGCATTTGGTCGTGTGGAAGACGTACGTAAGACCGTGACTCCTCAACTACGCACTGACAAAGGAAAGACTTCTCTAGTTCTTGTTGACTTGGGTAACGGCAAAAACCGCTTAGGTGCGACAGCATTGGCACAAGTATACAAACAGCTGGGTGACAAACCTGCTGACGTAGATAATGCAGAGCAGCTAAAAGGCTTCTTTGATGCAATGCAAGCGTTAGTACGTGATGACAAGCTAGTGGCTTACCACGATAAAGGCGACGGCGGTCTGTTTGTTACACTGGCTGAGATGGCATTCGCGGGTCACTGTGGCGTAAAAGCGAACATCGCAGAGCTGGGTGACGATGCGCTGGCCGTTCTATTTAACGAAGAGCTAGGTGCGGTTGTTCAAGTTAAGAATGATGATCTAGATTCAGTTCTATCTACTCTGGCGGCAAACGGCTTAGAGGCATGCTCACATGTGATTGGTTCTGTTGAAGCTTCAGACGACTTTGTTATCACTTCTGGTGATGCAGTTGTGCTTGAACGTTCACGTACCGAACTACGCGTTATCTGGGCTGAAACAACGCATAAGATGCAAGGTCTACGTGATAACCCAGCGTGTGCAGACCAAGAGCACGAAGCTAAGAAAGACAACTCTGACCCTGGTCTAAACGTTAAGCTCAGCTTCGACGTAAATGAAGACGTAGCAGCACCGTACATTGCGAAAGGTGCTAAACCTAAGATGGCAATTCTACGTGAGCAGGGCGTTAACTCCCACGTCGAAATGGCAGCAGCGTTTGACCGAGCTGGTTTTGAAGCAACCGACATCCATATGAGCGATATCCTAACAGGCCAAGCGGTACTGGATGAATACCATGGCCTAGTAGCTTGTGGTGGCTTCTCTTACGGCGACGTACTAGGTGCGGGTGAAGGTTGGGCTAAGTCTATCCTGTTTAACGCACAAGCTCGTGAACAGTTCCAAGCCTTCTTCAACCGTGAAGAGACGTTCTCTTTAGGTGTATGTAACGGTTGTCAGATGCTATCAAACCTGAAAGAGCTGATCCCAGGTGCAGACTTGTGGCCACGTTTTGTGCGCAACGAATCTGAGCGTTTTGAAGCGCGCTTTAGTCTAGTTGAAGTTCAGAAATCTGATTCTGTATTCTTCGACGGCATGGTTGGTTCGCGTATGCCAATCGCGGTTTCCCACGGAGAAGGGCGTGTAGAAGTACGTGATGCAGAGCACCTAGCAGCGATTGAAGCATCAGGTACGGTTGCGGTTCGTTACGTGGATAACCTCGGTAACCCAACACAACAATACCCGAACAACCCGAATGGTTCGCCAAACGCGATTACCGGTTTAACAACAGCAGATGGTCGCGTAACTATCATGATGCCTCACCCAGAGCGCGTATTCCGCACAGTTGCAAATTCTTGGGCTCCGGAAGGTTGGGGTGAAAATGGCGCTTGGATGCGTATGTTCCAAAATGCTCGTAAGAATATCGGTTAATTAACCAAAGGTTAATCTAGCTTAAGTAAAGCGTTGGTTGAGAGATCAGCGCTTTCTTTTTTCTTATCACTCTTTCTAGTGACTTGGCGAAACGTTGCTTTGTTCTGCCTCTTCTTTGTCATCTATTATCTAGCGTAAAAAACTTGCAGCGTTTAGATTACTTTTATGCTCTAATACCGCGCTTACCAAGGGATGGTGTTAAACAGCTCAGCTTAGATGGAGTTATCAAGTTGACCGAATCCCTGATTGATCCCTAAATCCCTTAGGAAATGAAAGAAATGTCTAAGAATCCAAAATTTGCTATCCGAGTCACTGAAAAACGTAACGGCTGGAGCGCAGAAATCACTCGCCAAGTGACATCTCGTAAGACTGTAGTATCAAAGCGTGAAACAGGCTTTGACAGCGAAGAGAAAGCACAAGCTTGGGCTGAACAAGAACTGGCTGGGTTTATCCAAAACCAAGTGGTTCGTAACGAGCGTAAAGCAGCGCAACGTCAAGAGCGTGAAGCAGAACAACTAGCGGCAAAAGTTCGTAAAGAAGAAGCCCGCAAAGCACGTGAAACCGAAGTAGACACTGACGAAGAATAAGTTTAAATCGGTGAGATGGTGACGTTACCCATCAAACAAATAGTGAAAATGCCCTGAGTTTTGTCTCAGGGCATTTTTTATTTATATCGGCTAAAAACAATCCGATGATACGGACAGGCTAAACGTGCCGTCTTCAGGGGCTGCAAATTGTTTATTGCCAGGAAGAAGGTGAGGGTTATTAGCATAAGTGCGATGTGTCGATTTGACCTTTGCAGAATGTCTTTCCGGTAAATCAAAGTGTTGTAAGCCGTCAGATAGATCGTTTGCTTCACCGTAGTCGAAATGTGTTGCGACGTCTTTGGGCTGCTTGGCGTAACGACAGTGATCCGGCTTACCATCTTCGTGCCAAGTTAAAGAGTTAGTTTTTGCATCTAGATTCAGGTTATTTGCTGTTGGCTGTGCGTAAAAATCTTCTGAAACTTGGTGCTTGCTTTGTTCTTGTAAGTAGTCTGCAATGTTCTCAGAAGCTTGCGCTAGGCTACCTACAGGGAAGAAGCAAATCAGAAGAAGCCGTGTTTTTAGATTGTTCATAATGTGTATGCAAGCAAAAGGAAATGATAATACTGATAAATAAAACGGCGTGCAATTATGGCCATTGGATACGATATAACAGGGCAGTTAATGTCTGCCCTGCATCTTTTAGGTATGGTTAGTATTGATAAGTGAGGTGCAGTTTGACTTCGCGACCAGGCGAAGGCACGCCATTAGATAGGTATGCTTCGTAGTAACGATCGGTTAAGTTTTTCACAACCGCGCCAACGCTCAAGCCTTCGACTTGTTGTATTTCCCAAACCACGTAAGCGTTTTGTAGCGTGTATTGCTCACTTGGCGATTTCACTTTTAAATTGTTACCGCTTGCCTTGGTTTTGGTTTGCGCATCATACCAACGGACTTCCCAGCCCGTACGTAAACCAGGAATCCATTCGTAACCTAAACCCAGATTAATGTTTAATGGCGGTACATCAGGATGATCATCATCTGAACCTGTAGAGTCAGATAGGCTACCTTTGTTTTTGCCGCGAATGTAACTTGCTGAGAAATTACTGTAGAAATCTTCAATCCGGTATTGTGAAATTAGCTCAAAGCCATAGTTTTTAAAGCCATCTAGGTTTGTATTCCAGCTTTGTAACTCAGTAGTATTTTTGTCGAGGTTTTCGCCCGTTCGTATATCAACTGTGTCGCTAACATCGTTATAGAACATAGTTAACTCTGTTGCGAGGTTATCGCGAGAGTTCACCAGCCCTTCCGTTAAGTTGATAACGCTTGCTTGATAAGCATGGATACGAGACACGTCCAGATTCAAAGCAGTAGCCGTAGCGGTAGCTCGCGCATATTGCACTGAGTAGATGTTATCAACGGTTGGTGCTTTTAAAGCGTAGGCGTAGGAGGCGTTTAAACGCGTATTATTGCTCGCATCAAAGTCGATATCCAAACGTGGGCTAAAGCCTTTATGCGTCGTTTCACCGTAGTTATGTCCGGCAGCTGGATCATTATAATCCGGCGCAGCGTTCCCTTTTCCTTCACTCTTGATGTATTCGTAACGCAGAGAAGGTGTGATTGTTAGGCGGTCTGTTGCTTGATAGTGATCAGCAATGTAAGCGGCATAAATTGACTGCGTGCCAGATGGTTCGTAGTAAGGGGTGTACCAACCGTAGTTTTTCGCTTCATTACTGTCGTATGATGCGTTGAATACTAACGAGTCTCTATCGGTTTTTTGATATTGAAGCCCAGTGACTAGAGTGTGATCTCCGAATTGCGCTTGGTTAAACACATCAACGTAATCACGCTCGTAACTCAGCCATGACTCATGACCGTAACTGCCAACAGAAACGAACATTTTCTCGAATGCTACGTCAGGGCGAACCCAATGACGATCGTTTTCGGAACGTGCCATTTTGATATTGAAATCAATATACGGGTTAGTCGGCATGTAGTGGTAAGAGATGGTCGTGGTGTTGTCCGTGTATTTGTTATCGACGGTGTAAGCGTATTGGGCTTTTTCTAATGAGCCGTATTTCTTGATATTGTATTCGGTGATGTTAGGCATTTTTCCGCGGCGGTTAGCCCAAGGTTTACGACCTTCATCTTTGTAGCGAGTGTGGCTAATTTCAAACTCGTGATCGTTGTTTTCATAACCGACCTTTACGAGCATGTTTTCTTGCTCATAACCTGAGTAATCCAGCGTTTCACCACCTCCGACTTTAATGTCATCAGAATCTTTTACCGAGCCATTCGCTAGAAAATAAAAACCAGTATCGTTTTTACCATAGAGTGTTAGCGTGTAGGCGTTCTCATCGCCGTTGGTGTTGTATGCACTTGAGATGCGAGCACCAAAGTTTCTTTCGCCGTACAGGAGATCATCGACACTTTTGGTTTTAATGCGAATGGAGCCACCAAACTTCCCGTTGAGTGCTCGATAGTCGTGCGCGCCCTTGATAATTTCTGCTTCGCCAATTAAGAACGGATCAAAAAAGAAGGTACCGTAGCGGTATTGTTGAAAGCCGATTGGAGCGCCATCGACAAAGACGGCGATATCGCTTGGATCATCAAAACCACGAATGTTAATACGTTCGCCACCAGAACGACCGCCACCATCTATTGATGCACCGGGAACGGCATCGATCATTGAGGCAAAATTAGAGTACTGTTGCTCTTCAATCTCTGACCAATTAATGGTGGTTTGCGCAGGCTCAGCAATGGTAATAGGTTTGGCATAACGAACGCCTATGACTTCAAGCTCTTCATTTGGCGCTGTCTCGGCATATGAATAAAGAGGGAAGAGCAAAGCCAGTGAAATGAGATTTACTTTGAATGGATGACTTTTTAATCGTTTCATATTGATGATTTATAGTGTTTTTATGAAGCTCGGATTATAAGAACATTATTACGATTAATAAATGATAATGAGATTAATTATCAAATGTGTTTTTGCGATGGATTGTAAAGTTTTTTATCCATTCGTGGAAACTACGATAAGTATCGTTAGCTTACATAAAACAAAAAGCCCAGCATCATGGATGCTGAGCTTATTGGCTTTTAAACAAGATAGTGCGAGCACTGTTGCTCCTTTTGAGCTAATCAGGCGCCTACTTGGTAGGAATTACTGAGTTTCTAACGGTATCTGTCCGGTGGTCAGCGGCTCGGCATCGAATTCAGTGAGGCCTTCAATATAGCTTTCGACTGCTTGCTCTAAAGCATTATCACCTTGGTTAAAATAGGCAAGGTGGAAAATTGCATCGCCTTCGTTCACCAATGGTAATGTTTGTTGACCGATAACCAAACCACGCTTCGGGGCTTTTAGTTCTATCTCATCATGACCAAGAGGAGAGCTAATATAAGCGAGCGTTTCCCCCTGTTCTACTTTGTCTCCCAGATTAACGACAGTACGCAAAATGCCGTTACCTGACGCGCGAACCCAGCTGGTGGACTTCGCTATGATAGGCTCAGGCAGCTTTTTCCTGCTCGCACGCAACATACCAATGGCTTGCATTACGCGCCGAACCCCGAGTACACCAGCGCTTATCGAAAGTGGATCAAAGCGCAATGCTTCGCCAGCCTCGTAGGTGAGCACTGGAATATCACATTTTTCTGCTTCACTGCGTAAAGAGCCATCACGCAATGCTGAATCAACAATCACTGGCGTTGCAAATGCTTGAGCAATACGCAGAGTTTCTGGGTTGCTTAAGTTTGCGCGGATCTGTGGTAAGTTCGTGCGATGAATTGCCCCTGTGTGTAGATCCAAAATGTAGTCACAACGCTTGGCAATGTTGTTAAAGAACCCGTGTGCCATACGAGATGCAAGTGCGCCTTTTTCACTGCCAGGAAAGCAACGGTTGAGATCTCGTCGGTCGGGCAAGTAACGAGATTTATGGATGAAACCAAAAACGTTAACGATAGGTACTGCAATGACAGTGCCTTTCAGTTTTTGTGGTTCCAGTTGGTTAATGATCTGACGAACGATTTCTACGCCATTAAGCTCATCACCATGGATAGCGGCATTCACCATTAACACTGGTCCTTCTTGTTTCCCATGGATGATTTCCACAGGAATAGATAAAGGCGAATGTGTATATAGCTTCGCTGCTTCAAATTCGATCTCTAATCGTTGTCCTGGTTGTATTTGATGTCCTAAGAGCTCAAACACTTTGCTTTTTTTACTTCTGGCCATAAACCATCTCTGTCAAATGCGTCATCAGCAATGTAACAATTGCTGCAAAATCGCACTAATCATTCTCATTAAGGACACGACAAATTACTTTAATCGTCATGCGTGAAATTTTGGTATGTGTGAAGTTTTTGTTTTCAATATGATCTTTTCTATCAGTTTAATACATAACAAGCCATAGAGAAGAGAGCGCAATAATAGCCTTAAAAAATGTGACTGTATTAAAAATAATACTGTTCATGGAGGACAAAAAAACGGACTTTTAACCCTACTTTTTATCCGATAATATCCGCGCCGAATTTGAGGTTTCACACTTTCTAACTAGAGGTTTTGATGAAAAAGGCAATTGCTAAAATTGGTGCATTGACTGCGGTAGCAGTTTCACTTTCAGGTTGCGTAGGTAGTAATGCCGTGACAGGTTATGTCATGGGGTTTAACTTGAAAGCTGTTGACAACCGTTACGCTCGAGGTGGCCTAAATATGCTTTTAGCGCCTGTTTATGGTGTCGCGATCGCAGCGGATTATATCGTGTTTAACTCTCTAGAATTTTGGACGGGTAAGAACCCGTTAAATGGTAAGCCACATATCTTCGATACAAAGGTAGATACTTACATTGATGTCAATCACCAGTTAGATAAGTCGTTAACGACGGCACCAATCGCACCATTAGCGGATAACCGTGTCATTGAGCAGGGGCGAATGCAGCAAATCGATGAGAACACTGTTCAAATGGATATTACTTACAGTAACGGTGAAAAGGCGACACTCATGGGTGTACGCGATGGTGAGTTTGTTACTTACTACATTGATGGTGAAGTTGCTGCACAAACCTCAATGGATGAATTAGCCGCTTACGCGCAAAACCGTGTGTAGTTGGGTTCAACTAAACCAAAAAAAGGGTGCCGTATGGCACCCTTTGTCATTTTTCGTGATTGAATTATGCTTTCTCTGGAATCGCTTCTAAAAGCGCGACCATCTGATCCCAGTACAACTGAACAGTATCAATCTTCACTTTCTCATCTGGAGAGTGAGGGAATTTTATTGTTGGACCGAAAGAAACCATATCCATGTGTGGGTATGGTTCTTTAAATAGGCCACACTCAAGACCAGCATGGATGACCATGATGTTCGGCTTATGACCGTAAATGCCTTCATACATATCACGGAAAATTGCCATGATCTCGGAATCTGCATCTGGCTTCCAGCCAGGGTAAGCGCCTGAGAACTGAATTTGTGCGCCTGCTAGCTCAGTAATCGAGCGCAGCATGCTTTCCACTTGGCTACGGCCAGAGTCAATGAGAGAACGAATCAAGCAAAGCACGGTGACTTTATTTTCTTCTGTGCTGATCACACCAACGTTTAGAGAAGTTTCAACAACGCCTTCCACCTCATCACTCATACGGATTACGCCGTTTGGACAAGCGTTAAGTGCCGCAATGAATCGTTGCTGATCGGCGATTGAAAATACTTGCGCGTCAGTCGTGATCGCTTCATTAAAGGTTACGATACCTGTTTCGATTTTACCCAATTCAGTTTTAAGCAGCTCAGTGTAGTGGTTGAACAGCTCAGCAAGTTTGTCTTGGTTTTCGACAGGAAGCGCGACAGTAACAAACGCTTCGCGAGGGATTGCATTACGTAAGCTACCACCACGGAATTCGACTAAACGTAAATCAAGCTCTTGAGCATGACCGGCAAGGAAACGACCAAGTAATTTGTTGGCATTACCGCGACCTGTGTGAATGTCACAACCTGAGTGACCACCTTTTAGGCCTTTCAGCGTCAGTTGGCGTGTTACAAAACCTGCAGGCGTTGATTCTCGAGAAATATCGAAAGTCATGGTGCCATCAACGCCACCTGCACAACCCATGTAGACTTCGCCTTCTTGCTCAGAGTCTGTATTTAGAAGAATCTCACCCTCTAACCAACCAGCTTCAAGGCCAAATGCGCCAGTCATGCCTGCTTCTTCATCAATCGTCAGCAGAACTTCGAGTGGACCGTGCTTAATATCTTTAGATGCCAATACAGCAAGGCAAGAAGCCATACCAATACCGTTATCTGCACCAAGCGTCGTGCCTTTCGCAGTTACCCATTCGCCATCGATGTAAGGTTGGATTGGATCTTTGGTGAAGTCGTGTTCAGTGTCTTCGTTTTTCTGCGGCACCATGTCGATGTGTGCTTGAAGTACAACAGCCTTCTTATTTTCCATTCCTGGTGTCGCGGGCTTTTTGATGAACACGTTACCGGTTGGATCACGGCGAACGTCAAAGCCTTGCTCTGTTGCCCAGTTGATAATGTACTGTGCTAATGCTTCTTCATGTTTCGATGGATGAGGGATAGAACAAATCTTATCGAAAAACTGCCAAAGTGGAGCAGGTGATAAGGTACTGATCTCAGAATGGAACTCAGACACGGAGGACTCCTTTTGATGTGCTTTGCCAAATATATACCGTAAAAATATTGTCAAGGTAGCATTAAATGCTAGACGATTTGGCCTTCAAATTGCCGTTAGCATACCACCAGATAAGGAGTACGAGTAGTCGCGATCACAAGGATTTCTCTCAGAACTGTCACAGTTTGTGAATACAATAACAAGCACTATGTGTTCTCTATCATATATTCTGAAAGTGGCTTTATTTTTTAATTCATAAAATTGTAATTTAATTACACATAAACTTTGATAAAGGTCAATTTGTGCATTTTTTGTGATTCCAATCACTAAAATGCTTGTAATTAAATTTCTTGGTGGTATATTTGTAACCAGCTTCTGAGAGAAGAATGAAATGCTCAAAGGATGAGTCCGTTTTATCGCCTCCAAGGAACCGAGAAATCAACGAATGTTTAATTGATTTAAAAGGTGATAGTTATGAAAGGTTTACCAAGTACAATGTTCTGGAATAGCAAGTCTGTTTACACCGGTAACTTTGTATACCCAACAAGCTTTGGCTACTAAGTGAAGTCAACGCATGTGACTCGAACAGTTTGTTCACCCCTATAAATTGGAATTTTTTTTCAGTGATAGTGCTGACATGATTCACCGCCACCCAAATTGGGTGGCGTTTTTTTATCTCTATTTTCTCTTCCTGACTCACTTATTGCCATCAAAGTCTTCTTCTATTCCCCATTCTTCGGTTTTATCGACTTTTCCATCAAATCTGTTAGATACCATGTTTAAAATGGGCCTTTTTCATCTGAAAGTTTAGTACATTGCTCAGTTTTTATTCTCTTTTAGAGAACTGTGTTATCTGGGTTACCTATTGTTTTATAAGAATATATTTCTTTACTTGCTTTGATGGGTTAGAGAATGTGTTTCATATCCAAAGAAAAAAAACGCATTAGAGTGAAGATTCTATCTAGAATTTGCTATTTGATAACTTTATAATTCCTGCCAATCGATTACGCAACCGTTTACTTTTTACCTTTACAGGATTCGATCATGCTCGAGAGGCTTTTTAAACTCAGTGAAAATGGCACAAATGTGCGCACTGAGATCATTGCAGGTGTTACGACCTTCCTAACTATGGCTTACATTATTTTTGTAAACCCAGCGATCCTGTCGGATACCGGTATGGACCGTGGCGCCATTTTTGTCGCGACTTGTCTTGCTGCCGCAATCGGCTGTTTTATCATGGGATTTGTTGCCAATTACCCAATCGCACAGGCACCAGGAATGGGCCTGAACGCATTTTTTACTTACTCTGTTGTATTGGGAGTGGGTTATACGTGGCAAGTTGCGTTGGCGGCTGTATTTGTTTCTGGCCTTCTGTTCATTCTTTTAAGCGTATTTAAGATCCGTGAGTGGATTATTAACTCGATCCCGCATTCTCTACGAACAGGTATTTCAGCTGGTATTGGTCTTTTCTTAGCGTTTATCGCATTAAAAAATGCAGGTATCGTCGTTGATAATACAGCGACATTAGTTTCTATGGGAGAGATCACATCATTGCCATCTGTATTGGCCGCGATTGGCTTCTTTCTTACGATTGCACTGGTTCACCGTGGTGTGAAAGGTGCGGTGATGATCGCCATTCTTGGCGTTACAGCGCTTGGTCTTCTATTTGGTGATGTGCAGTGGAGCGGTATTATGTCAACGCCACCAAGCATTGCGCCAACTTTCATGCAACTGGATTTCTCTGGTTTGTTTGAAGTAGGCATGATTTCCGTCGTATTTGCTTTCCTATTTGTCGATTTATTTGACACCGCAGGTACGCTCGTTGGCGTTTCTCAAAAAGCTGGTCTAACTGATGAGAATGGCAACATCCCTCGTTTAAACAAAGCGTTACTTGCAGACTCAACAGCAACGTCAGTAGGTGCATTACTTGGTACCTCCAACACGACATCTTATATTGAAAGCGTTTCTGGTGTAGCTGCGGGTGGGCGTACTGGTCTAACAGCCGTGGTTGTTGGTGTACTCTTCCTACTTGCTCTATTGTTCTCACCACTTGCGGGTATGATCCCTGCTTATGCAACGTCAGGTGCGCTATTCTATGTGGCGATCTTGATGCTGTCTGGGCTAGTAAGCATTGATTGGCGTGACCTAACTGAAGCGTCCCCAGTTGTTGTGACTTGTTTAGTTATGCCGCTAACATTCTCGATTGCAGAAGGTATCACGTTAGGCTTTATCGCATACGCGGCGATCAAGTTATTCAGCGGTAAGGGCCGTGAAGTGTCGATGAGTGTATGGGTGATGTCAGCCATCTTCATCGTTAAATACCTCGTCGGTTAATTTCTCGAGCAAAAAGCCAGTGTGGATTTATTCACGCTGGCTTTTTCTTTTTTACGTTGTTCACAGAAGACGGTTTTTCTGCGGAATAGGCAGAGAATTTTGATATCACCGTTGGTATTAGCGGTGTGTTTCGGTAGAATAATCGTTTGCGCAGCTTGAAATCCTCGTCTCCAAACATTTTGGAGAAGTTAGTGAGCATTCCGCTTTTGAGTGACTTCGCTAGATTTTGAGGATGCATATTTTCAAATTATTAGGTTATTACAATGAGTAAAAAATTCATTATCACTTGGGATGCAATGCAGACTTACTGCCGTGAACTGGCTGAAAAACAAATGCCAGCTGAGCAATGGAAAGGAATTTGGGCGGTAAGCCGCGGCGGTTTGGTTCCTGGCGCTATTTTGGCTCGTGAACTGGGTATTCGTTACGTTGATACAATCTGTATTTCAAGCTACGACCATGATCATCAGCGCGATATGACGGTACTAAAAGCACCTGAAGGTGATGGCGAAGGTTACCTAATCGTTGAAGACCTAGTAGACAGTGGTGATACAGCGCGCAAACTACGTGAGATGTATCCAAAAGCGAAAATGATCGCTGTGTGTGCGAAACCATCAGGCAAAGAGCTGCTGGATGATTACGTTGTAGATATTGCTCAAGACACTTGGATCGAGCAGCCTTGGGATATGTCAATCCAGTATGCTGAGCCAGTAAACCGCAAGCAAAAATAAACGCGGTTAAAGAATATTGAGAAATGCCCCTTTATAGGGGCATTTTTTTTATTATGATATTAAATCATGCTAATAGCCTAGGGTTCTTCCTATGTCTGAAGACGTCAGTAAAAATCTTTCCGAAACTTTGTTCGTGAAACATAAGCAAGCAAAAGAAACCTCCGCGCTTACCCAGTACATGCCGACCAGTAAAAAAATACTTGATGAACGAGAAGCGCAGGGTGATCGTGCTTGGTATCGTCATTTGCGTCGCTTGCAATGGGCTTGGCAAGGATTGTCTCCGATCGAAATGGAAGGCGTACTGTCCAAAATTGCTTCATCTTCTCACTCGCGAACCAATGATGATTGGTTAGACACTGTAATGGGTTATCACAGTGGTAACTGGACATTTGAGTGGATCAAGCTTGGTATGGATCATCAGAAGCGAGCAAATGAAATGCAAGGAGAAGAGGCAGCGGATGAACTCTTCACTGCTTCTTTGTGTTTTAGTATTGCAGGCTACCCACATTTAAAAAATGACAACTTGGCATCGCAAGCTCAAGTTCTGGCAAACAAAGCGTATTCTGACGGCGCAGAAAAAACTAAGTACACCATCAAGCAAATTGAAGTGCCTTACCAAAATCGCAAAATCATCGCGAACCTCCATTTACCAAGAACGGATAAACAGTTGCCTGTGGTAATGGTGAGCGCTGGTTTGGATACCCTACAAACCGACATGTGGCGTTTGTTCCGTAATCGTCTTGCACCGCGAGATATTGCGATGTTAACCGTGGACATGCCTTCGGTAGGGCATAGCTCTAATTGGCCCTTGACCGAGAATTCAAGTTGCCTACATCAAGCGGTATTGAATGAGCTTTACTCGCTACCTTGGGTTGATCATCACAAAGTGGGGTTAGTTGGGTTTCGTTTTGGTGGTAATGCCATGATCAGACTCTCTTTTGTCGAGCAAGAAAAGATCAAAGCTTGTGTCGCTCTAGGCGCACCCGTACATGATATTTTTACTTCCCCTCAGAAGTTGCAAAAAATGCCGAAGATGTACTTAGATCTTTTGGCTTCCCGTTTGGGGAAAAATGCGGTTGATATTAATAGCATGGCTGGTCAGATGATGGCGTGGTCATTGAAGGTTCAGGGCTTCCTGAGCAGTCGAAAAACCAAAGTGCCTATTTTGGCTTTGAGTCTTGAAGGCGATCCAGTGTCGCCACACAGTGATAATCAACTTGTTGCTCTATTTAGCCAGTATGGTAGAGCGAAAAAAATCAGTTCCAAAACAATTACAAAAGGATATGAGCAATCCCTCGATTTAGCCATAAAGTGGCTAGAAGATGAATTATTAGGGTGACAATTCTCCTAAATTAGTTAAGAGTGATATATCTGAGCAAAAAATAAGCTCATGATAATTAAAAATAATAATCATTCTTGGGTGTTTACTTTTAACTATGAAAACGGAGATTCATATGTCAGAGACGACTCAGGGCCCGACTCACTTTCGCTTGATGTCAAAGTTGAAGGCGATAGGACCTTACCTGCGCGAACCACAATCGCAAGAAGGGCGCTATTATTTTGATTGTTTATCTGTATGTGTAGACGACAAAAAATCGCCTGAGAAGCGTGAATTTTGGGGCTGGTGGATGGATTTGGAATCCATCGAGGGAGGCTTTACTGCTAAATATCATATTGGCAAGTACAACAAAGAAGGGCAATGGGTATCTGAAGCCCTTCCCAAAAAAGTGGTAGAGGAAGTGTATCTCACGCAGAGCACATTCCATCAAAAGCTGGTTGATACTTTAGAAGAACACTTCAAATTAGAAGTCGAATATCACACGGAGTCTTTCGATTTCGCTTAATTTGGTTGTTTTCATTTAATACCAAACAAAAAGGTGCGAAAACGCACCTTTTCTCTTGTTAATTCCCTATTTGATTGTTAAAACATCTTCTCTTTATTTGTTTTTCACTTCAGAAGACATCATGACAACGAATCAACAAAATGCAGTTGTTTCACAACCACAAACTGTCGTTGTGAAACTGGGTACAAGTGTGCTGACAGGCGGCACTCTGGCACTCGACCGTGCACACATGGTTGAGTTAGCACGCCAGTGTGCTGAGCTTAAAAAACAAGGCCATTCAATCGTAATGGTTTCGTCTGGTGCGATTGCAGCAGGCCGTGAGCATCTTGGTTACCCCGCATTGCCCAACGAGATGGCGAGTAAGCAGTTACTTGCCGCGGTGGGGCAGAGCCGCTTGATTCAAACATGGGAGTCTTTGTTTGGTATTTATGGTATCAAGATCGGCCAAATGTTACTAACCCGTGCCGATTTAGAAGATCGTGAGCGATTCCTTAACGCGCGTGACACTATTAATGCGCTCGTCGCGAACGATATTGTTCCTATCGTAAACGAAAATGATGCCGTTGCGACTAGCGAGATTAAAGTTGGCGATAACGACAACCTTTCCGCTTTGGTAGGCATTTTATGTGGTGCAGATAAGCTCTTGCTTTTAACGGACCAAAAAGGTCTGTTTACTGCTGACCCTCGTAAAGATCCGAACGCAGAGCTTATCAAGGAAGTAAAAACCATCGACGACACGCTGCGTAAAATCGCAGGTGGAAGCGGTACAACATTGGGTACTGGTGGTATGGCAACGAAGCTGCAAGCCGCAGACATCGCTCGCCGCGCAGGTATCGAGGTTATTATTGCTGCTGGTAGTGCGCCGAATGTTATCTTTGACTCTTTAAGTGCTGAACCTCAGGGTACGCGCTTCCTACCTTGCGCTGAAGCCTTAGAGAACCGTAAACGCTGGATTCTAGCGGGACCTGCGGCATCGGGCGACATCGTTATTGATGATGGTGCAGTCAATGCTGTGGTCGGCAAGGGCAGTAGCCTACTTGCTAAAGGGGTCATCAAAGTTAGTGGTGACTTCGCACGAGGCGAAGTGGCGCGTGTAACAAACGCTCACGGTAAGTTGGTGGCTCGTGGCATCAGCGCCTACTCAAGTGATGACCTAACTAAAATTACGGGCAAACACAGTAAAGATATCATCTCTATTTTGGGTCATGATTATGGCTCTGAGGTGATTCACCGCGATGATTTGGTCGTCATTCAGGAATAGAATTAGAGGGAAGCAAAGTGGATTTAACGAATATGGGTAAAGCTGCTAAAGATGCAGCTTTCGAATTAGCGACAGCGTCAACTGCGCAAAAGAACCAAGCATTAGCCATCATCGCTGATGAGCTAGAAGCAAACTCTGCTGCTATTTTGGCGGCAAACGCTAAAGACATCGAACTTGGCCTTGAAGCGGGTTTAACCGATGCGCTGCTCGATCGCCTTTTGCTTAATGAAGAACGACTGACTGCAATTGCGAATGATGTTCGCAACGTCATTAGCTTGAACGATCCTGTAGGCAGCGAAATAGACAGTAAGGTACTGGAAAATGGGATGTCACTGTCTCGTCGTCGTGTGCCGCTTGGTGTCGTGGGCGTAATTTATGAAGCGCGTCCAAACGTAACCATTGATATCGCAGCGTTGTGCTTGAAAACCGGCAACGCAAGCATTTTACGTGGTGGCAAAGAGACCTTTTTCTCGAATATGGAATTAGTGAAGGTTATTCAGTCTGCGCTCGCAAAGGCGAACCTTCCAGCCGCTTCTGTGCAGTACATTGAAAAACCAGATCGTGAGCTTGTTTCTCAATTGCTTAAGTTGGACGATTACGTCGACATGATCATTCCACGCGGTGGTGCTGGCCTACACAAAATGTGTAAAGAAAACAGCACGATTCCGGTGATTATTGGTGGCTTTGGTATCAGCCATATCTTTGTCGACGAATCCGCTGATCTAAAGAAATCCCTGAATGTGGTTGAGAACTCTAAAGTTCAACGTCCATCTGCGTGTAACTCATTAGATACGCTGCTCGTGCATGAAAAAATTGCAGCGCAATTCCTACCAATGATCGTAGAGCGCATGAACGATAAAGTGACCTTCGTGACAGAGCCTAAGGTAAAAGCACTGATGGCTCAAGCAACACAAATTCGCGATGCTGTTGAAGGTGACTTTGATACGGAATGGTTGAGCTACACTCTTGGTGTAAAAGTTGTGTCTGATGTGAAAGATGCCATTGATCATATGCGTGTCCATAACGCGAGCCACTCAGATGCGATCATGACCAATAGCTTGGAAAACTCAGAGCTGTTCATCAATTCTGTCGGTTCGGCGGCGGTTTATGTGAATGCTTCAACGCGCTTTACAGACGGTGCGCAATTTGGCCTTGGCGCAGAAGTCGCAGTATCTACGCAAAAGCTACATGCACGCGGTCCGATGGGCTTAGAAGAGCTAACTAGCTACAAGTGGGTTGGTAAAGCGAACTACTTAGCACGCAGTTAACACATTCGACGAGATCTTGAGTGAAAAAGGGGCCTTTGCGCCCCTTTTTGTTTTGTCTAACATACCAATTCCGCTACACTACATGAGCTTTTATTTCGGTTTGAAAGCGTTATACCCAAATAGCTTTAATAGAGTCCGTATAACCATGAACGCGTGGTTATCCGTGATTGCTCATGAGGTTATTTTGGTATAGATATGGAGGTGATATGCATTGTCCTTTTTGTTCCGAGAACGATACCAAAGTTATTGATTCCCGCTTAGTGGCTGATGGCCATCAAGTTCGACGTCGCCGTCAGTGCTTGGCGTGTAGCGAGCGTTTCACTACGTTTGAAAGCGCAGAGTTAGTGATGCCTAAAGTGATCAAATCGAATGGCAACCGTGAACCATTTGATGAAGATAAAATGGTTGGAGGTATTCAACGCGCTTTAGAGAAACGCCCAGTGAGTGCCGATTCTATAGAGTTAGCGATCAGTATGATCAAATCACAACTGCGTGCGACGGGTGAGCGAGAGGTTCCGAGTGAAATGATTGGTAATTTAGTCATGGACCAGCTCAAAGAGCTCGATAAGGTGGCTTACATTCGTTTCGCTTCCGTTTACCGCAGCTTTGAAGATATTCGCGAGTTTGGCGAAGAGATTGCCCGCCTAGAAGACTGAGTAGCTCATGACTCAACACACTCCTGAAAGAGCGTTTTCTGATTTAGATTTCGCCATGATGTCACGAGCTATTAAGTTAGCGAAACGTGGCATTTATACCACCGCCCCTAATCCAAATGTAGGGTGTGTCATCGTTCGTGATGAAGAAATTGTCGGTGAAGGCTATCACCATCGTGCTGGTGAGCCGCATGCCGAAGTGCACGCGATGCGCATGGCGGGTGAAAAAGCAGTTGGTGCAACCGCTTATGTGACGCTAGAACCTTGCTCTCATTACGGCCGTACACCGCCATGTGCCGAAGGGCTGATTAAAGCCAAAGTGGCACGTGTGGTTTGCGCCATGGTAGACCCAAACCCGAAAGTTGCAGGTCGCGGCATCCAGATGTTACGTGATGCCGGAATTGAAGTACAAATCGGCTTGTTAGAGCAAGATGCCCTTGCCCTTAACCCTGGTTTTATAAAGTACATGCGTACAGGCATGCCGTTTGTTCAATTAAAAATGGCAGCCAGTTTGGATGGGCAAAGCGCACTCAGTAATGGTCAGAGCCAATGGATCACCTCCCCAGCGGCCCGCCAAGATGTGCAGCGTTATCGAGCGATAAGTGGTGGCATTCTTTCTACTAGCAAAACGGTGATTGATGATAATGCATCACTCAATGTGCGCTGGGATGACTTACCTAATAGTGTTCAAGCGCAGTATTTACAAGAAGAGCTTCGTCAACCAGTACGTGTAATCTTAGACCGTCAGAACCATTTAACGGATGCGCTCAAGCTGTTCCATACCGATGGAGAACGAGTTATTGTTCGCTCTGATGGAGACTGTATCCCTCTATTGGACAGCGCTGACCAAATTGACTTATCAACGACATTAAAACGTATCTCGGATGAGCACCACATCAATCACTTATGGGTTGAAGCTGGAGCTACGCTAGCGAGTGCGATGATAAAGGCTAATCTTGTAGATGAGCTCATTGTTTACCTTGCGCCAAAACTCATGGGCAGCGATGGTCGGGGGCTTATCGGTGCTTTAGGGTTAAGCGCTATGGCTGACGTCATAGATTTAAACATTACAGACGTTCGTATGGTTGGGGTAGACATTCGCATCACCGCCACCATAAAACGTAATGAAATTAGATAAGAAATAGTATGTTTACAGGAATAGTAGAAGCAGTTGGCAAGTTAGCTGCGATTACGCCGAATGGCGAAGACATCACCGTCACGGTTGAAACGGGTACGCTTGATATGTCAGACGTTAAGTTAGGCGATAGCATTGCGACCAATGGTGTTTGCTTAACGGTAGTTGACTTCGGAAGCCACTATTACAGTGCTGATCTGTCATTAGAAACCTTGAAGAAAACTGGGTTTGCTGATTACCAAGTAGGCGATAAGGTGAATCTAGAAAAAGCCATGTTGCCAACAACGCGGTTGGGTGGACATATCGTTTCTGGCCATGTCGATGGGGTTGGTGAAATTGTCGAACGCAATTCAGTTGGCCGTGCGATAGAGTTTTGGGTTGCAATGCCTGCGGAAATTAGCAAGTACGTTGCAGAGAAAGGCTCGATTACTGTTGATGGTATTAGCCTAACCGTCAACGACTTACGTAAAAATGCTTTTAAGCTGACGATCGTTCCTCATACGAGTGAAGAAACTACGATTGACCAGTTTCAAGTGGGGCGCAAAGTCAACTTAGAAGTTGATGTACTTGCGCGTTATATGGAGCGTTTACTGCAAGGACAACAAGAAGATAAGGCCGAGTCTCGTATCACGATGGACTTTTTACAGCAAAACGGTTTTGCATAAGTCTTGGGAGTGGCTGCGTGAGGCATGCGATAAAGAGCAGACTCACAGAACACCGCGAGATTCATTGACTTGCTTAATGCAAAGCTCAAACTATTGACCTAACTAGCATTCACTGCAACGTAATTTTTCATTGCTGTCGCAATAACAAATTTAGAATAACGGGATAACAGACTATGCCAATCAGTACGCCACAAGAAATTATTGATGATATTCGCGCAGGCAAAATGGTCATCCTAATGGATGATGAAGACCGCGAGAATGAAGGTGACTTGATCATGGCTGCCGAGCATATTACGCCGGAAGCCATCAACTTTATGGCAACCTATGGCCGTGGCCTGATTTGTTTAACCATGACCAAAGATCGTTGCGAAAGTCTAGGTCTGCCACCAATGGTGCAAGACAATAATGCGCAATACACCACCAACTTTACTGTTTCGATTGAGGCAGCAGAAGGGGTAACGACTGGTATTTCAGCCGCAGATCGCGCACGTACCGTTCAAGCAGCAGTCGCGCCAAACGCTAAAGCTGCGGATTTGGTGCAGCCTGGTCACATCTTCCCTCTCGCAGCTCAAGACGGCGGTGTACTGACTCGTGCAGGTCACACTGAAGCTGGCTGTGATTTGGCTCGTCTTGCTGGTTTAGAGCCAGCATCGGTGATTGTTGAGATCTTAAATGACGACGGCACGATGGCTCGTCGCCCAGATCTAGAGATCTTTGCAGAGAAGCACGGTATTAAATTGGGCACTATTGCCGACCTAATTGAGTACCGCAATAACACTGAGACAACGATTGAGCGTGTGGCAGAGTGCAAGCTACCGACAGAGTTTGGCGAGTTCACGTTAGTCACGTACAAAGACACCATTGATAACCAAGTGCACTATGCAATGTGCAAGGGCGATTTGAAAGAAAAAGCGCCATTGGTTCGCGTTCATCTTCAAGACGTTTTTACCGACTTACTACGTAGCGATCGTAATGCAGAGCGCAGCTGGACACTAGATAAGGCAATGAAACGCATTGGTGAAGAAGGCGGTGTGCTGGTTGTTCTTGGCCATGAAGAATCGACCGATCTACTTATTCATCGCGTGAAGATGTTCGAAGCGCAAGACAAAGGTGAAGCCCCAACGCTTGCTAAAAAACAAGGCACGTCTCGCCGTGTTGGCGTTGGTTCACAGATTCTTGCGGATCTCGGTGTACATGATATGCGCCTTCTGTCATCGACCAACAAAAAGTACCACGCGTTAGGTGGTTTTGGTCTGAACGTTGTTGAGTACGTCTGCGAGTAACAACCGAACAATAAGTTCCTAGTCTTTGACGTGCTTAACTCGTCAATGGCTAGGAACCGGTGATTTGCCTCCAATTTCCATTAGATATTGCTCACAAATTTGTGCTAGAATCCGGCGATTCTCACTTGATGAACATATTTCACTTATAAATAGAGTTAAAGGAAAGCTTATGAAAGTGATCGAGGGTGGCTTCCCAGCGCCAAATGCAAAAATTGCTATCGTTATTTCTCGTTTCAACAGTTTTATTAACGAAAGCCTACTTTCTGGTGCGATCGATACACTAAAGCGTCACGGACAAGTAAGCGAAGACAACATCACGGTTGTGCGTTGTCCAGGTGCCGTAGAACTACCTCTAGTAGCTCAGCGTGTTGCTAAAACTGGCAAATTCGACGCTATTGTTTCTCTAGGGTCTGTTATTCGCGGTGGAACGCCTCACTTTGACTATGTTTGTAGTGAAATGAACAAAGGTCTAGCACAAGTGTCTATGGAATTCAGCATTCCAGTAGCATTTGGTGTTTTGACTGTTGATACGATCGATCAAGCGATTGAACGCGCAGGAACCAAGGCTGGTAATAAAGGTGCAGAGGCTGCACTAAGCGCACTTGAAATGATTAATGTACTATCTGAAATTGATTCCTAATGGGGGCCAGTGTGAAACCAGCCGCACGTCGTAACGCACGTCAATTCGCTCTACAGGCGATCTACTCATGGCAAATTACTAAAGAGAATGTTGCCAAGATTGAAGAACAGTTTTTGTCTGGCGACAAATACGATGAAGAAGAACTTCATGCATCTGAGCCAGCGCTTGCTGCTCCAGAGACAGACGTAGCTTACTTCCGTGAACTATTAAGCGGTGTTGTACTTAGCCACGCTGAGCTAGATAGCAAAATTCGTCCATACATCTCTCGTCCTATGCAGGATTTAGATATGATGGAACTTGCTCTTCTTCGCCTTGCTATGTACGAGATGACTCGTCGCGAAGATGTTCCTTACAAAGTTGTTATCAATGAAGCGATTGAACTTGCAAAAGTTTTCGCAGCAGAAGATAGCCACAAGTTTGTGAATGGTGTACTTGATAAAGCAGCACCTCACATTCGTAAGAAATAACGATTTCTTCAATGAAAAGGTCAGCACATGCTGACCTTTTTTGTATCAAAAGCTTTTACATCAAAAAGTAAGTGAATTATGTCTGGTGAATTTAATCTGATAGACAAGTACTTCGTCGGTCGTCAGAGCCAACGTAAAGATGTCCATCTAGCCGCTGGTGATGATTGCGCTTTGGTCAAAGCGCCAGCTAATGTTCAGATTGCGATTAGCACGGATACATTGGTAGCTGGAACGCATTTCTTAGCCGACGCGAACCCAGCATGGGTCGCACACAAAGCATTGGCTTCTAACATCAGTGATTTGGCAGCGATGGGCGCAACGCCTGCATGGGTGAGCTTTGCATTAACGATGCCCGAGCCAGATGAAGAATGGCTTGCACCTTTCTGTGATGCATTTTTCGAACTGGCTGATTATTATGGTATTCAGTTAATAGGCGGTGATACCACCAAAGGGCCATTGTGTCTGACACTCACGGTGCAAGGTTTTGTACCTGAAGACAAAGCGCTCAAGCGATCCGGCGCAAAGCCTGGGGATTGGGTATACGTAACGGGAAACCTTGGCGATGCAAAAGCTGGCTTGGATGTGATTCTAGATGACTCTCTGCGCAGCAGAGCCGGCGCGGAAGCACTAGAGCGAGCTCATTACCTTAGTTCTCCGCGTGTGCTTGCTGGACAAGCTCTTGTTGGCTTAGCCTCTTCTGCGATAGATATTTCAGATGGTTTAATCTCTGATATTAAGCACATTTTACAGCGATCTCAGGTTGGGGTGAGTATTGATGTCTCTCAGCTACCGATCTCTTCAGAATTAGTTCAGTTTTTAGATGATAAGATCAGCGCGCAGCAGTATGCTTTAGCAAGTGGCGAAGAATACGAGTTGTGTTTTACCGTGCCGGAGCAAAATCGAGGCTCGTTACAAAGCGCTTTATCTCATACTGGCTGTAAGGTCACATGTATTGGTCAAATCCGACCAAATGGAACCTTCGAGCTGCATGATAACAATCAACCACTTGATTGGGACTTAAGTGGCTTCGACCACTTTAAATGATCTAAGCTAAGCTCTAGCCAAGAGCCTGTTACTATTGAGTAACTCGCAGGCATGACGATTGAAACCAAACTAGCAGTATAGGTTTAAGGATATGACCAACCCTCTTTCTCTGATTTCATTAAAGAACCCGTGGCATCTATTGGCAACGGGTTTTGGCAGTGGATTATCCCCGTTTATTCCTGGAACAATGGGCACACTGGCGGCCGTGCCTTTATTTTTGTTGTTGGCACAATTACCATTTACGGCGTATGTCATTGTTGTTCTGATTTCGTGTGTGATCGGCATTCAAATATGCCAAGTGACCTCTGCAGACATGAAAGTACATGATCATGGTTCAATCGTATGGGATGAGTTTGCAGGCTTTTGGATTACGATGAGCATTGTACCTGCACTGAATATTCCACTCACTGAATGGAAGTGGTTGATCACTGGCTTCATCTTATTTCGTTTTTTCGATATGGTAAAACCTTGGCCAATTGGGTGGCTAGATAAGCGAGTTCACGGTGGGCTAGGTATTATGGTTGATGATATCGTGGCGGGAGTTATGGCCGGTGTTGCCCTGTTTCTAGTCGCAAAATATGCGGGCTGGATGAACTAAACGTTGACCGTAAAAAAAGGGATGCGATGAGCATCCCTTTTTACATTCTATTTTGCTAAATAATCCAAGATGGATTTTTCAATTCCTTTTGCATCGAGACCAAGCTCTTCATGCAGTTCATCTTGTGTTCCCTGATGAATAAACTCATCTGGTAAACCTAGGTTCAACACAGGTTTAATGATTTTATCTTTCATCATGAACTCAACGACACCAGCACCAGCACCACCCGCGATAACATTTTCTTCTAACGTCACGAGCACGTCATGATCTGCGGCTAGTTGACGAATCAATGCCTCATCGAGCGGCTTCACAAAGCGCATATCAGCAACAGTGGCGTTAAGGTATTCTGCCGCTTCTAGCGCGTTACCCAAGAAAGTACCAAAGTTCAGAATAGCAACTTTTTCACCTTGGCGAACCATGCGTCCTTTACCGATTTCTAAAGCCGTAAACTCAGTTTCGATTTCTACGCCCATGCCGCTACCACGAGGGTATCGAACCGCACTCGGGCCAGAATGCTTATGGCCAGTGTAAAGCATTTGTCGGCACTCGTTTTCGTCGCTTGGCGCCATGATCACCATGTTCGGAATACAGCGCATAAAGCTCAAATCGAACGCACCTTGGTGAGTTTGACCATCTGCGCCAACGAGACCTGCGCGGTCGATCGCAAACATCACTGGTAAGTCCATGATCGCGATGTCGTGGATCAATTGGTCATAACCACGTTGCAAGAAAGTCGAATAGATAGCAACGATTGGATGATCGCCCGCAATTGCCATGCCTGTTGCCAGTGTCACCGCGTGCTGCTCAGCAATCGCCACATCAAAGTATTGGTCTGGGTACTCTTTTGAGAAACGCACCATACCCGAGCCTTCGCGCATCGCTGGCGTAATTGCCATTAGCTTAGGATCTTGGGCCGCCATGTCACATAAAAAGTCACCGAAGATCTTTGAGTAAGTTGGCTTACCGCCACTGCTCTTTGGTAAGCTATTGTTTGCCGGTGCGAACTTCGGCACTGCATGGTAGCCGATAGGATCTTTCTCGGCAGGCTCATAACCTTTGCCTTTCTTGGTCATGATGTGTAGGAATTGAGGACCTTTGAGCTCACGCATATTTTTCAGCGTTTTGACGAGTTCATTGACGTCGTGCCCATCAACCGGGCCAATGTAATTAAAGCCGAACTCTTCGAACAGAGTACCAGGCACCACCATGCCTTTTAGGTGCTCTTCCGTACGGCGAACCAACTCTTTAATAGGTGGAACACCAGACAGCACTTTCTTACCGCCTTCACGGATAGAAGTGTACAAGCTACCAGAAAGTACTTTCGCAAGGTGGTTATTCAGGGCGCCGACGTTTTCTGAAATCGACATTTCGTTGTCGTTCAAAATCACCAACATATCAGGATGAACGTCGCCAGCGTGGTTCATGGCTTCGAATGCCATGCCTGCTGTAATTGCGCCATCACCAATCACACTTACGATTTTGCGACCTTTACCTTCTTTTTGTGCGCTGATGGCCATGCCAAGACCTGCACTAATCGATGTCGAAGAGTGGCCGACAGATAAGGTGTCATATTCACTTTCTTCACGCCAAGGGAAAGGGTGTAGACCATCCTTTTGGCGAATTGTTGGCATTTTATCGCGACGTCCGGTGAGGATTTTGTGCGGGTAAGCCTGATGACCAACATCCCAGATCAATTTGTCGATAGGGGTGTTGTAAACATAATGCAGAGCGACAGTTAGCTCTACGGTGCCTAAGCCAGACGCTAAGTGTCCGCTAGATTGGCTCACTGAATTTAGCAGATACGTTCGCAGTTCATCACACAGATTTGGTAATGTTTCTTTCGGAAGAAGACGTAATTCTTCCGGTGTATTTGCTAACGCCAGTGTTGGGTACTTTGAAATATCAAGAGTCATATAAATGCGCGCTTATAGTGTTAATTTTTGCGCTCGATGACATATCGGGCGAACTCTTCGAGTAACTGAGTATTGTATGGGATAGCTTCCAATGCTTGAAGTGCTTCCTGTAACAGAGTGTGAGCTTTCTCTATGGCTCCCTCTAAACCCAGCAGGGAAGGATAAGTGCTCTTATTCAGACCTTGGTCGGAACCTTGAGGCTTACCCAGTGTTTCTGTGTCACTGATGATATCAAGAATATCGTCTTGAACCTGAAACGCCAAACCAATTGCTTTTGAGTAGCGCTCCAAGTGAGGTAGAACCTCGATACCTTTCTCACCAGCAGCTAATGCACCTAATTTTACCGCACAATCAATCAGAGCTCCGGTTTTTTTACGGTGTATCTCTTCCATTTCTTCAAGAGAAACTTGGCGATTTTCCGCGCCTAAATCTAAGGCTTGCCCTACACACATGCCGCTGGCACCAGAGGAATGCGCTAAGGCTTTGATCATGTTGATGCGTTGAGCTTCAGCCGCCGGGCTTAATTGACCATCAGCAATAATAGTGAAGGCAAGAGTTTGTAGTGCGTCACCTGTCAGTATTGCGGTTGCTTCATCAAACTTAATATGACAAGTTGGTTGACCTCGACGCAGTTCATCATCGTCCATGGCTGGCAGATCATCATGAATGAGTGAGTAGGCATGTATACATTCGATAGCAGCGGCGGGGGTGTCTAAGTCTTCAGGTTTACAGCCGAGCATTTGACCTGTGATGTAAACAAGAAAAGGGCGAACGCGTTTTCCACCTAGCAAAAGGCCGTATTTCATTGCTTGAATCAATGGCTGCTCTTGATATGGAAGCTGATCGAGCCACAAATTCAATTGCTGATTGTTTCTTTGTTGAAAAGACGTCAATGTCTGTTGCATCACATTGCTCACTACTGATTGTTATTCTGAATCTGGTTTGAAGTCACTCAGTGGTGCTTCATCATCTTCATTAAGAAGAATGCTCACGCGCTGTTCGGCGTCGCTTAATTTAGTTTGGCCTGCACGAGCTAAGGCAATGCCTCGTTCAAACTTACGCAGGGCATCATCTAGAGCAAGATCGCCATTTTCTAATTGATCAACCAAGCTATCAAGCTCTTCAATGGTTGCTTCAAAGGTCATGTTTTCTGGTTTCTTGACCGCCATCTTTTTTCTGCCTTAATCAAGCCTCGGGTAAGATGCACGAAAGTTACCTTAGCCTAGTAACTTGGTCAAATTTAACCTTATATAATTGTCACAAAATTAGCGTTCAACGAGTCTAAGCGGTGAAACCCCATATTTTGGTTGAGGTTGTTAGGTGTAATTTGTGATCCATTAGCTAAGATTTTTCTAAAAATTCTGCGCGAGTTGTCGATACAGGTAATAATCCGCCCAATGGCAGTATTTGAGTATAGCGTGAGGAGTGCTTTGTGGATTTAGCAACCCTATTAGGTTTGATTGGTGGTTTTGCATTCGTCATTATGGCGATGGTGCTTGGTGGCAGCATCGGCATGTTTGTCGATGTCACGTCGATCCTTATTGTCGTTGGTGGCTCAATATTCGTCGTGTTGATGAAGTTCACAATGGGACAGTTTTTTGGTGCGACAAAGATTGCAGGCAAAGCTTTCATGTTTAAAGCGGATGAACCCGAAGACCTGATCGCAAAAATTGTGGAAATGGCCGATGCGGCGCGTAAAGGTGGTTTTCTTGCTCTTGAAGAGATGGAAATAAACAACACATTCATGCAGAAAGGCATTGATCTACTGGTTGATGGCCATGATGCCGACGTTGTGAGAGCGGCACTCAAAAAAGACATCGCGCTTACGGATGAACGACATACGCAAGGTACTGGTGTATTTCGCGCCTTTGGCGACGTTGCTCCTGCAATGGGAATGATTGGCACCTTGGTTGGTCTTGTTGCGATGCTTTCAAACATGGATGACCCTAAAGCGATTGGACCAGCAATGGCCGTTGCACTCTTGACCACATTGTATGGCGCGATCCTGTCCAATATGGTGTTTTTCCCTATTGCGGATAAGCTTTCTCTTCGCCGTGACCAAGAAACGCTAAATCGCCGTTTGATCATGGATGGCGTATTAGCGATTCAAGATGGCCAAAACCCGCGAGTGATCGATAGTTACTTGAAGAACTACCTCAATGAAGGTAAACGTGCCCTTGAGATTGACGAGTAACTTGGAGAGTCGTGATGGATGATGAAGATAACAAATGCGATTGTCCGCCACCTGGCCTCCCGTTATGGATGGGGACATTCGCAGATTTGATGTCGCTACTGATGTGTTTCTTTGTTCTTCTGCTCTCGTTTTCTGAGATGGATGTACTGAAGTTCAAACAAATTGCAGGATCAATGAAATTTGCCTTCGGTGTGCAAAATCAGCTTGAAGTGAAAGACATTCCTAAAGGTACTAGCATTATTGCCCAAGAGTTTCGACCGGGTCGGCCGGAACCAACTCCGATTGATGTCATCATGCAGCAAACCATGGACATCACTCAGCAGACGCTCGAATTTCATGAAGGGGAGTCTGATCGAGCTGGTGGCACAAAACGTGATGAAGGCAAGTTAACGGGTGGGCAATCGCCAGAAACGTCAACTCAAAACAATGAATCTGCCGAAGCGGACATGCAGCAACAGCAATCTAAAGAGATGTCGCAAGAGATGGAAACCTTGATGGAAAGCATCAAGAAAGCCTTAGAGCGAGAGATTGAACAAGGCGCCATTGAAGTTGAAAACCTCGGTCAGCAGATTGTTATACGTATGCGTGAAAAAGGTGCATTCCCAGAAGGTTCGGCCTTCTTGCAGCCTAAGTTTCGTCCTTTAGTTCGTCAGATTGCAGAGCTAGTAAAAGACGTGCCAGGCATTGTTCGAGTATCTGGCCATACAGACAATCGACCGCTAGACTCGGAACTTTATCGTTCTAACTGGGATCTCTCTTCTCAGCGTGCAGTATCAGTCGCGCAAGAGATGGAGAAAGTGAGAGGCTTCTCTCATCAACGTTTGAGAGTGCGGGGTATGGCGGATACGGAGCCCTTGTTACCGAATGATTCTGATGAAAATCGCGCGCTTAACCGACGGGTTGAAATCAGCATTATGCAAGGCGAGCCTCTCTACAGTGAAGAAGTGCCGGTAATTCAATAACTAGGCTTTAGTTTTAAGTCAGTAAAGAGATAAGAAAGCGAGCAGATTGCTCGCTTTTTTTGTTTTTCCAATCCGCTTGGGTGTATAATCTTGCGCCTTAAAAGTGAGCTCAGACTACTTTTTGTGACTGAAACGCGGTTTTACTGCGTATGAAGTATTGAAGTTGAGTGTCACTCTTTGTTGATTGCGAAACTAACCTGCGAATTAGACTATGAAATTTATTGTAAAGCCCCATCCAGAAATTTTTGTAAAAAGTGAATCTGTGCGTAAGCGCTTCACAAAGATTTTAGAGTGCAACATTCGTAACATCATTAAGAGCCGCACGGAGTCTGTCGCGGTATTTAACCGTCGTGATCACATTGAAGTGACCTCTGAGAGTAACGAATTCCACGCTGAAGTTCTTGAGGTTTTGACTCATACACCAGGCATTCACCACGTACTGGAAGTGAAGCAAACTGAATTTAAAGACTTGCACGATATCTTCGAGCAAGTGCTAGAACTCAACCGTGCTGCACTCGAAAATAAAACCTTTGTTGTACGTGCGAAGCGTCGTGGCAAGCATGACTTTACCTCTATTGAACTAGAGCGTTATGTAGGCGGTGGTTTAAATCAAGCGATTGAAAGCGCTAGTGTTAAGCTACGAAACCCAGACGTGACGATCAAGGTAGAAGTCTCGAACGACAAGCTAAACCAAGTATTGTCTCGTCATAAAGGCCTAGGTGGTTTCCCTCTGGGTACGCAAGAAGACGTGTTAAGCCTGATCTCGGGTGGTTTCGATTCTGGTGTTTCAAGCTATCTTCATATCAAGCGTGGTTCAAAAGTACATTACTGCTTCTTTAACTTGGGTGGTCCAGCACACGAAATCGGCGTTAAGCAGGTTTCTCACTACCTATGGAACAAATACGGTTCTTCAGCAAAAGTACGTTTTATCTCAGTTGATTTCGAGCCTGTGGTTGCGGAAATCCTAGAGAAAGTCGATGACGGCCAAATGGGCGTGATCTTGAAGCGTATGTTCATGCGTGCAGCAGGCATGATCGCTCAGAAGATGAAGATCGAAGCATTGGTAACAGGTGAAGCGCTAGGTCAAGTATCGAGCCAAACGCTAACCAATCTACGCCACATCGATAACGTAACAGACACGCTGATTCTGCGTCCGCTTATCAACTGGGATAAAGAAGACATCATCAATCTAGCACGTGAAATCGGCACAGAAGATTTCGCGAAGACAATGCCAGAATACTGTGGTGTTATCTCTAAGAAGCCAACCGTGAAAGCGGTGAAAGGCAAGCTAGAAGCTGAAGAAGAGAAATTCGACTTCAGTATCCTTGAGCAAGTGGTTCAAGAAGCTCGCATGATGGACATTCGTGATATCGCGAAAGAGTCTGAGCAAGCCGCACCAGAAGTAGAGCAAGTTCAAGCGGTAGAAGAGCACGCGGTTGTGCTAGATATTCGTAGTCCTGAAGAGGAAGACGATAACCCACTTGAAATCGAAGGTGTGGATGTGAAACATATCCCTTTCTACAAGCTGGGTACACAGTTTGGTGACTTAGACCAGTCTAAGACATACCTACTTTACTGTGACCGCGGTGTGATGAGCCGTCTGCAAGCGCTTTACTTGCAAGAGCAAGGCTTCAGCAACGTAAAAGTTTACCGTCCATAGCTGACTGTTAAAATACGTTAAAAGGCGCAAATTGAGACATCAATTTGCGCCTTTTTTGTTTTTGATCGCGTTACAGACAACCATTACTTAGCATAATGTTGAGGCTTATCTCAAAGCCATACACTTTGTGTTGATATAACGATAATTAATCCGAAAGAAGAGTAATAAAGTGATATTGCTGCCAGATATGCGGATGAGATTTTTGATAGATAAAAAAACACCGCCTAATTTAGGCGGTGTAACAAATTTGACAGACAGGTCAAAAATAAATACAGGAAGTATATGTTTTGTCACAGGGAGTGTGGACAAAACATTATGGTAGAAATCTACCTAACTCGAAATACGAGTTTGCAAACACAACATCGCAACAACGAAGCCAATTGATTTCCAAAGAAATCAAGCCGTTCAGGCCCGTGTTGCGGGGTGAAATATAGAATTTATCTGGCTGTTCGACAACGGACATTTTATAATGTTTCAGATTAAAAAAACTAATCCTATTAGAGGTCCCATATGTCTCGCAGATTGCCTCCATTAAATTCGCTTCGAGTCTTCGAAGCGGCTGCTCGTCATCTCAGTTTTACACGAGCAGCAGAAGAGTTATTTGTTACTCAAGCCGCGGTCAGTCACCAGATTAAAGCGCTTGAAGAGTTCTTATCATTGAAGCTCTTCCGTCGACGTAATCGTTCTTTGTTGTTAACAGAAGAAGGCCAAAGTTACTTTCTCGATATCAAAGATATTTTCACCTCGATTGCGGAAGCGACAGATAAGGTGTTGGAACGTAGCGAAAAAGGGGCATTGACGATTAGCCTACCGCCGAGTTTTGCTATCCAATGGCTTGTACCTCGTTTGGCCGATTTTAATGCTCAAGAGCCCGATATCGATGTACGTATTAAAGCCGTAGATATGGATGAAGGCTCACTGACTGATGATGTTGATGTGGCGATCTACTATGGCCGTGGGAACTGGCCAGGTTTGCGAGCAGATAAATTGTACCAAGAGTTTTTGATCCCACTTTGTTCACCTTCATTACTTTTGGGTAACAAACCATTAGAATCTTTAAGTGACCTCAAATTACATACTTTGTTACACGATACTTCGCGTAAAGACTGGAAGCAGTTTGCTCGTCATTACAACATTGAAGGCATCAACGTAAACCACGGTCCTATTTTTAGTCACTCAACGATGGTGCTACAGGCTGCTGCACACGGTCAGGGGGTCGCGCTCGGTAACAACGTACTCGCCAAACCTGAAATGGAAGCCGGACGACTCATTGCACCATTCGACGAGGTGTTGATATCTAAGAATGCATTTTATGTGGTGTGTCATGAACAGCAGGCAGATATGGGCCGAATCGCAACGTTTAGAGATTGGATGTTAGCAACCGCGAGAAAAGAACAAGAGGAAGTATTGGATGAATCACTGGATAGCTGAGGGGCCTGAAAACGGACCGCTGTTTATTTTTGCTCACGGCGCAGGTGCGGGGATGGAGCATGACTTCATGACAGCGGTCGCCAAAGGATTAGTGGAGCAAGGTATTCGTGTAGTGCGTTTTAATTTCCCTTACATGGTGAAACGTTCGGAAGATGGCAAAAAGCGTCCGCCCGATCGCGCGCCAAAGTTGCTTGAAGCATACAGCGAAGTGATCGCTCACTTTGCTTTTTCTCCCGTGGTTATTGGTGGTAAGTCAATGGGCGGTCGTATGTCGAGCTTGTTGGCTGAAAATGAGCTGGTGGCGGGCATTGCCTGTTTAGGTTTTCCATTTCACCCGCCGGGAAAGCCAGAGAAATACAAAGGCGAGCACTTAGCAACCATTGAGAAACCTACGCTGATTCTGCAAGGGGAGCGAGACACCTTTGGTAAGCGTGAGGAATTCGATGATTTCGTCCTTTCGTCGCAAGTAACTGTGAGCTTTTTACCTGATGGTGACCACAGCTTCAAACCGCGCAAGATCTCAGGTCATACTGAAGTGGGTAACATTACACTCGCGATAGAGCAGTTAGCGGCGTTTATAAAAGAGGTGTACAGTGAAAAGTAAGTGGTTACTCTCACTCTCTGGATTGTCTGGGCTGCTTTCGGTCGCTCTTGGAGCATTTGCTGCTCATGGGTTAAAAGCGACACTGGCCCCTTATTTGCTCGGTGTATTTGAGACCGGAGTTCTGTATCAATTTATTCACACGTTGGCGATTGTGTTTTGTGCCATTCTGCTTCTGCTCAATTTGGGACAAAAAGCACAAAAATATTTTTTCATTGCGGCGATTTGCTTTATTATCGGCATCTTTTGTTTTAGCGGCAGTCTTTACGCGCTGGCGCTGACGGGCATTAAGTGGTTTGGACCAATTACTCCTGTGGGAGGATTACTGTTCATGATTGGTTGGTGTCTGTTCTTTTTTGCTGCGTTCAATATCAAAGAGGTCTCCAAGTGAAACAACTAATGCTCTATTGCCGTTCTGGCTTTGAGAAAGAGTGTGCTGGTGAAATTCAGGACAAAGCGACACAGTTGGAAGTGTATGGCTTCCCTCGTGTGAAGAGAAACTCAGGTTATGTTGTCTTCGAGTGTTACCAAGATGGAGATGCCGACAAACTTGCGAGAGGTTTAGACTTTAAGTCTTTAATTTTTGCTCGACAAATGTTTGCGGTAGCAGCTGAGTTTCAATCGTTGCCAAGTGATGACCGAATTAGTCCAATTTTGAATGAACTAGCAGACATCGAAGCATTCCCTCGTTGTGGTGATTTGAGAATTGAAACGCCAGATACAAATGAAGCGAAAGAGTTACTGAAATTCTGCCGTAAGTTTACCGTCCCAATGCGTCAAGCGTTGCGCGGCAAAGGCTTAATGCTGAACAAAGATAACGCGAAAAAACCAGTACTGCACATTTGCTTTGTTGAGCCTGGCCACTGTTACGTTGGTTACTCTTACACTGACAACAACTCACAGTTCTTCATGGGTATCCCTCGCCTTAAATTCCCAGCAGACGCTCCAAGTCGTTCAACACTTAAACTGGAAGAAGCATTTCATGTCTTTATTCCACGTGAAGAGTGGGATGAGCGTTTGGCACCAGGTATGTGGGGTGTGGATTTAGGTGCATGTCCAGGCGGTTGGACGTACCAATTAGTGAAGCGCTCAATGTTCGTTCACTGCGTTGATAACGGCATGATGGCAGACAGTTTGATGGAAACTGGCCAGATCAAGCACCATATGGTGGATGGTTTTAAGTTCGAACCAGACCGCAAGAACGTAACATGGATTGTTTGTGACATGGTGGAAAAGCCAGCTCGTGTTGCTCACCTGATGGGACAGTGGCTGTTAAAAGGTTGGGCAAAAGAGGCCATCTTTAACCTTAAGCTGCCAATGAAAGGGCGTTATGACGAAGTGCTGCAAGACCTTGAAAATCTCAAGCAGTTCCTCATTGATAATAAGGTAAAGTTCAAGCTACAAGCTAAACATTTGTATCATGATCGTGAAGAGATCACGATTCATATCCAATGTCTGTCGAATATTTCACCTTACTAACTTTATTCCCTGAGTCTTTTGGGGATAGTGATTAGGATAGAAAAAGCGCCTTCAAATGGCGCTTTTTTAATATCTGAGGGTTTCATGGTGTGAAACTACCATCGGGCACTACTCCGCTTTGTTTGGCCCTAAAAAGCGAATATCTTGCAAGTTAAAGCCTAGTTCGATATCGCACTTTAAAGCGGCGACGCGTTTACATAAACGAGCAGATTCAATGTGCTCATCCAATTTTTTACGGTATTTCGGTACGAGATCTTCACTAGCGTAGGCTGCTTCAATACTCTCAAACTGAGTGAGAATCTCTTTCGCTGCTTTCGGGCCAATTCCAGGTACGCCCGGAACCTGGCTAGAGCTTATCCCTGTCAATCCCCAGTAATCCGCTAGTTGACTTGGTTTTACGCCGAACTCTTTTTCGATAAATGGTTCATCTAACCAACGATGTTGGAAATAATCACGGATTTGTAGGGTAGGGGAAAGTAGCTGGCAGTAACCTTTGTCAGTCGAAACGATGGTGACTTTTTCACCATGGCTGGCCACTTTCGTTGCGAGTGTAGCAACCAAATCATCTGCTTCATCGCCTTCAGACAGCAATGAATCAATACCTTGCTCCCACCACGCTTGTTGAATCGCATCTAACCCTTGCAGTAGTGGCAGAGGCATTGGTTTTCGGTTTTGCTTATAGTCAGGGAGAATTTCAGCGCGCCAACCTCTGTCTTGTTCGTGGTGATCAAAAACTGCGATGATGTGTGTCGGGTTGGCCTCTGACAGAATGCGAGTGAGGGTTCTTTGCGTTGTGGTTATGGTTCTTGCTATGTCGGTTGGATCTGGTTGTGCTGAGTGCACTCGGCGGATCAGGTTTAGGGCATCAATGATAACAAGATGAATAGACATAATGACTTAGCAATAAAAAAGGGGCGTAATGCCCCTAGTGTAACGAATGCTAGCCTGACTATCGACCACCAATTTCCGGGTGAGCGATTCGATAACACGGTTCGTAGTCTGAACCGCCAGGTAATTTCATTCGGTGCTGTTCGACAAAGTCTTTTAGCAACTTATCGAGTTTTTTCATGAGGACTGCGTCGCCATGAATGGTAAAAGGCCCTCTACGTTCTATTTCTCGAATGCCTTCAGCCTTTACGTTACCTGCCACTATGCCAGAGAAGGCTTGACGCAAGTTGGCCGCTAAAACTTGCGGTTCTTGATCTAGGCTTAAATCCAATTGTTCCATCGACTCATGAGTAGGCTCGAATGGCAGTTGGAAGTTTGGCTCAATTTTCAATGACCAGTTAAAGCTGTACGCATCGCCTTTCTCTTTTCGGTGAAGGCGTACCGAGTCCATGGAGCGTTTCATAATACGAGCGACTTCTGCCGGGTCGTCAATGATGATCTCGTAGTGCTTTTGCCCTTCCTCACCAAGTGTGTCGCGAATGAACTCATCAATAGAGCGGAAGTACTCTTCACTCTCTTTTGGTCCTGTTAATACGATAGGCATTGGCTGATCGGCGTTATCCGGGTGCATCATGATGCCAAGAATGTACAGTAGCTCTTCCGCTGTGCCCGGGCCACCTGGGAAAATAACGATACCATGAGCCATACGGACGAAGGCTTCCAAGCGCTTTTCGATGTCGGGCATGATGACCAGTTCATTTACTATTGGGTTTGGTGGCTCGGCCGCAATAATCGAGGGCTCGGTTAAACCAAGATAACGTTGCTGAGTATAACGTTGCTTTGCGTGCCCAATCGCTGCACCTTTCATCGGCCCTTCCATTGCGCCAGGGCCGCAACCTGTACAGATGTTAAGTTCACGCAGGCCCAGTTCGTTACCCACTTCACGTGTGTACTGATACTCCACTCCATTGATAGAGTGACCACCCCAACATACGACAAGATTCGGTGCGATACCTGGAGTTAATGCTCTTGCATTACGAAGAATGCCGAATACGAGGTTCGTAATGTGAATTGGGTTAGTAAGGTTGAGCCGTTGGGCGTCTGCCAAATGCATGTTTACGTAAACGATATCACGCAATACGGAGAACAGATGCTCTTGGATACCTTTAATTATTTCGCCGTCAACAAAAGCGTGCTCTGGCGGATTAGTCAGCTCAAGCTTAATACCACGCTCACGACGCACGACGTTGACATCAAACGATTGGTATTTATCGAGCAGTTCTTTCGAGTTATCGGTATGGCTACCGGAGTTCAACACCGCTAATGTGCAATTACGGTACAGCTGATAAAGTTCACTCGAGGCTGTGTTCTTTAAGCGCTCTACTTCTAGTTGAGATAGCAAGTCCATGCTACCAGCGGGGCTTATATGGGTAATCATAACGCCTCCTTGTGTTGCATTAATTTGAGGGAAAGTACCAACTTACCTTTTTGGTGTTATACGTATGGTTTGATGAAAGGTAGTTGGCCGATTTGGTTTTATGGTTATCAACTCCCAAGCAACCTCAAGATGATACATTTGCCTTTTATAAATACATCATCTTGAAGTGACTTGGGTTTTTACAGCTTAGCAGACTAAAAGGGAAGAAATGTGATAACTCGTTGAAAATGGGTGGTTATAAAGCGTAGATTGCACCAAATTTGGTTTGTTTGCTCGCTTTTTGTACGAATTCTAGCTCCAGTTAAGCTGGTTTGTTCCACGTTTTTTAGCGTCCGCAAGCATCTTGCCAAGACGATCGAGCACATACTCTGGCGTATCGGACTCTTTGAAAGACGTCGATACAGCAGCTAAGGTAATCATGATATTTTGCTCACGGAACTTAAAGGGTAATTGGCTAATATCACGCTGGATATGCTTAATCAGATCCAGTGTGTATTCTTCAGATTGTTCCGGGACGAGTAGAATGAACTCCTCGCCACCAAAGCGAGCCACTGTTTCCGTTTCTGATACGCGCTTGTTAATAGTACGAGCGATAATCTTCAGCGCTTTATCGCCAGCCGTATAACCATAGCTATCATTCACCGCTTTGAAATTGTCTACATCAAACAGCACAACACGAAGGTTTTGCTGAGAGCGAATCCAACGGCGATACTCTAGCTCTAGTCGATCGTTAAATGCAGTGCGGTTATAAACTTTAGTCAGCGGGTCGAGCAACATACGCTGAGCTTGGTCATCTAAGCGTCGACGATAATCTTGCGTAGTTTCAAATACCGCTTCGAGTTGGTTCTTACTGTAACTCAACCGTTCTTGCAGCGCTTGCTCTCGCTCTTCCGTCATTTTCAGTCGCTCTGTAAGCGACGCCATTTTTTCGAGAAGAGGCGTGATTTCTTTTTTCACAACCGCGATATCTTGAGCTTGATTAAGTGACTTTTGGCTTAATTCAACCAAGCTGTTCATTTCTGTGTTGAGCTCTTGGCGGTGTTCAAAGTAGGTATGATGCTGGTCGACGTTCTGATGAACGGTTTTTAGGTTACTTGCGAGAGAAGTGTTCAGATGATCAAGGAATTGGCTAGACGCCTCGCGCTCGAACTTTGTTGCTTCGACAACCAATTTCAGCGTTGATAGCGTAAGCTCAATGAGAGACTCGGCACTCACGCCAAGGAGCAACTTAGCGCGAATATCCAGCAATCTATCGCCTGATTCTCCCTCGAAATCCAGCTCTGTAATAGTATGTTGGAGGTCGCTGGCTAAGCACTCAAGCTGAGATCTGTCGGGATTGTTTTCAAATTCGCTAAGATGTAGACGTGAATTAGACGTGATGATTTTCAGAGCGCGTTCGTAAATACTCAGTAGCTTAGTGGCTTGATCAGCTTTATTGCTGGCGTGAACTTCAGAGAAACTCATCAGGTTCCGTAGTTCACGTTTTAACTGCGCAGGTAAGCCCGTGACACGTTGCAGTGTTTCAGCACTGTGCTTGATTTGTTCGTCAAGGTAACCGTTCTGTTTATCCATCGTCTTCGACTGCTGTTTGAGCATCCTCTCTAATACCGCTAAACGCGGGATAAGAGTGCTGATATCTTTTTGATGTTGCAGCTCTTGTTGGATTTCAAATAGGTAGTTGGATACCTGAGTATTCGAACCCTGGCAAGCTGAAGACAATGATGCCACAACGCGTTTAAGAACTTGTTGTTCACGTTTGAATTTGAGTGAAGTATCACGATGAGTCAGTCTGAGTTGGTCAAGTTGACAACTCAGCTGATGCAGCTGCGACTGAATATCGGATTCCAAGATTCCCATGAAGTGACTACGGTTAAGTCCATGTACTACTGACAATTATCTGATAATAACAAAAAACTTTATAGCGTCATTAGTTATTACGTTCAACAGGCGTTTAATTATCCATTTTTTAATATTTTCTTGATGTCGTCCTCATTCTTGTAGGACGAATGGATCTTGATCAGGCCTTGGCTAATGGCATGTTGACAGGCAGTTCTTATGTTACCTGTTGCAAAGCTAGCAGCAGGCGCATTATCGATGGCTTTTAAGAACACCCAGTGGCTTTGCTTATCCTTCAAGCTGACTTCTCGTGCGATGTGAGTCGCAAGCAACAACAGATCGAGTAATTCCTCATCGTTAATTGCAGTGTAGGCTCGGGGTAAGAACGGATAATCGCTGATGCCCATACGAATAATACGATTGACGTTGTGCTGCTGTGCGAACTCATCCACCCAAGTCTGGAATTTTTCGAACATGACTTCGGCAGAAGCATCACGGTCAGCGTTCGGTTCTATGTAGAGTAAGTTCGCATCTGAGAAATGGTAAAGACGCGACGGTTTTTCTATTTTTTCCGCAAGGAAGTCGCCAAATGCACGTTCTAGTTCTAGACCTGCCTTATAGCCGTTATGGACGTACATGCTTCGTAAGAATGGCAAATCGATCATAACAAAGCGTAGGCGATCATTAAGTGGTTCGTGGATCAATTCACCCATTTGCCATTGCTCGAAAGTTTCGCTCGACTTTTTCAATGAGCGAGAAAGCTTAACATTCAGCATACGCAAGTTACGTAAACGAGAGCGAGAGTGGGTGAAGAGGTCGTTACGCAGTTTTTCGATTTCACTTGCTTGGCGCTGCATAATGACACCACGGCGCATAATGAACAAAAACATGACCAATACAGTAATAAACAATGCAAATGAGATTTTCTGGAATTTACGATGCTCTCTTTCCACTTGCTCTAAGCGTTCTGATTGACCGATGTAATGGATGGTTTGTTCGGCAAATTCTTTTTGCTGACGGAACGCATCTTCACTGATTTGGTTAAGCTGCTTTTGTTCTAGACGAACGAGGTTTGTGTATTTTTTATAAGCTTGCAGAGAAAGTTTGTATTCGCCTGCCTGCTCGTAACCCAACCCAAGTAAACGGTATGACTGCTGCTTAATGAAGTTGTTATTTTCAGGTGACTTTTCAGCAAGCGCTAACGCCAGCTTTGCGTTAGTAATGACGTCTTTACTGTCATTTTGATGATAAGCCAGACCTGACTGAAGCAGGGCAGCCTTTGCTTCAAGCTTAGGAATATTGGTGTATTCTAAAAGCTCTTTAGAGCGGTCTAAGTACTGCTCTGCTAGCGCGTAGTTATAGAGTTGTAGGTAGGTAGCCGCCAAGCTTAAGCGAATTTTAATGATTCTATTGATGTTCTTACTGGTACTTTCATGGTCAAGCACGTTGAAGTAATGCACTAACGCAAGGTTAAACTTACCCTGATAAAAGTAGATGTCGCCCATTTGCTCTAGGACGTCCGCTAGGATCGGAGAGCTAGGGTAAGAGTCATAAAAATCTGCGGCTTGAGATAAGTATTCGATCGCTTTGTCGTACACTCGTCGCTCCTGGAAGAGCCTAGCCAAAAGGCGATTCACTTTTGCTAACCTTGCACCACTGTTACTTTCAATAGATTGCCAATAACCGTATAGCAGTTCTGACAAAGCCAAATTGTATTTCTTGCTATTGAGGTAAAACTCGCCGACGGCTGTGTAGTAGTCGATCAAGGCTAACTCAGAGCGGCTATCGTCAAGCATGGTCTTTGCTTCAGAGTACAAGTTTTCCGCTTTAATGATATCGCCACTATGTGAAGCGAGGAGTGCTCTTTGCATCACTAGTCGGTAGCGAACACTGTCGGTGCGTTGTAATACGGCATCGGCTTCATCGAGCTGTTGTTCAATTTGGTTAAGCGTGTCTTCCGCTTTTGAGTAGTTTTCGTCGTACATCCAAATCATTTGGTTGCGCATCAGCTGGAGATCTAAGTCCATGTACGGCAATTGATATTCTTGCGCTAAGCGTTCCGCTTTATTTAGGTGCTCGATAGCCGAACGAACATTACCCATGGCGTAATCTGCCTGAGCGATAATCTTGTGCGCTTCGATGGTGCTGCTTGGTGTGCGAACGCTACGATCTGTTTCGTCGCGAGACATGGCTGAAGGGCTGTCACTTTCTTTGCGTTCTGTTAGCTCACGCTGTGACAAATAGTTGGTTGCCGCTTGTTTTGCTTGTGATGGCTCTATTTCCGCCAATTGTTGTGCTTCGTTGAGTAACGCGGACGATAAAATGGTTGCATGAAGTGGCTGTACAAACAGCAAGCAAAGAAAGCCAATCAACTTGAATAGACGCGAACTGTCCCAAAACATCCTTTCGTTCCCTCGAACTGTTTTTAGATATTGCGATAACGGCGAAAAGCCTCAATTAGCCGTTTAAATGCGGGTTGAAGCCATTTGGTATAGTAACATGCTTGGACAATAAAAACGTCCGGCAACCCTTTAGATTGCCGAACTTATTTCTGTTGCCTATGCGCTTACTGACGAGCCATACGGTGATTGTGAGCTGGCTTATCTTGTTCCGTTGAGCGGTAAGGGTTGATATCCAAGCCACCACGGCGCGTATAGCGGGCAAATACGGTCAGTTTGCTTGGTTGGCAGTATTTCATTAGATCCGTAAAAATACGCTCTACACACTGTTCGTGGAACTCATTGTGCTCGCGGAAAGACACTAAGTAACGTAACAGCTTCTCACGATCTATTTTTGCGCCTTGGTAGCGAATTTCTACACTGCCCCAGTCGGGTTGGTTAGTGATCAAACAGTTTGATTTCAATAGGTGGCTATGTAGCACCTCTTCAACTTGTACTTCACCTGCCGCACCTTCAAGCAAATCGGCATCAAAATCGTAACTGGTGATGTCAATGTCTTGGTCATCTATACATTCACCGTCCATTGTCACAATAGGTTGATTGGTATAGTGGGTCACTGGATTCACCTCAACCAGCACCTTTTCACCTGCGCATTCAGACAGGTCTTGTGTTAAACGCTCAGTCACTTCTTCCCAGCTTGCAAAGTGGGTTTGGTTATAGCTGTTTAAGTACAGTTTGAAAGACTTCGATTCAATCAAGTTTGCACTGGTGGCTGGAATGTATACTTCGCCAACGGCCACTTGTGGTAAACCTTTACTATTTAACCAAGACAGTTCGTACAGCGTCCAAATGTCGTGCCCCATGAAAGGCAGAGTATCGCCTAACTGGAGGTCATCTCGGTTCAGGCTGCGAGGGACTGGTTGCAGCAAGCTTGGGTCATACTGGTTCGCATACTCGGTCGTTTTACCTAGTGTTAGGCCAGCAAGCTCTTTAGCGTCAGAATATTTGCTCATACTTTGTGGTCGTTTTCGATTAGAATGGCGAGAATTTTACTGAATCCGCTGGTCAATTGCCATCCGGCAAGTACGGCTATCTGATAAATAAGGAATGAGGAGATCTTCATGACCCAAAACGTTACTCAGGCGCTACAAGAGTTCAGCCTGCGCTACCAACAAGCTTGGCAAGCTAAGCACAATGAGTTGCCAAGCAGTGAAGAGCTTGCAGAGCTTGTTTCTCCTTGTGTCGAAGAGAAGCGTGATGGAAAGGTGCTTTGGAAAGCGGTCGCACGTGATGAAATGGCCGATTTCACCAATGTGGAAAATGCGATTGAGTTGTCACTGCAAGATGATGTTAAAGCCTTTTATGGTTCTCAATACTGCGCTGATATGGAGGCAACTTGGCAAGGTAATTCGTTGACGCTGCTGCAAGTGTGGAGCGATGACGATTTCGTGCGTCTACAAGAAAATATTCTTGGTCATTTGGTGACGCAGCGCCGCTTGAAACTTAAACCAACAGTATTTATCGCAGCGACAGATGAGGAAATGGATGTGATTTCTATTTGTAACCTCACTGGCAATGTGATTCTAGAGCGTTTGGGCACCTCTAAACGTGATGTATTGGCAGATTCATTGGTTGAGTTCTTGAATAAGTTAGAGGCTGCCGTCTAAGTATGTATGTTGTTGAGTTGCAGTTTGAGTGTTTTGATAACACCACCGTCAGCGCGGTAGACAAAGCCATTAATGGCTTGATGGATGCTCTGCGTTACAACGGCCAAGTATTGGGTCGTGAATTTCCGATAGTGATGGGAGAAGGTGAATTTTTCGTTCGTGTTGTTTGCCCAGAACAAGACAGCTTGCATCCACGTTATCACTCAGATTTCGTCAAAGTGTGCATGAACCGTTTGTCGGATGCGTCTTTGCTTGCTCCGAAAATGCGTATGCTGGGGCGTGATTTGAATTCAGAACAAGCAGCCGAAGAAGAGACACCTAGCTGGCAAGTGTTGTACACGACTTATGTTCATACGTGTTCGCCTTTGCGAAGTGGTGAAACCCTGTTGCCAATTCCTTTGTATCGTAATGAGCCAACACTTAATGGAGACCATAAAGCCGTCATTAAGTGGCAGACTGAGTGGCAAGCGTGTGATGAAATCCAAATGGCAGGGGGCTGCCGAGCGGAACATGCGGCGCTCCACGAAATTTGCGATGTGGATAGTGTGCTGTTTCGCCGAGGTTGGGACTTACGTGGCCGTATCGAATACATCACGAAGATCCCTACGTACTATTACCAGTATCGTGTCGGTGGTCAGTCGCTGGAGAGCGAGAAAGCGCGCAAGTGTCCAAAATGCGATGGCGAGTGGCTACTCGATGAGCCACTACATGACATATTTCATTTTAAGTGTGATGACTGCCGAATCGTGTCGAATATCTCTTGGGACCATCTTAAGTAGCGAATTGAAGCTACTTAAATGGGTAGATAGACAAATAGAAAGGGCTGATGTTTTCACATCAGCCCTTTTGTGTTTAGAACGTTGTTTTCAGTCATGTTTTGAAAAGTGGGATTACCAACCTTTCACAACACCGCCTTTGAACAGTTCTTTTGCCGCTTCGTAAACTTCTTCCGTTTGGTAAGCTTTTACGAAGTTTTGTACGTTTTGCGCATTAACATTTTCTTCGCGAGCGACAATTAGGTTTACGTATGGTGAGTCTTTATCTTCAACGAACACGCCGTCACGCTCTGGCGATAGGTCGATAGAGCTTGCGTAAGTGGTGTTGATGATAGATAGCGTTACGTCATCCAATGAACGCGGAAGCTGTGGGGCTTCTAGTTCAATGATTTCGATATTTTTAGGGTTGCCTACGATGTCACGTACTGTAGCGAGTAGACCAACGCCATCACGTAGCGTAATTAAACCTTGCTGCTCAAGAAGCAGTAGTGAGCGACCTAGGTTAGTTGGGTCGTTTGGTACTGCGATGCGTGCGCCATCTTGAATTTCATCAATTGATTTTACTTGCTTTGAGTAACCAGCAATAGGGTAAACGAATGAGTTACCCGCGATAGCCAGTTTGTAGCCGCGGTCTTTCACTTGTTGGTCTAGGTATGGTTTGTGCTGGAACGCATTCGCGTCTACTGAACCATCATCCAGAGCGGCGTTTGGTGTTACGTAATCGGTAAATGTTACTAGCTCAACGTCTAGGTTGTATTTCTCTTTTGCTACTTTAGCGGCAACTTCGGCTACTTGTGCTTCTGCACCAGCAATAACGCCAACTTTTACTTTGTTTACGTCTACTTCTTTGTCGCCGCAACCCGCTAGAGCAAGAGCAGAGGCGGCCGTTGCTACAGTCAAAAGACCTTTAAGGCTAAATTTCATCTTTATCTCCTTATAATTTGTATTTTTGATGCTTATCTGTGGTCTACACGGCGCACCACTGCGTCGCCGATAGACTGAATAATCTGTACTAGAACAATCAACATCACGACAGTCACGGCCATGATAGTTACATCGTAGCGGTGGAAACCGTAACGGATGGCTACGTCGCCTAGGCCGCCGCCGCCTACCGTACCCGCCATAGCTGAGTAGCTAACGAGAGTGACCAAGGTAATCGTTACTGAGTTAACAATAGTCGGCATTGCTTCAGGTAGTAGAACTTTTGTGATGATCTGTGTTGGTGTCGCCCCCATTGACTGCGCTGCTTCCACCAAGCCTGTCGGTACTTCTAATAAAGCACCTTCAATAAGACGAGCGACAAAAGGAATGGCGCCAATAGTCAGTGGGACGATTGCTGCGGTTGTACCGATAAAGGTTCCAACTAGCATTTTTGTCACTGGAATAATCGCAACCATCAGTACGAGGAATGGCACAGAACGACCAATGTTAACGATAGCGCCTAAGCCGCTATTTAGTTTGGTGTTTTCAAGTAGGCCGCCTTTCTTAGTAATATGGAGGATTACCCCTAATGGAATACCCACAGCAAAGCCGACTAATCCGGCAACCGCAACCATGTAAAGCGTTTCCCACGTTGCACCTAAAAGTAGTTTGCTGTTTAAGCTCAGCCATTCAGAAATCGTATTAAAGGACATAACCAAGTACCTCTACTTTTACGTTGTGCTTACGCAGGTATTCAAGAGCTGCGTTGTCATCTTCTTCGTTACCAAATAGCTCTGCGACCATCATGCCGAATTTCACGCCACCAGCGTAATCAAGGTCGGAACTCAAAATACTCACATCAATATTGTATTTACGAGAAATTTGCGACATTAACGGTGCATCGACGGTTGCGCCAGTAAACTCTAAGCGAACCAACGGGTAGCTGCCATCAACACGCTCTGCTTGCAGACGTGCTTGGTAATCTTCAGGAATGGAAAGATCCAGCGTTGAGCGAATGAATTGGTGCGCTAGCTCTGTCTTAGGGTGCGCAAAAATATCGCCAACGGTGCCTTTTTCCACCAGCTCACCACCACCGATGATTGCTACTTCGTGACAGATACTTTTTACGACTTCCATTTCGTGAGTGATAAGTAAAATCGTGATGTTGAGTTTGCGGTTGATCTCTTTCAATAACTCAAGGATAGATTGAGTTGTTGCCGGATCTAGTGCGCTAGTGGCCTCATCACAAAGCAGCACGCTAGGATCGGATGCCAATGCACGAGCAATTGCCACACGCTGTTTTTGTCCGCCACTTAAGTTAGATGGGTAGCTTTCGTGTTTGTCGGCTAAGCCTACAAGCTTTAGCAACTCAGTTACTTTTGTTGTGACTTGCGATTTGTCTTTACCTGCCAGTTCTAGGGGTAATGCCACATTATCAAACACAGTACGAGACGAAAGCAGGTTAAAGTGCTGGAAGATCATGCCAATGTTACGGCGTGTTTCGACTAGTTGTTTTTTACTGAGTTTGGTTAGATCCACACCATCAACGATGATGGAACCAGAGGTCGGCGCTTCTAACATGTTGACACAGCGGATCAGCGTACTTTTACCAGCACCTGATGAACCGATAACACCAAAGATAGTGCCTTTGTCGATGTGTAGGTTAATGTCTTTCAGGGCAAGGATTTCCTTACTGCCTTGGTAGAACACTTTATTGACGTTTTTTATTTCTATCATGTTTCAACCTGCCCAAAGATACGGGGAACTTCGCTGTCAAAAACGGCCTTTGACAGAACTTAATGTTGAGCTTTATCTCAATTTTCAGTTGATGCTATGGGTTAAGCAGAATGAAGTCAATAGATATTTTTACGTCTAGACGTCTAAATGTATGGATGTTCTGTTTTGAAACGAAGATGTATAGATAACAAGCAGGAGGTAGACGGCAGGGCACCCTCAGATTTACCGATTCTTGCCCAACAAATCAACCGTTTTGTCGAGGCCAAGAATGAATTAGATAGTGTTGAAGTTTATAAGGTATGTAATAATCTGATTAAACCGAGTTAATAGAGAAATACGTTTTGGCAAAACCTGCTGTTTTTATCGATCGTGATGGCGTGATAAACGTTGACCACGGCTACGTTCATGACGAACATGATTTTGAGTACATTGATGGTGTATTTGAAGCGACGAAAGCGCTAAAAGATAAAGGCTACCTTCTAGTGTTAGTGACGAATCAATCGGGCATCGCACGCGGTAAATTCAGTGAAAACCGTTTCTTGTCTCTGACTCAATGGATGGATTGGAACTTTGCTGATAATGGTGTTGAGTTCGATGGTATCTATTACTGCCCACATCATCCAGAACATGGCATTGGCGAGTACAAGCAAGATTGTGAGTGCCGTAAGCCAAAACCAGGCATGTTCATTTCTGCGCGTGACTTCTTGAAGATCGACATGGAGAAATCTGTGATGATCGGCGATAAAGCTGAAGACATGATGGCAGCAGAAGCGGCAGGCGTTGGCACTAAGATTTTGGTTCGCACTGGTAAGCCAGTAACGGAACAGGGCGAAGCCATTGCAACGGTAGTATTGGATAGCATTGCAGATGTGCCTGCGTACTTAAACAAGTAATATTCATTACTGACTGAGATAAGGGAAGCCACTGCTTCCCTTTTGTTTGATTCCTTCTTTTAATCTGAACACTTATGAGCAAAAAACTCACCATTCTTGATATCGCAAAATTGGCAGGCGTGGGCAAATCAACAGTAAGCCGTGTGCTTACTAACGATCCAAAAGTGAAACCGCAAACGCGAGAGAAGGTTGAGCAAATTATTCGTGAATCTGGTTACGTGCCGTCCAAATCTGCGCAATCAATGCGTGGCGGCAGCCAAAAAGTCATTGGGGTTATCATCTCCCGTTTAGACTCACCATCAGAAAATCGCGCCGTTGGTACCATGCTCAATGCTTTGTATTCCGCTGGTTATGATGCGGTGATCATGGAGAGCCAATTCGATCGCGATAAAACCAATGAGCATTTGGATGTGCTTAAACGTCGCAACGTCGATGGGGTGATCGTGTTTGGCTTTACTGGATGTGATGAGCGAGCATTGGCGGAGTGGGGGAATCGTATCGTCGTGATCGCGATGGACACGCAAATGGTTTCCTCGATCAACTACGATAACCAAGGTGTGATAGACATGGCTTTGTCTCACCTTGAGCAGCAATCTTTATCTCGCATTGCTTATATTGGTGTTGATCCTGAAGACAAAACCACTGGCTTAGCTCGTCTAAATGCTTATAAAGCTTGGTGTCAACGCAAGCAAATTACACCTTGTTTCCAGACGGGTAAGTTGAGCCATGAAAGTGCTTATCAGTTGGTAGACAAAGTCCTTCAATCTGACACTCAGGCCATCGTGTGCGCCAGTGACACCATCGCGTTGGGCGTGATTAAGCGTCTTCAAGAGTTAGGACGTGAAGACGTGGTTGTGACAGGTGTTGGAGGTAATGAATTGCTCTCTTTCCTTTTTCCTAAAGTGTTTAGTGTCGACCCAGGTTATACCCTTGCAGGTGAGAAGTCCGCTAACATGCTGATCAATCAATTAAATGGCGATGAGGAAGTGGTTCACTTTACTCAACAGCCTATCGTTTGTTAATCCACACTAAGACGATCTGCTCTAAAATTATACTGTGATCATTCTCAATTAATGGGACTGTTCCCATTTTGTTTTTTGTCTTCGAATGGCAATATTAAAATTAAGAAATGGGAATGTTCCCATTTATAAAAACAAAATGATGAATCGAATGTATCCAATACAGGGTGGACAAAGTTATGAGTAAGATTGCGCGTAAAGACGTGGAGCGTCTTATTGAGCTGGTCGGGGGGCCGGACAATATTGCCAGTGTAAGTCACTGTTTAACTCGCTTGCGTTTTGTTCTAAATGATACGGACAAAGCAGATACGAAACAGTTAGAAGCATTACCGATGGTGAAGGGCTGTTTTACCAACGCAGGCCAGTTCCAAGTGGTTATCGGTACTGAAGTGGATGAAGTTTACAAGGTACTGATCGGACTGACGGGTAAAAGTGAAGCCAGCAAAGACGAAGCGAAGAACGCTGCTCGTCAAAACATGAATATCGTTGAGCGTGGTATTTCCCACCTTGCAGAAATCTTTGTACCACTGCTACCTGCGATCATTACCGGTGGTCTGATTCTTGGCTTCCGTAACGTGATTGGCGACATCAAAATGTTTGATGGTCAAACGCTAACGGAAATCAGCCAGTTTTGGGCAACGGTACACTCTTTCTTATGGCTGATTGGTGAGGCGATCTTCTTCTTCCTACCGGTTGGCGTGTGTTGGTCGACAGTGAAAAAGCTCGGCGGTACTCCGATTCTGGGTATCACGCTTGGTGTAACATTGGTTTCGCCACAGTTGATGAACGCCTACCTGATTGGTAAGCAAGTACCCGAAGTGTGGGACTTTGGCTTATTCGCCATCGAGAAAGTGGGCTATCAGGCGCAAGTGATTCCAGCAATGCTTGCTGGTATGGCACTGGCGTTTATTGAAACCAACTTAAAACGCATCATTCCGTCTTACCTTTACCTAGTGGTCGTGCCGTTTGTCTCAATCATTGTGTCTGTGATTCTTGCGCACTCTATCATTGGTCCATTCGGTCGTATGTTGGGTGACGGCGTTGCTTTCGCAGCAAAAGCAGCCATGACGGGTGACTTCGCTATGATTGGCTCAACCATCTTCGGCTTCCTATACGCGCCATTGGTCATTACTGGTATTCACCACACTACCAACGCGGTAGACCTTCAACTGATGCAAGAGCTAGGCGGTACGCCAATTTGGCCTCTGATTGCACTTTCAAACATTGCTCAAGCGTCTGCGGTCGTCGGCATCATTATCATCAGTAAAAAACACGGCGAGCGTGATATCTCAGTGCCTGCGGCTATCTCTGCTTACCTTGGCGTGACTGAACCGGCGATGTACGGCATCAACTTGAAATACAAGTTCCCAATGCTGAGCGCGATGATCGGTAGTGCGTGTGCTGCTGCTATTTGCGGTAGTGCGGGCGTAATGGCGAACGGTATCGGTGTGGGCGGTTTGCCGGGCATCTTGTCTATCCAACCGCAGTTCTGGGGCATTTTTGCTTTGGCTATGTTAGTCGCAATGCTGGTACCTGCTGCATTAACGTTAATTCTTTATAAGCGTGCACAAGCCAAAGGTGAGCTTGAGCCTGCAAACGCGTAATTCTATTTGAGGCAGTGACTTGGCTGCCTCCTCCTATTTTTCTTTTCAAATTTTAAGTTTCCGATTACTGGTAAGTGAGTGTTAGAAATGGCTATGACCAAGCATGATGAGAGCTGGTGGAAAACCGCAACCATCTATCAAATTTACCCAAAAAGCTTTTGTGACAGTGGCAGTAAAGGCACGGGCGACATCAAAGGGATCATTTCTAAGCTGGATTATCTTAAGCATCTTGGTGTGGATGCGATTTGGCTGACGCCGGTTTACCAATCGCCAATGATCGACAACGGTTATGACATCTCCGATTACTACTCGATCAATCCACAGTTCGGCACTATGGAAGATTTCGATACTTTGCTAGCAGAAGCGCATCAGTTGGGCATTCGTATCATCATGGACATTGTAGTGAACCACACGTCGACAGAACACAAGTGGTTCCAATCCGCACTGGGTGATAAAAACAGCCCATACCGTGATTACTACATCTGGAAAGATCCGGTAGATGGTGCTGAACCAAACAACTGGCAATCAAAGTTTGGTGGCAACGCTTGGGCGCTGGATGAAAAAACAGGCCAGTACTATTTGCACCTTTTTGCTAAAGAGCAAGCGGACTTAAACTGGGAAAACCCAGTAGTGCGTGAAGAAGTGAAAGAAGTCATCAGCTTCTGGGCAGAAAAAGGAGTGGATGGTTTCCGTCTCGACGTTATCAACCTGATTTCCAAGCAGCAAGATTTTCCAAGTGACGATATTGGTGATGGTCGTCGTTTCTACACGGATGGTCCACGTGTGCACGAATACCTTCAAGAGATTAGCGAATCTGTGTTTCAAAAATACGGCAGCGTGACGGTGGGTGAAATGTCTTCCACTACGCTAGAGCACTGCCAGCAATATTCTTCGCTAGACGGCAAAGAGCTATCCATGGTGTTCAACTTCCATCATCTGAAAGTCGATTATCCAAATGGTGAAAAATGGACCAAAGCGCCGTTTGATTTCATTCAGTTAAAACAGATCTTCAATCATTGGCAAACGGGCTTAAATGGCAAAGGGTGGGGGGCGCTGTTCTGGTGTAACCACGACCAGCCACGCGTTGTGAGCCGATTAGGTAACGACGAGCAATACCGTGTTGAATCTGCCAAGATGCTTGCGGCATCAGTGCACATGATGCAAGGCACACCTTATGTTTACCAGGGGGAAGAGATCGGCATGACCAACCCGGGTTATACCGAAATCAGCCAATATCGTGATGTTGAAAGTACTAACATGTACGACATCATGGTCAACCGTGATGGTGTATCTCATGACGACATGATGGCGATCTTGGCACAGAAGTCGCGTGATAATTCACGTACACCAATGCAATGGAACAGTGCAAAACACGCGGGCTTTACTGAGGGCACGCCGTGGCTTGAAGTGGCGCAGAATTACTCTGAAATCAATGCTGAAGCTGCGGTTGCCGATTTGAACTCGGTGTTCTACTTTTACAAGCGTCTGATTGAACTGCGTAAACAGGTTCCAGTCATCACCGATGGCCGTTACGAGGACCTGCTGCCAGAGCACAAACGTATTTTCGCTTACGCTCGTCAGAACGATAAGCAAACGCTGCTGTGTATCAATAACTACTACGCAGAAGAGGAGGAATGCGTTCTGCCAGAACTTTTTGATATGAGTAAAGCGAAAAACTTGCTATCTAACTATCAAAACTCAGCGAGCGCAGTCGCGTCAAACCATCAAGTGTTACGACCTTACGAAACTCGTATTTTATTGATAGAAGAATAAACTCGGGTGTCATCACCCCTAAGATTGATGTTCGAGATGAAGGCTTTGGTGTGCTCCCCAAAGCCTTCTTTTATTGAGATATCTCTAAAAAATGCGAGCTTATTTTGTTTCAATCGCTGTTAGCTGCACTTTCTCTTCGTTGATTTGTACTTGTTGTACTTTCAGCAGTTCAATTTGTTCAATCAGACCTAAGCTCGGATTAAACCAACGTTCTGCCGAAGTGGCGAACTCCATTGAGTCCATGTCATCACAGTTTAGGTTGTAGATGTTCTCTTCCATCAGGTATGCCGCTTCAATTTTCTTGCCTGAGATCGAGAACGCTTTACGCACGCCAGTTTCTCGGATTTGCTGTTGCCAAACCACTTGGCAAGATGCTGTCATAGGAAGGTTTTGTACCCACTCATGCTCTTCAAAACGGTCTAGAAGGTTGTGAACTGCGTAGCCTGTAAGAGTGGTTTGCAGAGACATAGTTTCTTCACCGATGTCAATATTCGGGCTTTTCTCTTTTACGTCGTCACCGTTTAGGCGGAAAACCGGACCGCTGTGCATAAGCATGGCAATAAACTGATGACCAATGAGATAAGCGTCAGTGATTTCATGGAGTGCACCATCTGATCCTGCAAAGTAAAGCGTATTGCTCTCTTCGTCGTCGTTGTACTGCTCGTCTGAATAGTAGAACTGTTCGGCGCCGTAGTTCACCAAGTCATTAACCAACTGGACCATTGCCTCGCTGTTTGGGATTTGTGCCAATGCTGCCAATATTTGCTCGCGATCCATCGCTTGGAAGCTCAGTTTCATGTCGCCTTCTGGTTGGCCATCCAAGCTAAATGCGTAGTTTAGCTGTGTGCTTGGCGTGGGAGCGAAGATTGAGTTGTGAATCGAGACGTCGAAACTTTCTTGAGGCACTTTGTTTGGATTCGCACTGCCAGAAGACGAACCTCCGCCACAGCCGTAAAGAGCCAGAGTTGCTGCTGCGATAAGCGTCATTTTGTTTAGCATGGTTTACATTCCTGATTGATAAGGCCGCTTCATGTTGGGCCGTTGCTTGAATGCGAGCATGCTAAGTTCAGTGAGAGAAAAAGGGCAAAAAACAAAAGATAACAGGGGTTAATGAAAGCTTAATTTTATATTTAGGTCTTTGTTTTATTTGGGGTTATTTCGTTGGCTACGTTAGTGCAATACTCGTTAATGAGCGCTTTCCATCGGCTTATGATTTCTTGATCGGTCACACTAACATGCAACGTTTTCCACGGTTGGAGGCAAGTCTCTTTTGATTCAGATTGAGAAAGACGCTCAAACAAGGTTTCGGAAGGTAAAACGCGCAGCAGCGCCACCAGTGATTCCATGTAGTTGAGACGGAACTGTTCAAGTTTGTTCTGCTTGTAAGCAATGTGAGACACAAAGGTATAAATCAGTGCGTTTTGGATACGTGAGTCGCCATCTGGTGTCGTTAACAGGGCTTTTGCCCTGTCTAAGTTACCTAATTTGAAATGCAATAGACCTAACCAGAGGCTCAGCTCATCTGGCAAAACATCAAACGACGATTGTACTTGAGTTAAATATGCTTCCAGCTTTTGATGTTCGTTCTCGTATAAGGCGAGATGTCTTGCCGTTGTTATAGCCGCAAACTCATCAGATTGTCTGAGAGGTTGGCTAGAAAAGGCATTCTCGAATAACATTTTTTTGTGAATATTCGAAAGCTGCCACGAACTTGCCGAAGGTGCAGGCAGATTGAAGTATTGCGCGACATCCGAATGCATTTGGAAAATATCCGATTGTAAGTCAGATAAACGCAGTGTGTACTCATTGCGAAACGCCAACTTGCCCGTCGCAGGATAAATAAGGTTCATCTGCGCTTTCAAGATGCCCTGTTTTGTGCCGTCTTTTAACTCGATATTGAGCTCGTAGTCGCTGGTCTGCATGTTTCGTGCGCCAGGGAAATATGGCGTATGACCGATAGGATCAAGAAAGTAACTGGGAGCATCTTGGTTGGCGATGTCGGTGTATGGATATTCGACCTGTTGTTGCAGCAAGATGGCTTTGACCAGTATGCGGTATTTTCGCGCCTGAGAGCCGATTGAATCGACACGGTTGAGTAGTAGCTCGACTTTGGGAATCAGTAGTTGATGACGCGTTTGTTGTGTTGAGATTTCTTGGCGTTGCCATAACAAGCTTGCGAGCGTCATGCTACATACCGCAAGTATGGCACATAAGCTGTAAGCGAAAATCAGCTTGAAGTTCTTATTACTCGCCACCTGGGTTGAGATAACGCGCCGATGGTTTTTCGCTGGTGGCACTAAACGAATATTGGCAGGGTTAAGAAAGTAGCCTTTGCGGGGGTAAGTGACTAAAAGCTTAGCGGCATCGTATTCGGGTAAGTACTGCTGTAGCAGTGCACGTAAGGTGCTAATGCGGTTCGTGAGCACATTCTTAGAGATGAACTTGCTCTGCCAAATGGTTTCAATAATGGTGTCAGCAGAGAGTGGGTGGCCAACGCTTGTTAACAGCAGTTCTAATAATTCAACGGTGCGAGGTTCAAGATCAATCGCGATAGCATCTTGATGAAGGCTCTGTGTCTTCGGGTTATAGATCAGCTCTCCAATCGCAATACAACTGTGAGTCTGTTTAGCTTGTTGCAGAAAGTCGCGCATACCGTACCGATCTATTTGGAAATCGCGAAGTATTATATAGCGATTGGAGCGCGAAATCTTATAAATCGCGCTTCAATCATTATCAAAAATTTATGAACCGTAGGTCACGGAATAGCGGTGCGGTTTGTGGTTCATCGCTAACACGACATTGAGTGCAAACGCCCCCAAAATTGAAAGGCCAATCACTTCTGGTGTGACAAAGAAGAATGAAGCAAACAGGATACATGCATCGATTGCCATTTGGCTTTTGCCAACTGAAATGCCAAATTTGTCTTGGATAAACAAACACAGCACGTTAAAGCCACCTAAGCTGGAGCGATGTCTGAATAGGATCAGCATACCGAGCCCCATTAAAAGCCCGCCTGCGACGGCGCAATAAACTTCATTTACCGATTCGAGCGAGATTAGCAAATAAAGATGATCGGCAAAGATAGAAACCAACGCGCCAGAAATGGCACTATTAATGGCGAAATGACGGCCGAAGCGTTTCCATGCTAGTAAGTAAAAAGGACTGTTTGCTAAAAAGTACAGCACACCAAAGGTAAAAGGTGTAAATTGGCTAATAAGCAGAGCCAATCCAGTCGTGCCTCCCGTTAGAAGGTTCGCGGATTGGAGAAAGAAAACGCCTTGAGCTACTAAAAAGGTACCCGTGAGAATCGCTATCCAGTCTTCTTTTAATGAGTGTTTTTCCATCAATGTTGCAGTCATTAGTGATAAATAAGGCGTGCATAGTAGTAAAAAGATGATCTTTTCGGTAGCTAGAGGGTAAAATTTACGGTAAACCTATGTAATTGCTGTTTTACAGGGTGTAAAGCACAAATTTGACAGGCAATAGATTGTCGTTATGCGATTGCAATGCTGGCATGATAAACATTGCTTGTCATCATGAAAAAACTGCATGAGAAAAATTGTAAATTTCTCTTTATGACCTAAATCAAATTATGTAGAATGCGCGCCATTAGGGTGACGAAAACGTTTGCGTCGGGTCATTCAACAGTTTTTTTGCAACTTTCAGTACTAATCTGAGTCAGGAGATACAGATGCTTAAGCGTGATATGAACATCGCAGATTACGATGCGGAACTGTTCGCAGCTATCCAGGAAGAAACTCTTCGCCAGGAAGAACACATTGAACTTATCGCTTCTGAAAACTACACAAGCCCACGTGTAATGGAAGCGCAAGGTTCTCAGCTAACGAACAAATACGCTGAAGGCTACCCAGGTAAGCGTTACTACGGCGGTTGTGAGTACGTAGATAAAGCTGAAGCACTAGCAATTGAGCGTGCATGCCAACTATTTGGTTGTGAGTACGCTAACGTACAGCCTCACTCAGGTTCTCAAGCAAACAGCGCAGTTTACATGGCGCTTCTTAACCCTGGCGATACAGTTTTAGGCATGAGCCTAGCGCACGGTGGTCACCTAACTCACGGTTCACCAGTAAACTTCTCTGGTAAGCACTACAACGTTATCCCTTACGGTATCGATGAAGCTGGTCAAATCAACTACGACGAGATGGAACAGCTAGCACTTGAACACAAACCTAAGATGATCATCGGTGGTTTCTCTGCTTACTCGCAAATCGTTGATTGGAAACGCATGCGTGAAATCGCTGACAAAGCAGGTGCTTACTTATTTGTTGATATGGCGCACGTAGCTGGTCTTATCGCTGCCGGTGAATACCCAACACCAGTACCGCATGCTCACGTGGTAACAACAACGACGCACAAAACACTAGCAGGTCCTCGCGGTGGTCTTATCTTGTCAAATGCTGGCGAAGATATGTACAAGAAATTGAACTCAGCAGTGTTCCCTGGTGGTCAAGGTGGCCCTCTAATGCACGTTATCGCTGGTAAAGCAGTAGCGTTCAAAGAAGCGATGGAGCCAGAGTTCAAAGCTTATCAAGCTCGCGTAGTGAAAAACGCAAAAGCAATGGTTGGTCAGTTCCAAGAGCGTGGCTACAAAATCGTATCTAACGGTACAGAAAACCACTTGTTCCTTGTTGACCTAATCGACAAAGATATCACTGGTAAAGACGCAGACGCGGCACTAGGTGCAGCAAACATCACTGTAAACAAGAACTCAGTACCAAATGACCCACGCAGCCCATTCGTAACGTCTGGTATTCGTGTAGGTACGCCAGCGATCACTCGCCGTGGCTTCACTGAAGAAGATGCAAAAGAGCTAGCAAACTGGATGTGTGACGTTCTAGATAACATCGGCAACGAAGAAGTTATCGAAGCGACAAAACAGAAAGTGCTAGAAATTTGTAAGCGTCTACCGGTTTATGCCTAACTGTTCTTCATAGAATGAGTCGACTTCGGTGTCGAACATACTCATTTGCTCGCGCAAACTCCGTGTGTTCTCCTAGAACTCGACTCGTCTATTTTGAACATTGATATACTAAAGGTCCTCATTTGAGGGCCTTTTTGTTTGTCTGGCGTTTGGAATGAGATATAGCGAGAGAGTGTGATAAGGGGATGGCTACCAACACTGTCCCTTTTCAATATACCCAAACCACGTCATTCCGACGAGCCGAGGCGAGATCAGGAATCTTGTTGAGGCACACTCTTTTACTCAGAGTTTCCCTAAAAATCCTCAGTATTCTGAAAACAGATTCTGAATCACGTTCGTACCTCGCTGTTCAGAATGACGGTGGTAGAATGGCTTTTTATCATCATTTGCCAGATACAAAAAAGGTTGGCACTGAGCCAACCTTTTCTCTTCAAAACAAGCTTTTCAAAACAAGCGAGAGCTTATTTAATCTCGATACCTTGAGCTTGCATATCGGCATGGTAAGAAGAGCGCACAAATGGACCACACGCTGCATGCGTGAAGCCAAGTTCTAGTGCAACTTCTTTTAGCTCGTCAAACTCTGATGGTGGAACGTAACGTTCTACTGGCAAGTGGTGACGGCTTGGCGCTAAATACTGGCCTAGAGTCAGCATCGTTACGCCGTGTGCGCGTAGATCTTTCAGTACTTCGATGATTTCTTCTTTGGTTTCACCAAGGCCCATCATCAAACCAGACTTGGTCGGTACATCTGGATGCTGCTCTTTGAACTTCTTAAGGAGCTCAAGTGACCATTTGTAGTTCGCACCTGGGCGAGCTTTACGGTAAAGACGTGGCGCGGTTTCTAAGTTGTGGTTGAAGACATCTGGCGGATTGTCTTTCATTAGATCAAGCGCTACATCCATGCGACCACGGAAGTCAGGAACCAGTGTTTCAATCTTAATATGCGGGTTTAACGCACGGATCTCGCGGTTACAATCGGCAAAGTGTTGTGCACCGCCGTCACGCAGATCGTCACGGTCAACAGAAGTGATTACTACGTATTTCAGCTTCATATCGGCAATGGTTTTCGCCAGTTTTTGAGGCTCTTCTGCTTCCGGTGGTAATGGGCGGCCATGAGCAACGTCACAGAAAGGACAACGACGAGTACAAATAGCACCTAAGATCATGAAGGTTGCTGTACCGTGGTTAAAACATTCCGCTAGGTTCGGGCAAGATGCTTCTTCACATACGGAGTGAAGTTTATTCTTACGCATCGCCGCTTTGATGTCTTGAATTCGTTGGCTGTCGGCTGGTAGCTTGATCTTCATCCAATCAGGCTTACGTAGCACTTCTTTCTGCTCTGTAGGCATGTTCTTTACGGGAATCAATGCCATTTTATCGGCGTCACGATATTTAACGCCTTTTTCCATCTGGATTGGTTTGCTCATGCTTTATTACCTTGAGAAGGTGCTTCTGTGCTGAATTCTACTTGCTCATAATCGAGCAAAGTAACGAGTTCTTCTATTAATTGTTTTTCTACGGCTTCTACATTGTCTGGGCCGCCAAATTGGCTGACCTGAACCATTTCCATACCTTCATAACCACAAGGGTTAATACGCAGAAACGGTGTTAAATCCATATTTACGTTCAAGGCTAAACCATGAAACGAGCATCCTTTACGAATGCGTAAACCGAGAGAGCATATTTTCTTACCGGCAACGTAGACACCTGGTGCGTCAGGTCGTGCGGCTGAGTCAATATTGTATGCTTTTAGCGTGTTGATCACGAGGTTCTCGATTGTGGTAACGAGATCTCGTACACCTAATTTTTTACGGCGTAGGTTGATCAAGAAGTAGGCGACCAACTGACCAGGGCCATGATACGTAACCTGGCCTCCGCGATCACTTTGTACAACAGGAATATCGCCAGTGTTAATCAAGTGCTCAGCTTTACCTGCCTGTCCTTGTGTAAATACTGGGTTATGTTCTACCAACCAGACTTCATCACGGGTTTCTTCTGTGCGTTGGTCGGTGAACTCATGCATCGCCTTCCATACAGGCTCATAGTCTTGGCGGCCAAGTCGTTTTACAACAAGTTGGTGTTGCATGGGAATTCCTGTTGCTAATATATAAAGTTTTTGGATTATAAACCGGATAACCCTGATGCTCTACCGCTGCGTAACAGATTTTTAACTGAAAGTGATGTAAAGCCTCGTTATCTCTTTGATAAATAAAAAGAAAGCAGCCAAGGCTGCTTTCAAAAAAAATTTAATCTATCAAAAAATTATAGAACCATGCGTACGATGTCAATTTCACCTAACTCTTTGTACAGTGTCTCGACCTGCTCGATAGAGGTTGCAGTAATGTTGATTGACACAGAGTGGTAGTTGCCCTTAGCACTTGGTTTAACGGTCGGGCTGTAGTCACCTGGAGCATGGCGCTGAATAACTTCAAGAACAAGCTCTGGAAGTTCAGGCTTTGCATGACCCATTACCTTGTAAGTAAATGAACAAGGGAACTCAAGCAGGTCTTTTAATTTTGCATCAGAGTTGATGGTTAGCATATCGATAACTCCAGTAGATATTCGTTGCGGTGCGAAATAGTACAGTCAAATTAGGGGGAACTCAAGACGAGGAGCTCAAACTTAAAAAGCCGCCCATTCAGGCGGCTTTGCGAATAAGTTTGCTACTCTAACGTTCTTTTTAGAAGAAGCTCTTGAATAACAATACGATGTAATCCCACATGCGGCTAAATAGACTACCTTGCTCTACGGTTTCTAGTGCCATTAGTGGGTACTCGGCAATATCTTCACCATCGATCTGATAGTATAGCTTACCAACTACATCACCTTTATTAATTGGGGCTTCTAGCTCTTTTTCAAGGACGAAGCTTGCTTTTAGGTTTTTCGCTTCACCACGCGGTAGTGTTACGTAAGTATCTTGGTCAAGACCCAGTGCTACGGTGTCTTTGTTACCCATCCACACTTTTTCTTCTACGAACGTTTCACCTGCTTTGTGCGGTGCCACTGTTTCGAAGAAACGGAAGCCGTAGCTTAGCAGCTTTTTGCTTTCTGACTTACGAGCATTGGCATCTTTAGTACCCATAACGACCGCAACCAAGCGCATTTGACCTTCAGTTGCTGAACTTACTAGGCTGTAACCCGCATTACTTGTGTGACCCGTTTTGATGCCGTCAACGTTCATGCTCTTATCCCAAAGTAGACCGTTACGGTTGTATTGGGTGATGCCGTTGTAAGTAAATTTCTTCTCTGAGTACACTCGGTACTCATTTGGTACGTCACGGATAAGTGCTTTACCTAGCAGTGCCATGTCGTATGGTGTTGAGTACAATTCTGCGTTATCTAAGCCATGAACGTTGGCAAAGTGCGAGTTAGTCATACCCAATGTGTTGGCCCAAGCGTTCATTAGGTCAACAAATGCATCTTCTGAACCTGCAATATGTTCTGCCATCGCAACACAGGCATCGTTACCTGACTGGACGATGATACCTCGGTTCAGGTCACGTACTTTAACTGTTGTGCCTACTTCAATGAACATCTTTGATGAATCAGGGAAGTTTTTCGCCCACGCATTTTTACTGATGGTGACATCATCATCTTCTGAGATATTACCACGCGCTAGCTCTTGGCCGATTACATAGCTGGTCATCATCTTAGTCAGACTAGCTGGAGACAATTTTGTGTTCATCTCTTTCTCTGCCAGTACTTTACCTGAATGGTAATCCATCAGCACGTAGCCCTTCGCCGCGATTTGAGGGGCATCTGGAACAACGATAGGTGATGCAAGAGCAGATTGAGCGAAAGTTGCAGAAAGGGCAACCGAAGAAACGAGAATAGATTTCACAAACTTATTTTTATTCATGGTAATTCAAATTTTTGGGTTAACTGCAGACATCTTATCAGAATCCCTAGTTATGTAAGAGGGGGATCAAAGAGAAATTCATGACACGAGGTCATTTGGCAGTGTTGTGTTTTTTAATAAATGCAGACGAATAGCCGAGCAACTTTACTTTATCTAATGTGGCTTGCGTCAGGGAATAGTCAGTAAATGGCCCTAACAACAAGCGATAAGACTCTTTCGCACTCTCTAGGAAAGTTTCTGTATCCAATTTTTGACCAAGCTCGGTACCTAAAGTTCGCGCGCGTTCTTCATTTTTTGATGATGCCACTTGAATAACGTACCTAGGGTGCGCTTCTAATGACTTTTTATCCGTGGGCTGATTGATACTGATCACTTCAATTTCCACGTTCGCGGTGCCTGTTTTTATGACATCTAACTTGTGCGCGGCGGCATAGCTTAAATCAATGATACGGCCATCGTGAAAAGGACCTCGGTCATTAACTCGTACTATGGTGGTTTTGCCGTTGTCAGTATTGGTAACTTTTACGTAACTTGGTAACGGTAGCGTTTTATGCGCTGCCGTCATTGAGTACATGTCATAGATTTCGCCATTAGAAGTCAAATGACCTTGGAATTTTTTCCCATACCAAGATGCTCGGCCTTTTTCTTTAAAGCCTTTCGCATTGCGAACTATTTTGTAGTCTTTGCCACGCAAGTGGTAATCTTTGTTCCCACCTAGGCTGTACGGTTCATATTTAGGATGCGCATCCTCGATGTGTTCGACTGAAAGCGGTGTATCCGGTGCAACATCGGATTCGAGTTCGTAACGGCCTTCTTGTTCTTTTTGGCTAGTTGATGAACAGCCTGCCAAAATAAGAGCAGAGAAAACCAAGGAATATAAAGCGCGTTTTTGCATGTCTAGGTCGCCTTAGAGAATGCTTTTCGGTGCGTATGAATCGACATCAGAATACCAAAACCAGCCATCAAGGTTACCATTGATGTGCCGCCATAACTGATGAGTGGCAACGGTACACCTACTACAGGTAGGATGCCACTTACCATGCCAATATTTACAAAAATATACACGAAGAAGCTGAGTACAATACTGCCTGCCATCATTCGTCCAAATGCGGTTTGCGCTTGGCTGGCGAGATATAAACCTCGTCCAATAATAAATAGATAGATGGCTAAAAGGCAAAGGAAGCCAATCATACCCCATTCTTCAGCAATTACTGCAAAGATAAAGTCAGTGTGTCGTTCAGGAAGAAATTCTAGTTGTGACTGCGTACCTTGCAACCAACCTTTGCCGGAAATACCGCCGGAGCCAATCGCAATTTTACTCTGAATAATGTGGTAACCCGCTCCTAGCGGATCAGACTCCGGGTTAAATAGAGTACGAACTCGCACTTTTTGGTACTCTCGCATCAAGAAAAACCACAGAATTGGAATGAAACCACCTAATGCAATCGCAGCACCAGCAATTATTTTCCAGCTAATGCCTGCGAGGAAGATAACAAAAATACCGGAAGCCGCGATCAGGATCGAGGTACCTAAGTCAGGCTGTTTTGCAATGAGAATGGTTGGTAAGCAGACCATAATCAGTGCAACAATGAGTGTTCTTAGCGTTGGTGGGAGGGGCTGTCTACCAACATAGCGAGCCACCATTAATGGCACCGCGAGCTTCAATAGCTCTGACGGTTGAAAGCGCACAAAACCGAGGTTAAGCCAACGCTGCGCGCCTTTCGATGCTTCACCGAAAAACAGCACGCCGAAAAGCAGTATAACGCCACCAACGAACATCAAAGGTGCCAAGCTTTCGTAAGTTCGTGGAGAAAGCTGTGCAAGGACGAGCATCACAACGAGTGAAAGCACCATTCGCATGGCTTGGCGATCCATCATCAGTAAACTTTGGCCACTGGCGCTGTACATGATCACCAGGCCAAACCCCATCAGGGCCAGTATGCCAAGTAGGAGTGGTAAGTCGATATGGAAGCGTTCAAACAGGGCGCGATTTTTACCTGTAGAGGGATCCATCTTCATTACTATTTTACCTCTTTCTTCGCATTGTTTTCAGGCTCAATTTCTTCTGGACCAAGAACGACTCGGTCAAAAATTTTCCTTACTACTGGGGCACCGTTACTAGAACCACCACCGGCATTTTCTAGTACTACAGTGACGACCACTTTAGGATCATCAAATGGTGCAAAGCCAGTAAATAACGCATGGTCACGTAAGTGCTCGGCGATCTCATCGGCGTTGTATTCTTCGTTTTCACCCAGACCGAAGACCTGTGCAGTACCTGATTTACCCGCTGTTTCATAATTCATTTTGTAGAATGAGCGGCGAGCTGTTCCGCGCGTGCCATGGTTTACCCGACGCATGCCTTCTTTCGCCATATCCCAGTACTTTTTAGGCACATTCTTGATTGGTGGGTAAGTCACGTATTCTGTCGTTTGCTGCTCTTCGAAGTCGTTACCATTTTCTATCGTCGCTTTGAGCAAGTGAGGTGCGATCACTTCTCCCTCGTTTACTAATACGGAGGTTGCTTTGGCGATTTGCATTGGTGTTGCTGTCCAATATCCTTGGCCGATACCCACAGGGATCGTATCACCTTTATACCATGGGGTTTTATGGCGAGACATTTTCCAGTCACGAGTCGGCATATTCGCCTTACTTTCTTCGTAGATATCAATGCCAGTGTAATCACCAAAACCGAACATCATCATCCAATTCGAAATACGGTCAATACCCATGTCATAAGCGATTTGATAGTAGAAGGTATCAACAGACTCTTCGATCGACTTAATGATATCGACGCGCCCGTGCCCCCAACGCAACCAGTCACGAAACGGGCGTGTGTTGGAGTTTGGTATGCGCCAATAACCAGGGTCATTTCGTGTGGTGTTAGGTGTGACGACACCTTCTTGCAGCGCGGCTACCGCCATAAATGGTTTGATGGTAGACGCAGGAGGGTAAATGCCAAGTGTAGTGCGGTTGACTAAAGGACGGTTTTTATCGTTCAAAAGGGCGCGATAATCTTTACCTGAGATTCCGTGCACGAACGAGTTAGGATCGTAGCTAGGGCTTGAAACCATAGCCAGTACGCCGTTGTCTCTAGGATCGATTACTACAGCACTGCCTCGGCGGCCGTCCAACAATTGGTGTACGTACAACTGCAAGTTGATATCAAGGTTTAAAACGATGTCTTTTCCGGGTACAGGTGGAACGTACTTTAAGGTACGAATTACTCGGCCGCGGCTGTTTACCTCGACTTCTTGATATCCGGCTGTACCGTGTAAGAGGTCTTCGTAGTATTTTTCAATACCCAGCTTACCAATGTCGCGAGTGGCTTGATAGTTTGCGTCTTTTTCTTCTCGGATCAGGCGTTGCATGTCGCGATCATTAATTCGAGAAACATACCCAATCACGTGGGTTAAGACTTCGCTGAAAGGGTAGTAGCGCTTTAAGGTCGCACTTATTTCCACACCTGGAAAGCGGTACTGATTGACGGAGAATACCGCTACTTGTTTTTCGTTCAGTTGGGTAAGCAGTGGGACCGATTTAAATCGACGAGTCCGTTTACGCTCGTGGTGGAAACGTTCAATCTGGTCTGGTGTAATTTCCAGAATAGTTTGTAATTCTTGGATGGTTGCATCAATGTCTTTAATTTTTTCTGGGGTCAGTTCTAAGTTAAAGACGGGACGGTTCTCTGCCAGTAAAACGCCATTTCGGTCATAAATTAGACCTCGGTTAGGCGCGATAGGCACTACTTTGATGCGGTTATCGTTCGAGCGGGTTTGATAGTCTTGAAACTGGTTCACCTGAATGTTGTACATGTTGGCAACCAGAGCTCCCATCAAGACAACAATGCCGATAAAAGCAACAATAGCGCGGCTGGCAAACAGACGCGCTTCGGCTTGATAATCTCGGATTTGACTGCGGCGTTTACGAATCATTAACGCTAGGCTCTAAAGTTAAACAACGATTATTCGCGATGATAAGGGTGGTTAGCGGTGATGCTCCACGCTCGGTATAAGCTTTCTGCCATTACGATACGCACTAGAGGGTGGGGTAGCGTTAAGGCAGATAATGACCAGCTTTGGTCTGCTGCAGCTTTGCATGCAGGAGCGAGTCCTTCGGGACCGCCGATTAATATTGATACATCACGACCATCTAATTTCCAAGCTTCTAACTGCTCAGCGAGTTGAGGAGTGTCCCATTTTTTACCTGGGATATCTAACGTGACGATACGGTTGCCTTTTGGTACCGCCGCGAGCATCGCTTCTCCTTCTTTTTGCAGGATGCGAGCGATATCGGCATTCTTACCACGCTTGCCAGCAGAGATTTCAATCAACTCCAACGGCATATCATGCGGGAAACGGCGACGATATTCTTGAAAGCCTTCCTCAACCCATTTTGGCATTTTTGTGCCAACAGCAATTAGTTGAATTTTCAAAAGATTAACCCCAGAGTTTTTCTAGCTGGTAGAGTTCGCGGTGCTCTTCTTGCATCACGTGAAGCATGGCGTCGCCCATATCTAGGACTACCCATTCACCTTCGTTTTCACCTTCCATTCCTAGTGGCTCAAGACCGGCTTTTTTCACTTCTGTTGCAACATGGTCAGCGATGGATGAAACGTGGCGTTTGGATGTACCAGTACAGATGATCATGTAATCTGTCACGCTTGATTTATCTTCCACATTTAGGACGATAATGTCTTCCGCTTTCATGTCGTCGGCTTTATCAGCTAAAAAGTCTTTCAGTTCTTCGCGAAGCACTCGGTTTTCCTCGGTTTGTCTCTTATCTCTACAGTGTTTTACATTCTTGCTTGCAAAACAGGTCGCGCACTATATCACGCTTTGATTTTTAAATTGCCAGCTTAATATCAGGAGAGCAGGTTTCTAAGCTCAACTGATGAATAGTTGGCCATACAGACTCGTCATATTGAGTTTTGGCTTTTATCTCGGCTTGAGCCAACAAGGAGAGCAATGCACAAATACGACTCGCTGATAAGCGGGCCAGTGCTGCGTTATAGAGTGGACGCTTGTTTTGCCAAACTCGATATTTCTCAAATACCTGGTTCATTCCCATTTGAGTTAAGTCTTGATGCATATTTAAAAGTTGGCTCAACTCTTTTTGTACACTTCGAATCAAGATCACGGTCTCAACCCCTTCCGCCTCAAGTTGGCGAAGAATACGTTGTGCACGGTTTGCTTTACCTGCCAATAAGGCGTCGATCCAGTTAAAGGTAGTGAAGTGATTATGGCGACTTAGGGCTTCCTCTAAACGTATGATGGTCAGCTCACCATCCGGATAGAGTAGGGCCAATTTCTCTAAGCTTTGTGTCAATGCAAATAGGTTACCTTCATGCCATTGAGCCAACATTTGCAGTGATTGCTGATCGGGTTTTAGTCCTAACGTGCGGCAACGTGTCTGAATGAACATAGGTAGGCGTTGAAGGTCTGGCGACAAGCAGCTTACCCAATCGCCTTTTGAGCTTAATGCTTTGAACCATTTCGCATTTTCTTGGGCTTTGGTCAGTTTGCTACCAACAATGACGAGCATGATGTCATCATGCAGCATATCACACAGTGTTTGCAGCTCTTTGCTGACGGCTGTTGTCACGCCACTTTCTGGAATTTCAAGCTCGATCAATTGACGGTTTGAGAACAGGCTCATCGCTTGGAAGCAATCGTAAACTTGATTCCAGTCGATGCTTGCGTCTACCGCAAAACGGTGTTTTTCCTCAAAACCTTGTTGAAACGCTGCCTTTTGGATGGCTTGGCGGCTTTCTTGAATCAGTAACGGCTCATTACCAAAGATTAAGTAAACCTGTTTAACTTGTTTAGTTAAATGATCCGTTAATTTATCGGCATAAATTCGCATAGTGATTAAGAGTTTGTGTTCGCTGGCTCAGAGATTTGTCCTGCTTCATATTCGGCACGGATACGACCCAACTGGCGCATCATTTGTTTTGCAGCTTGCAAGCGCATCTCGTCTTCAATTACGTCACGTTCAACAGATTTTGCAAGTGCCGTTAACGGGTTGTCTAGGTAATTGCGGTTTACTGTTGTCGTAAAGTTTTTAGAGCCATAGCCAGGAATCGTCACACGGTATTTTACTACGTATGTCAGCTCTTTTTCTGCTGCACGGCTATTTTGATAAAGCGATAGTGTACGCTCATCGATTGTCGCTTCCGTCAAATGAAGGTTGGGTACCGTCGATGATGGTTGAACAAGTTCAACTTTGTTCAGTTCGAGTTGAGAGCGAACATAGCGAGTTAATTCACTGTATTCATCGTAGCTGGAGAAAGACATAGTGTGCAGCTCTTCCGGTACGGAATACTCGCCGCGAAGGTGAAAACCACAGGCAGAAAGAAGCCCCGCTAATACCAATACCACTGGTAGTTTAATCAAAGAGAAAAAGCGCATTGATTGTATTCATCCTAAATTGAAGGGGTTATTTACCTTAAACCACTCATGTGAATGGTTTGAGGTAAATAAACAGGGTAGAAAACTACCCTGTTTAATGACTCTTGGTTAACAAATAAGTTCGCTAAACAGAGACAAATTGACAGCTGCGATTAGTTTGCAACGATGTTCAGCAGTTTACCTGGAACGTAAATAACTTTACGAATAGTCAGGCCATCAGTGAACTTAACCACGTTTTCGTCGTTTAGACCAAGCTGTTCGATATCGTCTTTAGAGATATCAGCTGGGACTGTTAGCTTCGCACGTAGCTTACCGTTAACTTGAACAACGATAGTTTTTTCGTCTTCAACTAGCGCTTTTTCGTCAAACGTCGGCCATGCCGCGTTATCAATGTCTGTTTCCCCTAGTGCTGCCCATAGCTCGTATGAGATATGCGGAGTGATAGGGTAAAGCATGACAACAATAGCTTTCAGTGCCTCGTCAAGGATTGCACGATCTTGCGCAGATTCTTGAGGCGCTTTCGCTAGTTTGTTCATCAGCTCCATGATCGCTGCGATCGCGGTGTTGAATGTTTGACGACGAGCGATATCGTCCGTCACTTTCGCGATAGTCTTGTGAACGTCACGGCGAAGTGCTTTTTGATCACCAGAAAGCGCTGCGGTATCTACTGCTTCTGCTGCGCCTTTCGCTGTGTGCTCTTTCACTAGTTTCCAAACACGTTTTAGGAAGCGGTTCGCACCTTCTACGCCAGACTCTTGCCATTCAAGTGTCATGTCCGCTGGAGACGCGAACATCATGAATAGACGTACTGTGTCAGCGCCGTACTTGTCTACCATTTCTTGAGGGTCGATACCGTTGTTCTTAGACTTAGACATCTTGATCATGCCTGAGTGCGTTACATCACGACCTTCAGTGTCTTTAGCAGAAGTAATGCGGCCTTTACCATCACGTTCAACGGCTACGTCTGTTGGAGCTACCCACTCTTTGCCGCCTTTCTCGTTCTCGAAGTAGAACGCATCAGCCAGTACCATGCCTTGACACAGTAGTTGCTTGAACGGTTCGTCAGAAGTTACGTAACCCGCATCGCGCAGTAGTTTGTGGAAGAAGCGTGAGTACAGTAGGTGCATACAAGCGTGCTCGATACCACCGATGTACTGATCTACTGGTAGCCAGTAGTTTGCTTTTTCTGGGTCTAGGATGTCGTCCGCTTGTGGTGAACAGTAACGCGCGTAGTACCAAGAAGATTCCATGAACGTATCGAACGTATCTGTCTCACGTAGAGCAGGTTCGCCGTTAAAGGTTGTCTTCGCCCACTCTTTGTCTGCTTTGATTGGGCTAGTGACGCCGTCCATTACCACGTCTTCTGGAAGAATCACTGGTAGTTGGTCAGCAGGTACTGGGTGAACTTCACCGTCTTCAGTCGTTACCATTGGGATTGGTGCGCCCCAGTAACGTTGACGAGATACACCCCAGTCGCGTAGACGGAAGTTTACAGTCTTAGTGCCTTTGCCCTCTGCTTCTAGCTTCGCTGCGATTGCGTCGAATGCCGCTTGGAATTCTAGGCCATCGAATTCACCTGAATCGAACAGTACACCTTTCTCAGTGTATGCTGCTTCAGAGATGTCTAGCTCGCTGCCATCAGCAGGCTTGATAACTGGCACGATGTCTAGACCGTACTTCGTTGCGAACTCGTAGTCACGTTGGTCGTGCGCAGGTACAGCCATTACCGCGCCTGTACCGTAGTCCATCAGAACGAAGTTTGCTACGTATACTGGTACTTCGCGGCCGTTCAATGGATGAATAGCAGTAAGGCCAGTTGCCATACCTTTCTTCTCCATTGTCGCTAGCTCAGCTTCTGCAACCTTGTTGTTCTTACATTCGTCGATAAACGCTGCAAGCTCTGGATTGTTCTCTGCTGCAAGAGCTGCAAGAGGGTGGCCGGCTGCGATACCCACGTAAGTCACACCCATTAGCGTATCTGGACGTGTTGTGTAAACTTCTAGATCTTGTTGACCCTTAACTTCAAACTTCAGCTCAACGCCTTCAGAGCGGCCAATCCAGTTGCGCTGCATGGTTTTCACCATTTCAGGCCAACCTTCAAGCTTGTCTAGGTCGTCTAGTAGCTCTTGAGCGTATTCAGTGATTTTGATGAACCATTGAGGGATTTCTTTTTGCTCTACAGGCGTATCACAACGCCAGCAACAACCGTCTTCAACCTGCTCGTTTGCAAGAACAGTTTGGTCGTTAGGACACCAGTTAACAGAAGAAGTCTTTTTGTAAACTAAACCTTTCTCGTAAAGTTTAGTGAAGAACTCTTGTTCCCAGCGGTAGTACTCCGGTGTACATGTTGCGAATTCACGGTTCCAATCGTAACCAAAGCCTAGAAGCTTAAGTTGGTTCTTCATGTATTCGATGTTTTCGTAAGTCCAAGGTGCTGGCGCAGTTTTGTTTTTTACTGCTGCGTTTTCTGCAGGTAGACCGAATGCGTCCCAACCGATTGGTTGCATCACGTTTTTGCCTTGTAGGCGTTGGAAACGAGATACTACATCACCGATAGTGTAGTTGCGCACGTGACCCATGTGCAGTCGACCACTTGGGTATGGGAACATGGACAGACAGTAGAATTTTTCTTTATTTGGGTCTTCACTTACAACAAAGGTTTTGTTGTCATCCCAGTGCTTTTGAACTTTTTGTTCAATATCTTGTGGGTTGTATTGTTCTTGCATCGATGGTATCCGTTATCTTGGAATTTGTGAGTTCGGTTAGAACAGACTTAAATAGATCGTCATAGAATACCTAAAGCTAGGGATCACAACAATAGCCAATCTGTACCCATGCGCCCTTAAGTGACGCAGGTAGGAGAAAGATGGAGGTCAGTTATGCCTAAACGTAAAACAGGTTATGAGGAAATGCTCGAGGATGTGATTGAAACCTTGAAGCACAGTCCGGAAGAAGTTAACAAAGCGATTGAGACGTCGGGCAAAGTGGTGGATGCTGCTAATGACTTGACCAAAGATGAATTGGCTTTAATCAAAGCGTACCTTAAAGCCGACTTAAAAGAGTTTTCAGAGAGTTACGAGGATAGCAAAAGCGGCCCGTTTTACTTAACGATTGCGGACTCGATATGGCAAGGGCTGTTAGAGATTACTGACCGAACTAAAGTTGAGTGGGTTGAGTTGTTCGATGACTTAGAGCATCAAGGGCTATATGAAGCAGGAGAGGTGATAGGCTTAGGCACTTTAGTCTGTGATGAGTGTGGTCACAAGACAACGTATAACCACCCAACTGTAATCATTCCGTGTATTAAATGTGGTCACAAAGGCTTTACTCGTCAGTCATTAAAGCCATAAATGGCGCGTAACGACAGTATAATGCTATGAATAAAAAAGAGGCTTAGTCGCCTCTTTTTTGTCTTTTCTACTTTCAAGCTGTTATCAGCTCTGTTTTCTTCTTAAGCCGAAAGCCAGAGCTAAACTTAACCCAACCCAAATATACAATGGCCAAGTACCAAGGACTCGATATGGCGTTTGTCCATTGGTTGGGGTGAGCTCTGCGCGCAGTACTGCAGTTTCAAACTGCGGTACTTGCTCAACGATTTTACCTTTGTGATCGGTTACCGCTGTTAATCCGTTGTTAGTCGAGCGGATGAGCGGTTTACCTAACTCTAAGGCACGCATACGGGCGATCTCCATATGCTGAAGAGGACCGATAGAGTGACCAAACCATGCATCATTTGAAAGCGTTAGAATGAAGTCTGTTTCGTCAGTCACATTTTGACGCACTTGCTCATTAAAGATGATCTCATAGCAAAGCGCTGGTGCCATGTGCATGCCATTCGCAACGATGTTTGGCTGCACAAAAGCCCCACGGCTAAACGACGACATCGGTAGGTTAAAGAATGGCGCTAATGGGCGCAAAATATCTTCAAATGGTACAAACTCACCAAATGGTAGTAGGTGATGCTTATGGTAACGTTCGCTTAAATCGAAGCTGTAGTCACCGTATGGTGTGATGCCTAGGGACAGAATACTGTTGTAGAACTGTCGATCTTCAGCTTGGTTGACGACACCGGTGATGATTGCGCTGTTATTCATTTTTGCAGCGCTGTCGATATTGCTCAAAAATGAAGGCACTTCAATTTCAAAAGCGGGAATTGCTGCTTCTGGCCAAACGATAATGTCAGCGTCCCAGTTTTCACGAGTTAAGTCAGCGTACTTCATGATGGTTGGCCAGCGTTGACTTGGTAGCCACTTTAGGTTTTGGTCTACGTTACCTTGAATTAGTGCGAGCTTAGTCGTGTCTTCTGGTCGGGGTGTTACCCAATCGTAGTTGCGAATCCCAAAGCCAGTACTGAGTAGCACCGCAGGGATAATCACCATCAGCCACTGCTTATGAATCCAGGCATAGGCTAACGCCCCTGCGCTGATAAGGATAAATAGAGTAAGCAGTTCTACGCCGCCAATTGGTGCAAAGCTTGCGAGTGGAGCATCTATCTGGCTATAGCCTAGCCATAACCAAGGGAAGCCAGTCATCACCCAACCACGCAACCAATCACTGATCAGCCATAAAGCAGGTGCAGCGAGAAGTGCTTTTGTGAGCGTAAATTGAGGAAACAGCTTGTTGTTGAGCCAAGCAAATAAGCCTGAATAAACAGCCAAGTAGGCAACAAGCAAGCCCATTAAAAATAAATTGGCAATGAGCGGCATACCGCCAAAACCGGAGATACTGACGTAAACCCAGCTAACGCCAGTTGCAAATTGACCTAACCCCCAAGCATAACCAATCCATAGTGCGCGTTTCGGAGTTTGGTTAGCAAGAAGAATCAGTAGAATTGCAGGGCTAAGAATGGCAATAGGCCACAGCTGGTAAGGAGCGAAAGCGAGTGTAGTAGAGGCGCCAACAAAAGCGGCCACTAAGGGCCGCTTAAGGCGATGAAAGAGTTCATTCATCATTGTAATTTTCTGAGATTCCCAATGGGTATCGCGTTACTCTTGAGTGGCTTCAACCAGGGTTTCTTCGTCTGGGATCGTCACTTGGAGTTGAATGACACGACGGTTATCGGCAGCGGTGACTTTGAAGTTGTAGCCTTCAATTTCAACCAGTTCACCACGAGAAGGTAAGTGACCAAAGGCAGTCATGACCATACCACCAACGGTATCAACTTCCTCATCGCTGAAGTTGGTTCCGAATGTCTCATTAAACTCTTCGATGGTTGTCAGCGCTCTGACAGCAAACGTATGCTTGCTCAGCTTACGAATGTCCGTCTCTTCACTTTCATCGAATTCATCTTCAATATCCCCGACGATTTCCTCAAGGATATCTTCAATGGTCACAAGACCAGAAACACCACCGAATTCATCGACAACAATGGCCATATGATAACGTTCTTCACGGAATTCTTTCAGCAGTCGATCAACGCGTTTACTTTCCGGTACTACAACCGCTGGTCGAATGACTTCTTCGATATCAAATGGATTACTGCCTGAGCCTAAGTATTTAAGTAAGTCCTTCGCTAGAAGTATGCCTTCCACATGGTCTTTATCTTCGCTGATCACAGGGTAGCGAGAGTGTTGAGCATCGGTAATCAAAGCAACCAAGGTATCAAGGTCGTGAGTACGCTCAACTGTAACCATTTGCGAACGCGGGATCATAATGTCACGCACACGCATTTCGGAGATTTCCATAACACCTTCAAGCATATCGCGAGTGTCATGGTCAATCAGGTCGTTAACTTCAGAGTCGCGGATAACATCCACAAGCTCTTGGCGATCTTTTGGTTCGCCCTGAAATAGTTGACCTAGACGTTCAAAGAAGGACTTTCTACTCGGACCTTCTGCCTTTTCTTTCTTATCTTCGTTAGAAGAGGGAGAATTATCTTCGTTCATTGTTTCTCAATTAAGTAACGCTATCAGAAGTGTGATAGCACACATAGAGAGGCGAACACGAGAGTCATTTAGGTGGTTCGCCTTTCCCTGTCGAGTGGCCAATAGCTACTCTTTTTCAGCAATGTAAGGATCTTCATAACCCATACCTTGCATGATTTCGGTTTCGAGGGACTCCATCTCTTCGGCTTCGTCATCCTCTATATGATCATAACCTAGCAGATGCAAGCTGCCATGTACAACCATATGCGCCCAATGTGCTAGCAGAGGCTTGCTCTGTTCAACCGCCTCTTTTTCAACAACTTGGCGGCAAATAATCAAATCACCAAGTAAATCTATTTCCATACCAGGAGGTGCTTCAAATGGAAACGACAACACATTAGTTGGTTTATCTTTGCCGCGATACTCATGGTTGAGCGTATGACTTTCTTGTTCATCAACAATACGAATGGTGACTTCGGCTTGTGGCTGGAAGAGAGGGATTGTCTTATCTAGCCACAATTGGAAATCTTGCTGCGAAGGCAGACCTTCTTCATTTTCGACTGCCAGTTGCAGATCAAGTTCAATCGCCATGATTATTCCTTAGTTGAAGCAACTTGTGCATTCAGTTCGGCTTTTGCTGCTTCTAGTAACTTCGCATCGCGTTCTTCACGACGGCGTTTCTCGAACTCTTTACGCTCTTTCTGGTCTTGTGCTTCCCACTTCTCGTACGCGTTAACGATACGAGCAACCACAGGGTGACGTACAACGTCGTCGGCTAAGAAGAAGTTAAAGCTGATGTCGTCAACTTCGCTTAGTACTTCAATAGCATGACGAAGACCCGATTTCGCACCACGAGGTAAGTCAATCTGCGTGACATCACCAGTGATAACCGCGCGAGAGTTAAAACCAATACGCGTTAGGAACATCTTCATCTGCTCAACAGTGGTGTTCTGACTCTCATCAAGAATGATGAAGGCGTCGTTTAGAGTACGACCACGCATGTAAGCAAGAGGAGCAACCTCAATCACGTTACGTTCAATCAGCTTCTCTACGCGCTCAAAGCCCAGCATTTCAAATAGGGCGTCGTATAGCGGACGTAGGTATGGGTCGACTTTCTGGCTTAAATCACCAGGCAGGAAGCCCAATTTCTCACCAGCTTCAACCGCTGGACGAGTAAGTAGAATACGGCGGATCTCTTGGCGCTCTAGTGCGTCAACAGCTGCTGCTACAGCAAGGTAGGTTTTACCTGTACCAGCCGGGCCAATACCAAAAGAAATATCATGCGTGACCATGTTAACCAAGTACTGCGCTTGGTTTGGCGTACGTGGTTTGATCACACCTTTCTTGGTTTTGACGAAGACTTCTTTACCATGCTCGATGTTAGACTCAGTATTCTGCTCAAGAACACCAGATTCTTTGATCGCTAGATGGATTTGCTCAGGCTCAATATCTGGGATCTCACCTCGTACAGGTGCGGTATCAACATATAGAGTTTTCAGGATATCCAGCGCAGCTGATGCGGTATGAGGTTTACCGACAATCGTAAAGTGGTCACTACGGTGGTTAATTTCAACGCCTAGACGACGTTCTAAATGCTTGATGTTGTCATCGAATGGACCGCACAGGCTAGCTAGTCGGCGGTTGTCTGAAGGTTCTAGGTTAATTTCTAGAGTTACGATTTTATTGCTCAATGTTGCCTCTCATTTTTTGCCACTTAGTGAGAGCCTGATAACGACCAGGCTCTCTATGGCTATTTATACGAGCTTACGGCGTAAAAGTAGCTACACCCAGCTCATCTTCGCGACGTGTTTTCGCCATCATCTGCGTTGGGGAAATCACACTACGAAGATCCATGTCTTTTTCAGTACGTACTAGCTCACCACGCAGTGAGTTTGCAAATACGTCTACGATCTTCACATCAACGAACTGACCAATTAGGTCTGCACTACCTTCAAAGTTTACTACACGGTTGTTTTCTGTACGAGCGCGTAGTTCCATTAGGTTTTTCTTCGAAGGACCTTCAACTAGAACACGTTGTTCTGTGCCAAGCATTAAGCGAGAGTAACGCATCGCTTGAGCATTGATAGTTTGCTGTAGTTCGTAAAGGCGCTCTTTCTTCACTTGTTCTGACACATCACAAGGGTAATCCGCTGCTGGCGTACCTGGACGTGGAGAGAAAATAAAGCTGAAGCTCATGTCAAAGTCTACATCTTTGATTAGCTTCATGGTGTCTTGGAAGTCTTTGTCTGTCTCACCAGGGAAACCAACAATAAAGTCTGAACTGATTTGGATATCAGGACGAGCTTTACGCAGTTTACGGATGATCGATTTGTATTCGATAGCGGTGTGAGGGCGTTTCATCATCGTTAGGATACGGTCACTACCACTTTGCACAGGTAAGTGCAGGAAGCTCACAAGTTCTGGCGTATCTTCGTATACTGCGATGATGTCGTCTGTGAATTCTAACGGGTGGCTCGTCGTGAAACGAATACGGTCGATACCATCGATAGACGCAACCAAACGAAGCAGTTCTGCAAATGAACAGATCTCACCATCGTGCATAGGACCACGGTACGCGTTTACGTTTTGACCCAGAAGGTTTACTTCACGTACGCCTTGTTCAGCAAGTTGGGCGATTTCGAACAGTACGTCATCCATTGGACGGCTTACTTCTTCACCACGAGTGTACGGTACGACGCAGTAAGTACAGTACTTAGAGCAGCCTTCCATAATAGAAACGAATGCTGTCGCACCTTCAGCGCGAGGTTCAGGTAGGCGGTCGAATTTTTCGATCTCTGGGAACGAAATGTCCATAACTGGTGCATCATCGGACTGAGATTGTTTGATCATCTCAGGTAGGCGGTGCAAAGTTTGTGGGCCAAAAATAACGTCAACGTATGGTGCACGTTCACGAATATGGTCACCTTCTTGCGTTGCTACACAACCACCTACACCGATAACTACGCCAGGTTTTTTATCTTTTAGTGTTTTCCAGCGGCCTAACTGGTGGAAAACTTTCTCTTGCGCTTTTTCACGGATCGAACAGGTGTTAAGTAGAAGTACGTCTGCTTCCTCTGGCTCTTCCGTCAGCTCGTAGCCGTTTGCAGCATTAAGCAGGTCGGCCATTTTTGATGAATCGTATTCGTTCATCTGGCAGCCCCAGGTTTTAATTAGCAGTTTCTTACTCATCTCACTTTCGCTCGTTCAGTTGTACTTAAATCGGAGAGCTATTGCTCAAATTATAGCCGCCATCACGGCGGTAAGCGGCGTATTGTACTGCTTTAAAAAGCACCTGACTAGTGATCTAGCTAATTCTCTGCAAAGCCTGATGAAATCTAGTTTTTCGCCCTATGCAGAACAAGGTTTTTTGTTAAACAATTTTGTAAAAATAGCCATGGAAAGTACAATAAAAAACGCCAATTAATCAGCACGATGAAGAGTGAAAAATGAACAAGTATGACATCGCCGTGATCGGTGGCGGTATGGTTGGGGCAGCCGTCGCTGTTGGATTTGCCAAGCAGGGCAGAAGCGTTGTCTTGGTCGAAGGTACAAAACCTAAAGTTTTTGATGCCGCTCAGGCGATGGATATTCGTGTATCTGCAATCTCGCACCAGTCGGTGGAGTTACTTGATTCACTCGGAGCATGGCCAGAGATCAAGAGCATGCGAGTTTGTCCTTATCGGCGCTTAGAAACTTGGGAGCACCCAGAGTGCCGTACTCGTTTTCACTCTGATGAATTGTCATTGGATCAGCTAGGTTACATCGTTGAAAACCGCCTAATCCAATTAGGTCTTTGGCAAGTCTTCTCTCAGTATGAAAATCTAACCGTGATGTGTCCTGAGCGATTAAAAGCCATTGAGTTTGCAGATGTAAATCTTGTGACACTAGAAAGTGGGGCGCAGTTTGAAGCTAACTGGGTGATTGGTGCTGATGGTGCAAACTCTAAAGTTCGTCAATTGGCTGGAATTGGTGTAACTGCGTGGGATTACCGACAACACTGCATGTTGATTAACGTGAAAACAGAATTGCCTCAGCAAGATATTACTTGGCAACAATTTACACCTTCAGGCCCACGTTCATTTTTACCTCTGTGCTCTTTGAGTAACGACGATGGTCAAGTAGTAGGCCAAGGTTCTTTGGTTTGGTATGACTCGCCTAAACGTATTAAACAACTGTGTGCGATGAGTAAACCTCAACTAAGAGAAGAAATTTTACGTCATTTCCCTGCTGAATTAGGCGATATTGAAGTTTTACAGTTTGGCTCATTCCCACTCACTCGTCGTCATGCGCAAAGCTACTCAAGCAAAAATTGCGTGTTAGTGGGTGACTCTGCCCATACGATCAACCCGCTTGCAGGGCAAGGGGTAAACTTAGGCTTCAAAGATGTAGACGTTCTCCTTTCGGTAACAGAACAACAAGAAAAGCTGGAAGATACCTTACTCGCGAAATACGAACGCGCACGTCGACCTGACAACTTACTCATGCAGACGGGCATGGACTTTTTCTATAAAGGTTTTAGCAACGATCTAGGGCCATTGAAGTTCGTACGTAATGCTGCATTGAAGCTTGCTGAAAACTCAGGGCCAATTAAGGCTCAAGTACTGAAATACGCGTTAGGTATGTAGTAAGCTACTCAAATCACAGATAGAAAAAAAGCGAGCCATGAGCTCGCTTTTTTAATTCGGCAAATCTAATGATTTCCCGAGTCCAGAACCAAAAAAAGAAAAAACCCAGCAAAGTCATGCTGGGTTTTCCGATAATGGTGCGGAAGGAGAGACTTGAACTCTCACACCTTGCGGCGCCAGAACCTAAATCTGGTGCGTCTACCAATTC
>NZ_JAWOUS010000006.1:167659-218060 GCF_033339495.1 Vibrio sp. 2134-1
GAGACTTGAACTCTCACACCTTGCGGCGCCAGAACCTAAATCTGGTGCGTCTACCAATTCCGCCACTTCCGCAACTTATTCTGTAGTTATCAAGGTAATTGGTAAAAACCTAAATAACGTTGTTCATGGTGGCTACGACGGGATTCGAACCTGTGACCCCATCATTATGAGTGATGTGCTCTAACCAGCTGAGCTACGTAGCCAAAACCATATTTTTTGTTCTCAACGCTTTGTTGCCTTGTCGTTGGGAACGGCGCGCATTATGCGAAGTTGAGTGAGATCCGTCAACAGTTTTTTTTAATAAATTTCGGAAAAAACCTCGTTCGCTTCCTTTTTAAACAAAGAGGCGTGTTTATGATCTAAAACTGGAAATAAATTAGCTTGCAGTTGCGTAATTTATTTTTGTTCATTTACTTAAGGTATTAAAAAAGCCAGCTTAACAGCTGGCTTTTAGTGTAAATGAAGTGTTTAGAATTCATTCATTTAATTAAACATTGAAGCGGAAGTGTACAACATCGCCATCTTTTACGATGTAGTCTTTACCTTCTAGACGCCATTTACCTGCGTCTTTTGCGCCATTTTCACCATTGAATTGGATGAAATCGTCGTAACCAACTACTTCTGCACGAATAAAGCCTTTCTCGAAGTCAGTGTGGATCTTACCTGCCGCCTGAGGCGCAGTTGCACCAACAGGGATTGTCCAAGCACGTACTTCTTTAACACCTGCTGTGAAGTAGGTGTGTAGAGTCAGTAGTTCGTAACCAGAGCGAATTACACGGTTCAGGCCCGGCTCTTCGATCCCCATATCTGCTAGGAATTCTTCGCGATCTTCATCTTCTAGTTCAGATAGTTCAGATTCGATAGCTGCACATACAGGTACAACGACATTGTTTTCTTTTTCTGCGAACTCACGAACCGCATCTAGATATGGGTTATTTTCGAAGCCATCTTCGTTTACGTTTGCAATGTACATAGTTGGCTTCAGTGTTAGGAAGTTTAGGTAGCCGATTGCTGCTAACTCTTCTTTAGATAGCTCAACTGTGCGTGCCATGCCGCCTTCAGTTAGTACTGGTAACAGTTTTTCTAGTACGGTTAGTTCAAATTTTGCGTCTTTATCGCCGCCTTTTGCCTTCTTCGCGTTACGTTGAATCGCTCGCTCACAAGAATCAAGGTCAGCCATTGCAAGTTCAAGGTTGATCACTTCGATATCTTCGATAGGTGAAACTTTACCTGAAACGTGAACAATGTTTTCGTTTTCAAAACAGCGTACAACGTGGCCAATCGCGTCTGTTTCACGGATGTTAGCTAGGAATTTGTTACCTAAACCTTCACCACGTGATGCACCAGCAACAAGACCAGCGATGTCCACGAACTCCATCGTCGTTGGAAGAACTCTCTGTGGGTTAACGATCTTAGCTAGTGCGTCTAGACGTAGATCTGGCACAGGAACCACACCAGTGTTTGGTTCAATGGTACAGAACGGGAAGTTTGCTGCTTCGATACCCGCTTTAGTTAGTGCGTTGAACAGAGTTGATTTACCTACGTTAGGTAGACCAACGATGCCACATTTAAAACCCATGATAGTAACCTTATTCAGCTTTGAACGTGTGGAGGCGATTTTGTGCTTTAGATAGGCCATCCTTAATCAGGATATCTAGACAACGAACAGCCTCATCAGCTGCTGCATCTAAAAGCTCTTGCTCTTTAGCTGGCGCTTTACCTAATACAAAACCCGCCACTTTATCTTTGTGTCCCGGATGACCAATGCCAATACGAAGACGATAAAAATCTTTGTTATTGCCCAGTTTGCTAATGGTGTCACGCAGACCGTTGTGTCCACCGTGACCCCCACCTTTTTTAAACTTAGCGACACCTGGCGGTAAGTCTAGCTCGTCATGAGCAACCATGATCTCTTCAGGTTTAATTTGATAAAATTTCGCAAGCGCTGCGATCGATTTACCTGATAGATTCATGAAGGTGGTTGGGATAAGCAAACGGAGATCCTGGCCATTGACCATAATGCGTCCTGTTAGACCAAAAAACTTTGGTTCGTTCTTCAGTGTAACGTTGTGAACGCGTGCTAATTCTTCTACAACCCAAGCGCCCGCATTGTGACGAGTTCTGGCGTATTCTGGTCCTGGATTAGCAAGACCAACAAGAAGTTTGATTTGTTGACTCAAGGTTAGGATCTCTCTGGAATCTCAAAAAGCGCAGTATGATAGCACAGAAAACTCACGGTGGGCGACCAAGGGATTTTCTAGTTATCAGTACAAATAAAAAAACACCCCAAAGAGGGGTGCTTTTGAAATCAGTGTAACTGAAATGTTCGTATTAGTTGAACATTGCAGAGATTGACTCTTCGTTGCTGATACGACGAATCGCTTCAGCCAGCATGCGAGATAGGCTTAGTGTTGTCACTTTACCTGTTGCAGCCATCTCTTTAGACAGAGAGATAGAGTCAGTCACGATAACTTGGTCAAGAACTGAGTTCTTGATGTTATCCGCAGCGTTGCCTGAGAATACTGCGTGAGTAGCGTAAGCGAATACACGCTTAGCACCGCGCTCTTTTAGTGCTTCAGCTGCTTTACATAGTGTGCCACCTGTGTCGATCATGTCATCAACGATCACACAGTCACGACCTTCAACATCACCGATTAGGTTCATTACTTCAGAAACGTTTGCACGTGGACGACGCTTATCTACGATTGCGATGTCGATGTCGCCTAGTGCTTTTGCTGTTGCACGAGCACGAACAACGCCACCTAGGTCAGGAGATACCACTACAGGGTTATCTAGACCGCGAGCCTGCATATCTTCAAGTAGCACTGGCGTGCCGAAGATGTTGTCTACAGGTACATCGAAGAAGCCTTGAATTTGCTCTGCGTGTAGGTCGATAGTTAGAACGCGGTCAACACCAACGTTAGATAGGAAATCAGCAACAACTTTTGCAGTAATTGGCACACGCGCAGAACGTACACGACGGTCTTGGCGAGCGTAGCCGAAGTAAGGGATAACTGCAGTGATACGGCCTGCTGAAGCACGGCGCATTGCATCAATCATAACAACCAATTCCATTAGGTTGTCGTTAGTCGGTGCACAAGTGGATTGAATGATGAAAACATCGCTACCACGAACATTCTCATTGATTTGAACTGCAACTTCGCCATCAGAAAAGCGAGAAACAGATGCATCACCAAGAGAGATGTAAAGACGATCAGCAATACGTTGGGCTAGTTCAGGTGTTGCGTTACCAGCAAATAGCTTCATATCAGGCACGGTGGAAACCTCGGGTTTGCGTCCAGTTTAAATAGGTCGGTGTGAGGCTGATTGGTATTCAGCCAAAGTCTCTTTTAATGGCGAAATATTGCGCCCTTGAGCGACAAATGCCGAGACTTTATCAGAGAGTTGTGCAAGGATAGTTTCTGCTTCAGATTTGCTCGAAAATTCAGCAAAAACGCAAGATCCTGTCCCCGTCAATCTTGACGGCGCGTATTGTAGCAGCCAAGAAAGTTGCTTATCAACCTCTGGGTAGAGCATTCGTACAATTTTTTCGCAATCGTTTACGCTTGGCGTATTTAAAAGTGTTTCTAGATCTCGTTTTGGGGTGTTTCGCGTCAGATCTGGATGACAAAAAACGTCGACGGTTGCGATAGATACATTCGGTCTGACGACTAAATACCATTTTTCTTCGGGATAAGCAGGAGAGAGTTTTTCACCAACACCTTCAGCAAAAGCTGCAAATCCGCGCACAAATACGGGCACGTCTGCGCCTAGTTTTAAACCTATTTCAGCCAGTTCGTCGTCAGTTAGATTCAGTTGCCATAAGTAATTCAGTGCCACTAATGCTGTAGCTGCATTCGATGAGCCCCCACCAATGCCTCCACCCATAGGCAGCACTTTCTGTAGCTCAATATGCGCGCCAAAAGGGCAGTTTGAGTAAGTTTGAAGCGCGGTTGCTGCTTTCCAAATTAAATTGTCTTGAAGAGGCACACCTTCTATCTCTGGAGAAATCGTAATATCACCAGAATGGTTCGCTTGAATGGTGAGCTCATCGCCGTGATCGACGAATTGGAATAACGTTTGTAACTCGTGGTAGCCATTCTCTGTACGGCCGTTGATATATAGAAAGAGATTCAATTTCGCTGGTGATGGCCAGCGTGTTGAAAGTTCAATCATTGGGTGATGTTCCATTTTGTGATCACTAGATTTATTTTGACATCAGCTGTGGTGAGTTTCAGCTTATTTGGCAGAGGGAGAGACTGTTCATGCCATTGAACGTCGCCATATCGTTGATATGCAATGCTCCAATCATTTAAACCAATTTGTTTGTTTAACGCTTGCAGTGTATTGGTTGGAGACAGTTGGAATTTGTCGGCATCGGTCGGTAGACCTAATAGCCAGTCAGGCATGTGATCGACGGGCATCATCAACCCTGTAAGACGGTAAATCAGCTGGTTAGCACTGCGAGAAGAAAGGACCTGATCGTCGTAAGTTTCTACTGTGGCGCCTTGTGGGGTGATGGTGAGCTTTAATGCCGTTTGTCCGAGAATCGTTGTTAAACGCAACTGGCTTAGTGCTGAAGAATGTTTCCAGTAGAAGTTTAAATTTTGTCTTTGGTCTGGGCCAATATAACCAAGTTTCCCCGTTGCTTGAAAATCTTGGATGGTTTCGAGTCGATGCTCATGAGCTTGCCATTCAACGCTGGTAACACTTTCAGGAACGGACGAACAACCAGCGAGCAGTAAGCTCGACAAGAAAAAAAGAATAAAGGAGCGTAACGTCATGTTTGATGGCTTATTAATCAGTTTCATCGGGAATCGCTCACAACTATAGCATTGAAAAGTCGCACTTAGGAAAACAAATCCGGCTTACCCTTTCAATAAATGCGTGCTTACAGTAAAATTCTGGACCTATTTTATAACCTATCCCAGAGATACCACGTTAGATGTCCTTGCTTGCTATTGGAATTAATCACAATACAGCGTCTGTCGACTTGCGAGAGAAGGTGGCGTTTGGTCCGGATAAACTCGGCCCTGCACTCGAGCAACTTAGAGAGCACGAAGCAGTTAACGGCAGTGTGATTGTTTCAACCTGTAACCGAACTGAGTTGTACTGCGATGTTAAGCAAGGAGCGCGAAACAAGTTGATCGATTGGCTTGCTCAATTTCATCAAGTGAGCCGCGAAGATTTAATGCCGAGTTTGTATGTTCATGAAGAGCAAGCAGCAATAAAGCATTTGATGCGCGTATCGTGCGGTCTTGACTCTCTGGTGTTGGGTGAGCCTCAAATTTTGGGGCAGGTAAAGCAAGCATTTTCTGACTCGCGAGATCATCAAGCCGTCGATGCCTCGATTGATAAACTGTTTCAAAAGACGTTCTCAGTCGCCAAACGGGTAAGAACAGAGACAGATATTGGTGGTAATGCCGTGTCCGTGGCTTATGCGGCATGTACACTGGCAAAACATATTTTTGAGTCGTTATCAGATTCAACCGTGCTTTTGGTTGGTGCGGGTGAGACGATTGAATTGGTCGCGAAGCATTTAGCGTCCAACGGTTGCACAAAAATGATTGTCGCGAACCGCACTAAAGAGCGCGCGCAAGGCTTAGCGGACCAATTTGGCGCAGAAGTGATCAGTTTGAACGAAATTCCTGAACATTTGGCGAAAGCGGATATTGTGATTAGCTCAACGGCGAGCCCATTGCCTATTATTGGCAAAGGTATGGTCGAAACGGCTCTAAAGCAGCGCCGGCATCAACCTATCTTGTTGGTCGATATTGCGGTGCCGCGAGATGTAGAGTCGGAAGTCGGTGAACTGAACGACGCATATCTGTATTCTGTTGATGACTTGCAATCTATCATCGACAGCAACATTGAGCAGCGTAAAGTCGAAGCGATTCAAGCTGAAGCGATTGTTAGTGAAGAAAGCGCTGCATTTATGACATGGTTGCGTTCACTGCAAGCCGTCGATAGTATTCGCGACTATCGCAAATCAGCCAACGAAATTCGTGAAGAGTTACTGAGCAAAAGTTTGCAATCTTTAGCGGCAGGCGCAGATCCGGAGAAAGTGCTGCGCGAGCTGAGTAATAAACTCACCAACAAACTGATTCACGCTCCAACTCGCGCATTGCAAAGTGCAGCAGAGCAAGGCGAACCAGCAAAATTAACGATTATCCGCCAAACACTTGGCTTGGATGATCTATAACTCACGCTTTTTATTAAGAAAACGACACTATGAAAGCCTCTATTCTGACTAAGCTAGAAACGCTAGTAGAACGTTACGAAGAAGTTCAACATCTTCTTGGTGATCCTGATGTAATTGGAAATCAGGACAAATTCCGTGCTCTATCAAGAGAGTACTCTCAGCTAGAAGAAGTAACCAAGTGCTTCCAAGCTTATCAACAAGCACAAGAAGATCTTGTCGCCGCTGAAGAGATGGCAAACGAAGACGACGAAGAAATGCGTGAAATGGCGCAAGAAGAAATCAAAGAAGCGAAAGCGACGATTGAGCGTCTTACTGATGAGTTACAGATTCTTCTTCTGCCAAAAGATCCGAACGATGATCGTAACTGTTTCCTAGAAATTCGTGCAGGTGCGGGTGGCGACGAAGCGGGTATCTTCGCGGGTGATCTATTCCGTATGTATAGCAAGTACGCAGAAAAGCGTGGTTGGCGTATCGAAGTGATGTCTTCTAACGAAGCAGAGCACGGTGGTTACAAAGAGATGATCGCGAAAGTAAGCGGCGACGGTGCATACGGCGTGTTGAAGTTTGAGTCAGGCGGTCACCGTGTACAGCGTGTTCCAGCAACAGAGTCTCAAGGTCGTGTGCATACTTCTGCTTGTACAGTAGCAGTAATGGCGGAAATCCCTGAAGCGGATCTGCCAGAAATCAAAGCAGCAGACCTGAAAATCGATACGTTCCGTGCATCTGGCGCGGGTGGTCAGCACGTTAACACCACGGATTCTGCAATCCGTATTACCCACTTACCAACGGGTACGGTAGTTGAGTGTCAGGATGAGCGTTCACAGCACAAGAACAAAGCGAAAGCAATGGCGGTTCTTGCTGCTCGTATCGTTCAAGCGGAAGAAGAGCGTCGTGCCGCAGAAGTGTCTGATACACGTCGTAACCTTCTAGGTTCTGGTGACCGTAGTGACCGTATTCGTACATACAACTACCCACAAGGTCGTGTGTCTGATCACCGTATCAACCTGACCATCTATCGTTTGAACGAAGTGATGGAAGGTGACCTACAGAGCTTGATTGATCCTGTGATTCAAGAGCACCAAGCAGACCAACTTGCGGCGCTCGCAGAGAACGGCTAATCGATGAGCCAAGTTCAATCGATTGAGCAAGCACTGAAAAGTGCGACGGCGAAACTGGCAGAAGGCGGCAAAGAGTCGCCTTCTCTCGATGCAGCTGTACTCCTTTGCCATGTCCTTGGCAAACCACGAACTTACCTGCTGACCTGGCCAGAAAAAGCGTTAGAAGCAGAGCAAAAATCTCAGTTTGATGCTCTACTTGAACGACGTTTAACTGGTGAACCCGTCGCTTATATTATTGGTGAGCGAGAGTTTTGGTCTTTACCGTTTAAAGTTTCTCCTTCTACCCTGATACCTAGACCGGATACAGAACGTTTGGTCGAAGTTGCACTCGATAAGACCTACGAGCAAACTGGGCCTATTTTAGATCTTGGAACGGGGACGGGAGCTATCGCCATCGCGCTTGCATCTGAAATGCCAAAGCGTCAAGTGATGGGCGTAGACCTTAAGCAAGAAGCGAAAGCACTTGCAGAGTACAATGCTGAGCAGCTAAACATCAAAAATGTGACCTTTGCTCAAGGCAGTTGGTTTGAGCCTATTACAGAAGGTACGAAGTTTGCTTTAATTGTCTCCAACCCGCCATATATTGATGAAAAAGATCCACATTTATCCCAAGGCGATGTGCGCTTTGAGCCAAAATCTGCATTAGTTGCTAAAGAGAATGGCTTAGCTGATATTCGTCATATCTCGGATCTTGCTCGTCAGTATCTTGAAGTGGGCGGTTGGCTGGCATTTGAACATGGTTATGATCAAGGTGAGGCGGTGCGTGAGATAATGCGTGGCTTTGGTTACCAACAGGTCGCTACGGAAAAAGATTATGGCGGTAACGATCGAGTAACACTTGGTTGTCTGGCCAGTTAATCATGGAAGTCAGCAAACACTAACTAAAAAGAGAAGAAAAATGTACGTAGCTCTAAAACACATACACTTAGTGACGATCGCTCTCAGCGCGACGCTACTATCGATCCGATTCGTGTTAATGATGATGAACTCACCGAAGCGAAATAATCGCTTTTTGAAAGTGTTTCCCCACATCGTTGATACTGCATTGCTAGTGTCAGGTATCGCGCTTATTTTCATTACGGGTTTCATCCCGTTTACCGATGCCGCACCGTGGTTAACAAACAAAATCACCTGCGTACTGGCGTACATTGCGCTTGGATTCTTCTCATTGAAACTTGCGAAAAACAACCTACTGAAGATATTTGGCTTTTTCGGCGCATTAGGTTGGTTGGTCATGGCTGCAAACATTGCTGTGTCTAAGAGCCCTACGTTATTTGGATAGACGTCATGTTAGAGTTTTTTGACGAAGATTTTGACAATATACCGTTGGTGGAAGGTGCGCTTGAGCTAAACAAAGCGATTAACCCAGAAACCAAAGTACATTGGGCGAAACAAGAGTTAGAGCGTCTTTACAAAGATGCAGAAGCCACGCTTGTTCATGAAACCGATGAAGAGCAACGATTTGATGCATTCCTACGACTGTTTTTCCACGAGTGGGGGTTCAAAGGCGACGAGCAGGAATACTTTATTTCGGACAACAGCTTCATCGATAAAGTGTTGGAGCGCAGAAAAGGTATTCCTGTGAGCTTAGGTTCGATTTTGTTATACCTAGGCAAAAAGCTGGGGTTCCCGTTGAAGGGAGTTACTTTCCCTACTCAGTTCCTGTTAAAAGTCGATTGGATGCATAAGAAGCCAGACTACATCAACCCATTTAATGGTGAGTATGTAGGTGAAAGGATTCTTCAAGCTTGGCTTATTGGCCAGGAAGGACCGTTAGCTCAGCTAAAGCCTGAACATTTTGAGGAAGCTGACAACCCAACAATTATTGGTCGCTGGTTGGCATTGATTAAAAGTGCGATGTTGCGTGAAGAGCATTATACGCTGGCATTACGTTGTACAAATCTTGCTCTAACGTTTGTGCCAGATGACCCATACGAAATTCGTGACCGTGGTTTTATTTTCCAACAGCTAGAGTGCCCTCAAGTAGCGGTATCAGATTTTCAGTACTTTATTGACCAATGCCCTGACGATCCGGCTTCCGAGCTACTAAAATCACAAGTTAATGTGATGAGTGAAACGCACGTCACACTTCACTAATTTTATCGATGTGCCGAACTGTGGCGTATCGTGGACAGAAAAAGAGAATCAAAATGGAACAGAAAATCGTTAATATCGGCGACATTCAGGTTGCTAACGACAAGCCATTCACCCTATTTGCAGGTATGAACGTTCTTGAGTCTCGTGATCTTGCGATGCAGATCTGTGAGCACTACGTAAAAGTAACGGAAAAACTTGGTATTCCTTACGTATTTAAGGCGTCGTTTGACAAAGCAAACCGCAGTTCTGTTCATTCATACCGTGGTCCAGGTCTGGAAGAAGGTATGAAAATCTTTCAGGAGCTGAAAGACACTTTTGGTGTAAAGATCATCACGGACGTTCACACTGAAGCGCAAGCTCAACCTGTCGCTGACGTGGTAGACGTTATTCAGCTTCCTGCATTCCTAGCTCGTCAAACTGACCTTGTTGAAGCTATGGCCAAAACAGGTGCGGTTATCAACGTGAAGAAACCTCAATTTATGAGCCCAGGTCAAGTGGGTAACATCGTTGAGAAGTTCGCAGAATGCGGTAACGACAAGATCATCCTATGTGAGCGCGGTTCTTGCCACGGCTACGACAACTTAGTGGTTGATATGCTTGGTTTTGGTGTGATGAAAAATGCTTCGAAAGGTAGCCCAATCATCTTTGACGTAACGCACTCACTACAAATGCGTGACCCATCAGGCGCAGCATCTGGCGGCCGTCGTGAGCAGACAGTTGAACTTGCAAAAGCGGGTCTAGCGACAGGCATCGCAGGTCTATTTATCGAAGCGCACCCAAACCCAGACCAAGCGCGTTGTGATGGCCCATCTGCACTGCCTCTAGACAAGTTAGAGCCATTCTTAGCACAAATGAAATCGCTTGATGATCTGATCAAGAGCTTTGCAGATATCGATATCAAGTAAACGCCAGATGACTGGTGGTAACAAATACTATAGCCAACCGAGTGTTGGCTATTTTTTTATCTGAAAAACTGTAAATTCTCAAACTTGTTACTGATGAATTTGTTATTGCTAAACAATGCATCATAATTATTAAATCAATGTGTTAGGGTGCACGTGGTTTTCAAATAGATCCAATGCTTAAAATGTGCATCAGTAATCCCAATAAGAAAAAGGTAAATAAATGAATCAGCGTCTGATGATCAAAACTGTTTTGAGTGCCGCTATCTTGGCCTCGTTAGCTGGGTGTGCTACGCAACCTGCACCAGAATGGAATGCCGATACAACCTATAAATTGACCGTATTGCACACTAACGATCATCATGGTCGCTTTTGGCAAAATCGATACGGTGAATATGGCATGGCGGCGCGTAAAACGTTAATAGATGATTTGCGCGAAGAAATACAGGCTGAGGGGGGCAGCGTGTTACTGCTTTCTGGTGGTGACATCAACACAGGAGTACCTGAGTCTGATTTACAAGATGCCGAGCCGGATTTTAAAGGCATGAGCAAAATTGGTTACGATGCGATGGCTCTAGGTAATCATGAGTTTGATAATCCATTGGACGTGCTATTCAAGCAGCAAGAGTGGGCAAACTTTCCGATGTTGTCTGCCAATATTTACGATAAAAATACTGGCAAGCGTTTATTCCAACCATACGCGATGTTTAAAAAGCAGGGCATTAAAATTGCGGTCATTGGCCTTACAACCGAAGACACAGCGAAACTTGGCAACCCTGAATTCATTGAACAAATTGACTTCCGTGACCCAAAAGAAGAAGCCAAGAAGTTGATTGCAGAACTGAAAGAGACAGAGTATCCAGATCTGATTTTTGCTGTCACGCATATGGGACACTATGAAAATGGTAATAGAGGCATCAATGCTCCTGGCGATGTGGCGTTAGCTCGTTATTTGAATGACGGCGATCTCGACATGATCGTTGGAGGACACTCACAAGAACCTGTATGCATGGAAGGTCCAAACGTTATCAAAAAGAACTTTAAACCAGGTGATGAATGTCAGCCCGATAAACAAAATGGTACCTTTATTGTTCAGGCACATGAGTGGGGGAAATATGTGGGACGCGCCGATTACGAGTTTCGTAATGGCGAACTCTCGATGGTGAGCTACGATCTGATCCCTGTAAACTTGAAAAAGAAAGTTAAAGTTGATGGTCAGTCACAACGAGTCTTTATCCAAGAAGAGATTAAACAAGACGAAATGATGCTTGAGTTTCTTCGTCCTTATCAAGAAAAAGGTCAGGGCAAGCTAAACGTGAAGATTGCAGAATCTAACGGTAAGCTTGAGGGTGACCGCAATGTGGTTCGTTACCAGCAAACAAACTTAGGTCGATTAATTGCAACGGCTCACATGGAACGTGCGAAAGCAGATTTCGCCGTAATGAATTCTGGTGGTGTTCGAGATTCGATTGCTGCGGGTGATATTACTTATAAAGACGTGCTCACTGTTCAGCCATTTGGCAATATGGTTTCTTACGTTGATATGACGGGTAAAGAGGTATTAGATTATCTAAATGTCGTTGCAACTAAGCCTGTTGACTCTGGTGCTTATGCACAGTTTGCCGGCATTGCGATGAGTATCAATAATGGTGAGGTAACCAATGTGTTTATTGGTAATAAGCAACTTCGCTTAGATGGTAATTACCGCTTTACCGTACCAAGCTACAATGCTGCTGGTGGTGATGGTTACCCTAAAATCGACGATCATCCAGGGTATGTAAATACAGGTTTTACCGATGCTGAAGTTTTGAAGGATTATTTAGAAACACACAGCCCTATTGATGTTAATGAGTATGCCCCTTCAGGTGAAATCACGTATTTAGTTGATACGGCGATTGACCAGTAACCCAACAGAGAAAAAGCGATTGACTCAAACTCGCTGATATCATTAACTAAAAGCGCAGATCCAATTCAGTCTGCGCTTTTTGTTTTTATGAGGAGAATCTTGATGACTCCGGCCATTAATCTTGCGAAAAAGAAAAAAATTCCACACACGATTCATCAGTATGAGCATGACCCTAGAGCCGATAGTTATGGCTTGGAGGCTGCTGAAGTACTGGGGCAGGATCCGAAAACAGTATTTAAAACCTTGCTGTTCTGCTTGAACGGGGAGCCAAAGAACCTTGCGGTTGCGATTATCCCTGTTGATCAAAAGCTGAACCTAAAACTGGCGGCGAAAGCAGCGAAGGGCAAAAAGGCCGATATGGCTGATCCGGAAATTGCCCAAAAGACCACAGGTTATGTCGTTGGTGGAATTAGCCCACTAGGGCAGAAGAAAGCCTTACCTACTTTTTTGCACGAAAGCGCAGCAGAGCAAGACAAAATCTGTGTGAGTGCTGGTAAACGTGGTTTAGAAATTGAGTTAGCCCCGAGAGATTTGCTGAGCTTAACTCGTGGTCAGTTTGCACCTCTTTGTTTGTAAACTCATGACAAATAAAAAGGACGCTCATGAGCGTCCTTTTTTGATCTTGCCTGTGTCAGTGAAGTGTTACTTCTTCAGACTCAATGTACCACCAGTGCGTTTAGCTGGTTTGCTTGGTTTCGCGGCATTTGGATTCATGTAATGCTGCTTAGGCTTACTCGGTGATTGAGGCTTGTTTGCTGAATGCGTATTGCTCGATGCATCTGGTTTACGGTGCGATTTACCATGCTCGCCTTGCGGTCTGCTGCGTTCACCTTGTGGTTTCGCTTTGTAATGTTCTTTAGCTGGACGTCCGCCTTCATCATCACGCTGACGACGCTTTTGTTGACCTTTTTTCGAGTTTGGTGCATGACGGAATTCATCAGCATTGTTACCACGGAAAGTTCGTGTCTTCTGGTTACGACGAGCAGTAGAATCTTGGTTTTCTTCACGGCTATCAAACAGCTTCGCGTCGGTCGCTTTACGAATGTTGCGACCTCTAGAGTCTGTTTTTGATGCTTCTTCTGTACCTACCGAGCCTTCACACATTGCTAGGATCTCTGCCACTTCTTCGTCACTTAGGTAACGCCATTTTCCATTCGGAATACCATCAAGAGAGATATTCATGATGCGTACGCGACGCAGCTTGAATACTTCATAGCCTAGCGCTTCACACATGCGACGGATCTGACGGTTAAGTCCTTGAGTGAGCACAATACGGAAAGAGAATTTAGTTTCTTTCGTTACCTTACAAGGTAGGGTGACTGTGTCGAGAATCTTAACGCCACTCGACATCTGTTTGAGAAACTCGCCTGTAATTGGCTTGTCCACGCGTACGACGTACTCTTTTTCGTGGCTGTTGCCTGCGCGAAGGATTTTGTTCACGATGTCGCCATCGTTGGTCAAAAAGATCAGACCATCAGAGGGTTTGTCTAAGCGGCCGATCGGAAAGATACGTTTTTGGTGGCCGATGAAATCAACGATGTTTCCAGGGACGTCTCTCTCAGTTGTACAGGTGATGCCTGTTGGTTTATTGAGAGCGATATAAATCGGCTTCTCTTTTGCTGCCACTGGCTTACCATCCACACAAACATCATCACCAGGTAGCACTTTTGTCCCCATTTCAGGTTTGTTGCCATTAATGGTGACACGGCCTTGCTCAATCAGTCTGTCTGCTTCACGGCGTGAGCAAAACCCCGTTTCACTGATGAATTTATTTAATCGTTTAGCGTTGTCTTGTGACATTTTTGTCTCCTAACGTTTCACAACGGCGAATGAAGCTCCCTTCCTTTAAGGGGAAGGAAGAATAAGGGCGGGCATTCTAGCATTAGGGTGAAATTTAGCCTAACCGTTTTTGGTGACGTTCGCGGGTTTCTAATTTCTTTTCCGCACTTTTTCTAAGTAGGACGTAAACGGCTCCAGTTCCACCGTGAAAGCGTTGCGCACTATGGACGCATTGGACTTCCTTTATTTGTCGTAGCCAACTGCTAACAAAGCTTTTCATCATTGCAGGTGGATTTGAGCGTTCTCCTCGACCATGGACGATAACGACCGTTCTAATGTCCATTGATAGGCATTGCTTTAAAAACGTCACGACTTCATCACGTGCTTCTTTCAATGTTTTACGGTGCAAATCCAAGCGAGCTTGGATTGGATACTTACCAAGGCGAAGTTTGCGGTAAACCCCGTCCTGTACACCATCACGTTTGAACTCAACAAAGTCCTCTGGCTTGAGCATTTCAGCGTGATCAAGTGATAGGTATTCTGGGTCATCTTCCGTTAACCAGATTGCTGCTTCGCGTTTTGCGAGCTGTGCTTCTGTTACTTGGTGTACTTTTTTGTGTTCGGTGGTGTCTTGAGTGATTGGCTTTACATCGCCCATCATCTGTTGAAATAGATCAAAATCGTCGTCGTGAGACATAGCAGTAATCTCATTAAGAACAGGGAAGAATAATAGGATTATATCAATGAGTGGTGCATTGAGATCAAATAAAAAACCGGAGTAGGCAAGTAACCGACTCCGGTGCAAAGCGTTTCTAGAGCTAAGCGAGATCTAGTGAGGAGATTTGTCGTTCATGATCTTGTATATGAAGAAACCGCCGTAAAATAACATCAGACCAATTGCCCCAAAAATTACTATCATTGACGATAGACCCACTGCATTACCAAATAGGAGATCAAGCCAAAAGTCCATATGTTTCCTCCAAGATGTTCCCGACAGGAATAAACTAAATGGCGGTGTCTTGTTGCACACTGATCTGGATCAATTATGTTGCTAAGGTTAATAAACTGTATTTTGTTGTGAGTTATCAGTCACATTTTACGTGCTAGTGTTCAGTTATTCATCAAACGAATTAAGACCTAAGGTTTTTTTGTAAAAAGCACTTGCGCCAAAGTTCAGAATCCGTAATATACGCATTCGTTGACGGGGACAATTCCTCAGTTAAACATCTCGGTGAATAGCGCAGCTTGGTAGCGCATCTGGTTTGGGACCAGAGGGTCGGGGGTTCGAATCCCTCTTCACCGACCACTTTTAGAAAGCCTGCTCAATGAGCAGGCTTTCGTCGTTTTTAGTGCTAGTAATTTTAGACTTCAATAGTATCGAACCAAATGGGGTTCGCTTGAAGTTAGAACATGGCTCTTCATCGACACATATTGAGAGGAAGGCTCTACAGAAATGTAGGGCCTTTTCATTTTTTAGAGCGAGTAAATTTATTACTTGATGTCACACGAGATAGTATTGATAGGAGTTTCAGAAGTAGTGAAACAGACATAAGCGGTCTTTGGGTGATTTGGCCCAATCTTGACGTAACCCGCTTTTAAATCGTCTTCATCAAACGTTACTGAGTGAGATTTGCTTGTATTTCCATCATAGTAAACCGCTTCAAAGCCTTGGTTCATCATATGTGCAACGCGATTTCGAGTGTGGGCTGTTGAAAACGTGATGTTCGCGCAACGCATCATTGGTTTTTCGGTAATAAGAAATTGACCACTCTCTTTATCTAAAACACCGCCTTTTACTTCCGGAGTTATATCAATAGCTTGAAAAGCTTCTACGTTGCATGGCGGTTTAGCATAAGACAGCGAAGAAGTGAGCATAATTCCAATCGTGTATAGGAATAAATATTTAAATTTCATATGAGTTGTTTTGTATCCACTTAGCTTAACGGCGTTTTATAAGAAAGTTTGAATGAATTTTAAATGGTTGTATTTAAATGGCATTTTTCAAACAATCACTAGATATCACAATTTGCTTGGCGCGTCTTACCCAGTGGTTTGATGTTAAATCCCCGATTTTTAAGCAGTTCAATCAGGTTATCTTTACCTACTAAATGCAAGCCACCAACAACAACGGTGTAACGACCCGATTGCTGAGGTAGAACACTGCCAGTGTCGAGTTTTTTAGCCCAATCTCGATTACGCTCGTATAAAAAGGCTTGGTTAAACTCTTCTGTTGTATGATCGGTCAAAGAGGCTTCGACCAACATGCTACCATCACCAGTCTTCCAACTCTCTATCAAGCATTGAACCAACTCTTCTCCGCCATCATATTCTTCAATTGACGAGAGGAGTATCTCTTTACCGCCTTCTGATTGACCTGCGATTAAATCGATTTGGAATTGCACGGACTCCAGTGGAATGACCGGAATTTGCTTTTTATCAGCGAGTCCTATTAAGTGCATGTCGACCCCTTTATCAGAGACATACCCCAGTTTGTTGACTAAAGCGAGTTGGATGGTGAATGCCGCCATCCAAGGTGGGGAATTTAGGAGTTGAGTTTCTGGCAAACCTAAATCTTGGGCAATTTCAATTAAGTGGCGACGTTGAGCTCTGTCTAAAACATCTTTAGAAAGAATGGTTGTTTGTGGGTAAACCAAGCCTTCAGAATTCCTGACGTCTGCTTCAATAATCAACCCTGCGCTTTGGCTTAAATGCTGGATGACCGTTCTAGGGAGTGGGTACATCGTTTTATCCCCCACATGTACCGAGCCAATAATCATAAGTTCGGTTTCCCCTTTTTTCGCTAACCAATGCTGTGGCTCTGCATAAGAGGAAAAAGGAGTCAAAGTAACAAGTAGGGATGATATGAGCGTCAAGAGACGAAACATAGAATGGTCCTCAGATAAGATACCTTTAAACTTTATACGCAAAATAGCGTGAGGTTAAGTGCAATTTCTCCAGTGGGGTATTCGACAAAATCGTCATTTCTAAAAATATTGACGAGTTTTGACGACGAATAAATGAGAGTCACTTCACGAAAGGTAAATAGGTAATTCGCTTACTAATGGTTCACAAAATAATTAGGCGTGATCCAAATCTTACAAAATCAGTCGTAACTCATGAATATAAGTGACCTAGATCGCAGCAAACTCGTCAAAACAAGTTGTTCGATTTTGACGTGTATTGTAACTCCATGAAAATTAGGTTTTTATTGTTTTTGCTGAGTGTCATTTTTTGAGCTGGATCACTTCCTATTTCTATTTATTTTACGCTTAGAAATAACAGGTTGTATGTTGAATGTAACGGTTAGGTACCTCGCATTTGAGGGGCCGAGATTTTTATCATTGTCGTTTTGAACCACTGACTTTTTTGGGGAAGTAAGATGTTTAAACCTAGTCTGATTGCTGTTTCTGTTATCACTACATTAGCAGGTTGCTCTGCGCTGCAAAGCTCTGAACAACAAGTTGTAAATTCGTTGGCTAATAATCTTGATATTCAATACCAAGTGTTGACTAACCACGGTGCAAACGAAGGTCTTGCTTGTCAGGACTTAGGGGCTGAGTGGGCGTCTTGTAACAAGGTAAACATGACGCTGGTTAACCAAGGTGAAGCGGTTGACTCAAGAGATTGGGCTATTTACTTCCATAGCATTCGTCTGATTCTGGATGTTGAAAACGAACAGTTTAAAATCTCTCGCGTAACGGGTGATCTACACAAACTAGAACCAACAGATAAGTTTGATGGTTTTGCTGCGGGTGAAGAGGTTGTGCTTCCTCTTGTTGCTGAATACTGGCAGCTATTTGAAACTGACTTCATGCCAGGCGCTTTCGTTGCTGCACCAAATGCAGAGCCTAAGATGATCGCTTCTCTTAACACAGAAGACGTTGCATCTTTCGTGACTGGCCTTGAGGGTAACAACCTAAAACGTACGCCAGATGACAACAACGTATTTGCGAGCGCTGTGTCTCGTTTCGAGAAGAACGAAGATCTAGCAAAACAAGACGTATCAACCACGTTACTACCAACGCCAATGTCTGTTGAAGCAGGTAAAGGTACGGTAGATATCGCGGCGGGTATTGCGCTGCCTAAAGACGCATTCGATGCGGCTCAATACGCAGCAATTCAAGGTCGTGCAGAAGTGGTAGGTGTGGATGTTCGTGGTGATCTTCCTGTAAGCATCACTGTTGTTCCTGCAGACTTCACCGGTGAATTGGCAAAATCTGGTGCTTACGAAATGAGCATCAAAGGCGACGGTATTGCGATTAAAGCGTTTGACCAAGCAGGTGCTTTCTACGCAGTACAATCTATCTTTGGCCTGGTAGATAGCCAAAATGCTGATTCTCTACCACAACTGTCTATTAAAGATGCGCCGCGTTTTGATTACCGTGGTGTGATGGTGGACGTGGCTCGTAACTTCCACTCTAAAGACGCGATTCTTGCAACGCTTGACCAAATGGCCGCGTACAAGATGAACAAACTACACCTTCACCTAACGGATGATGAAGGCTGGCGTTTAGAAATCCCGGGTCTGCCAGAGCTGACTGAAGTGGGTGCTAACCGTTGTTTCGATTTGGAAGAGAAAAGCTGTTTACTGCCTCAGCTTGGCTCAGGTGCAACGACAGACAACTTTGGTTCTGGCTTCTTCAGCAAAGCAGACTACGTGGACATCTTGAAGTACGCGAAAGCGCGTAACATCGAAGTGATTCCTGAAATCGATATGCCAGCACACGCTCGTGCAGCAGTGGTATCAATGGAAGCACGTTACGACCGTCTAATGGAAGAAGGTAAAGAAGCCGAAGCGAACGAGTACCGCCTGATGGATCCTCAAGATACATCGAACGTAACGACGGTTCAGTTCTACAACAAGCAAAGCTTCATCAACCCATGTATGGAATCTTCAACTCGCTTTGTTGATAAAGTGATTTCAGAAGTAGCAGCAATGCACCAAGAAGCGGGCACGCCGCTAACAACATGGCACTTTGGTGGTGACGAAGCGAAGAACATCAAGCTAGGCGCTGGTCTGCAAGACATCAACGCAGAAGACAAAGTAAGCTGGAAGGGTAACATTGATTTGTCTAAGCAAGACAAGCCATTCGCACAGTCACCACAATGTCAGACGCTAATTGCAGACGGTACGGTAAGCGATTTTGCTCATCTACCAAGCCACTTTGCAGAAGAAGTGTCGAAGATGGTGGCAGAGAAAGGCATTCCAAACTTCCAAGCTTGGCAAGATGGCCTTAAGCACAGTGAAGGTGAGAAAGCGTTCGCAACAGAAAACACACGTGTTAACTTCTGGGACGTTCTTTACTGGGGTGGCACATCATCAGTGTACGAATGGTCTAAGAAAGGTTACGACGTTATCGTTTCTAACCCAGACTACGTATACATGGACATGCCGTACGAAGTTGACCCGAAAGAGCGTGGTTACTACTGGGCGACGCGTGCAACAGATACTCGTAAGATGTTTGGTTTTGCACCAGAGAACATGCCTCAGAACGCAGAAACCTCTGTAGACCGCGATGGTAACGGCTTCACTGGTAAAGGTGAAATCGAAGCGAAACCTTTCTATGGTCTATCAGCACAGCTGTGGTCTGAGACAGTACGTAACGACGAGCAATACGAGTACATGGTATTCCCTCGCGTACTAGCAGCCGCTGAGCGTGCATGGCACCGTGCTGATTGGGAAAACGACTACAAAGTGGGTGTTGAATACTCGCAAAACTCTAACCTAGTAGACAAAGCTGCGCTAAACCAAGACTACAACCGCTTTGCGAACGTACTTGGCCAACGTGAACTGGCTAAGCTAGAAAAATCAGGTATCGACTACCGCCTGCCTGTACCAGGTGCGAAAGTAGAAGATGGCAAGCTAGCAATGAACGTTCAGTTCCCAGGGGTGAAGCTTCAATACTCTCTAGACGGCAAGAACTGGCTAACTTACGCAGATAATGCTCGTCCAAATGTGAAAGGTGAAGTGTTTATCCGTTCTGTGTCAGCAACCGGTGAGAAAGCAAGTCGAGTGACCAGCGTGAAATAACTCAATTCTTGTAAGTTAATTTTTTGGCAAAGCCTCAACCTCATGTTGGGGCTTTCTTTATTTTTTGAGGAAATTAAGCGTGATCGATGTCTAATTATTTTTCATTGATAAATAAGTTTTTGGTTGTAATGGTCAAGGTTATTGTGAACTGGATCGACTTAATCTGCTAAATATCAATAAATTATCTGTTTACGATCACACTTCTATTTTTTGAATAATTTTATAAAAATACGATAAGTGCCTGTATTTCCCATGTTTTTATCAGGGTTGTTGAGCTTCGGTTTGAACAAGATCACTTTTTAAAATGTTTTATTTTTCATCGCGAATTAATTGAAACAATATTGCGAACGCCAAGGAGGCACATTCCAAAGTTTGCGATAAAAGGGAAGAGATGCCCTCTAAAACTATCGCATAACGTGAATAAATAAAGGCAGTAATTATGAAAAACATTTTTGCACTGAGTGCTCTTTCTCTCGCTTTCGCTTCTAGCGCTTTTGCTGGTTCTTCTTACGTAACAGGTAATGTTCAATTCCACGATGATGGTCGAATTCATGGTTCGGACGTTACGTCTACACTGGAAGCTGGTCATACTTTTGATAACCAATTCGGCGGCTTTACGGTTTACACCGAATTTGATGGTATTCAGTTGGGTAAACTGGAAACAGAAAACGGTGGCGCAGGTAACACAACACCAGCAATCACTGTGGGTGGTGAGCAGTCATTTAATATTACCGATCATTTATGGGTTGCCGCGGGTTACCAACACCTGTTCTCTGCTGGCGAGAATGTACAGTACCGTCCATTGGTTAAGATCGGTTACAACTTCGATAACGGCATCTCCTTAAGTAACCGTACTCGTGCGCACATTGATGCGACAGACGCAGATGCGGATACAGATTACCGCATGGACAACCGCATCGGTTACGTGATGAATGAGGATGTGACGCTAAGCTACAACAACGTCTACATGATTGAAGCGGAAACCATGGACCACGAGCTTCGTGCAACGTGGACTCGTAAAGGTGTTCAACCTTACTTTGAGTTCCGTAGTCAAGCACACGGTGCAGAAAACGCGAGTGGTGACAGCCTAGTGAATAATGCTTTTGTATTTGGTGCCTCTTACGGCTTCTAATTTTATATTTGTCTTAACTGTCCATTAAGAAAAAGCCCAGCGGTTTATCTCGCTGGGCTTTGTTTTTATTGGTCGTTGCCTTCGTGGTGGCTATATTTGAACACTTGGCCTTTTTCGTTAAAGGCGTAAACGGTGTAGCTGTCTTTTTTGTCGCCATATTCCATACCAGGGGAGCCCATTGGCATGCCCGGTACTGATAGGCCTTTTGCGTTACGTGGTGGATTTTTCAAAAACGCTTTAATGTCTTCGGCTGGAATGTGACCTTCAAACAGATAGCCGTTGATCTCTGCCGTGTGGCAAGAGTAAAGCTGTTCATTCTTGATGCCTAGATCGCGTTTGATGGCGTTCATGTCATCGTGCAATTTTTCTTCGACCGTAAAGCCGTTCTCTTCCATGTGTTTTGTCCATTCTCCACAACAGCCACAGTATGGTGATTTATGGTTAATGACATCGGCTGCCAATACGTTGGCGGACACGGTCGCAAGCATTGCAAAGGTCAATAGTTTCAACTTCATAATACCCTCAAAAAGAAGTGGTTATTTTACTGAAAACAGTCGTAGTCGATTTGCATTACTAACGACAGTAATTGAAGACAGTGCCATTGCCGCTCCTGCGACAACAGGACTGAGCAAAAATCCAAACTCTGGGTAAAGCACACCAGCGGCAACTGGAATACCCAACGAGTTGTAAACAAAGGCACCAAATAGGTTTTGCTTCATGTTCTTAAGTGTAGCGCGAGAGAGTTCAATCGCATGTACTACCGCCATTGGTGATGTGTTCAGGATGGTCATTTGCGAACTTTCAATGGCGACATCACTGCCGCTACCCATGGCAATACCTAGGTTGGATAACGCGAGAGCAGGGGCGTCGTTAATGCCATCCCCCACCATTGCCACGACATGTCCTTGAGATTGAAGTTGCTCAATGTGCTGAGCTTTCTCATCTGGCATTACTTGGGCAATCACTTCATCAATACCAAGTTCTTGGCCGATAGCATTGGCAACGTGTTGGTTATCGCCCGTCAGCATTACCGTTTTGATGCCTTGCGATTTTAATGCAGAGAGCGCTTGCTTCGCATCTGATTTGATCGGGTCGGCAATGGCGATCAGACCGATCAGTTCGCCGTTCAATGCCACAGCTACCGGAGTCCACGCATTTTTTGCGCATTCATCGATGGCGGGTTTTAGTGCGCTGGTCTCGACGTTCTCTGCTTGCATAAATTGAAGCGAACCAATGAGCAGCGGTTTATCTTGATACGTCGCCCAAATGCCGCGCCCGCGAACGTTCTCAAACTTGTCTAATGAGACACCCTTTGCGTCGTGTCGTTTGGCGTAATCACATACCGCTTTTGCCAGTGGGTGCTCAGACTGACGCTCTGCCGCATACGCTAAAGCCAATAGATCTTCTTGGCTGGTGGCGTGAGTAAACACTTGCTGAACGCTAGGTTTACCTTGGGTAAGCGTGCCAGTTTTGTCGAATACAACCGTGTCGACTTTGCTTGCCAATTGAAGGGCGTCGGCGTCTTTGATCAGAATGCCGAGCTCTGCGGCTTTACCCACTCCCACCGTGACAGAAAGTGGGGTTGCTAAGCCTAGAGCGCAAGGGCAGGCGATGATCAGGACGGTTGTGGTGACCACCAGCATATAACTCGCTTTTGGCTCTGGGCCAACGGCAAACCAAACGAGCGCGGCCAGTATTGCTATGCCAACAACGACAGGGACAAACACCGATGAAATCTGGTCTGCCAGTTTCGCGATGGCTGGCTTACTGCTTTGCGCTGTGCGCACCATGCGGATGATACGAGCCAGCATGGTATTTGCGCCAATGCCCGTTGCCTCAATGACTAATCCACCATCGGTATTTAATGTCCCAGCAGACACTTGAGCCTCTTGCGCTTTTAACACTGGTACTGGTTCACCAGTGAGCATCGACTCATCAATGTATGATTCACCTTGAATCACAACACCATCAACAGGCACTTTCTCGCCTGGTTTGATACGCAGTTTCATGCCTAGCGTGATTTGCTCAACCGTTATTTGTTGATCGCCTTGTTCCGTGATTACCGTAGCTTGCTGAGGTTGCAGGTTAATCAGAGCTTGCAATGAGCGTGTTGTGTTTGCTTTGGCTTTTGCTTCTATATAGTGCCCAAGAGAAATTAAGCCGATGATCATTGCACTCGCTTCAAAGTACACGTGGCGTGAAGCAAGAGGGAACCAGTCTGGGAAAATCACCACAAGCATCGAATAGAACCACGCTGCGCCAGTACCGAGCGCGACTAACGTGTCCATGGTGGCGCGCTTGTGAGTAGCTGCTAACCAAGCGTTACTGAAGAAGTGTTTCCCTGCTGTGGCAAGAAGGAGTAAACATACGATACCGATCGCGCCCCAAGCTAATTGGTCGTTGGTGTTGCGAATCATCATATTGCCGCCAGCAACGCCCCAAATCATTAAAGGGGCACCGACGACAAGGCCAGCAATAGCATCCAGTTTAAAGCGTTTTTGTTGCTGACGTTGTTGCTGTGCTTGCTTTTCTTGCTGGGTTGCGGCGTCTTGTAGGATCTCTGCTTGGTAACCGGCTTGTTTTACCGATTCAACAATTGCGTTAAGGAGGTCATCAGAGTCTTGGCTTGCGAATACTAGTGCGCTTTGTTCTGCAAGGTTGACTTGTGCCTTCTCAACGCCTTCTACGTTAGTAAGTGCTTTCTCTACTGAAGATACGCAACTCGCACACGTCATGCCTTGAATCAGCATTTGCAATTGAATACTCGCTGGTGGCACCTGCGTATCTTTAATATTGCTTTGCTTTTCTACCTGTTCAGTCTCTGGTGAGCTTTCGTTCTCTACTTCAACAGAATCAAGGTTGGCGGTATAGCCGAGTGTTGCTATTAAGTCGATCACTTGTTGCTCGGAGAGGAGGGTACGAATCTCTAAGTGCGTTGTTGAAGCCTCAAAAGAAATAACGTCTTGATTAGATTCTAATAAAGATGAAAGTTTTTTGACGCAACCGCCACAGCTTAAGCCTGAAAGGTTTAGCTCGTAGTGATTTCCTGCTTGGTAACCAAGAGATTCAATCGACGAGACGAGCTCTTTAAGAGAAGACTCGGTTTTGACCTCTACTTGCGTCGGGGACAAATTGAGGATCTCCACATCGTGATTCGCATGTAAAGCATTCTCAACTTTTCTCGCACAGCCCATGCAGTTGAGCCCTGATAAAGGTATAACTAACTGATACATAATCTGCACCTCAATAGTAGTGATGCTATGAGCTTAAACCTTCCTGTAAGGGTAAGGTCAATACCCATTTGCTACTCACAACAATTTCGTCAAAATCTCTCGAATCCCACAAGTGCACGGTCATTTTACTTGCGAGTGATCTCAAGGTTTTTTCTCTTTGAATATAAAGTTCCGTTAAAACACCTAAAAGATGAATGAAGTCGCTCACGTTTTTTAGATGCTCTCAATGTCAGTTCAGTGTCAAAACGTACTTTTAACGTTTTTTATTTTTTATATTTGATGTTAAACAATTGTTTTTTATTGATTTATTTTATTTTTGATTTTCTCATTTTGAAGTCGCTCAGATTGCTGTAGAGAAAGTTTTTTAGTGCGAAAAAAGTTTGTCATATTTGCCCCGTCCAAACACTGTTTCAAGTTCCTGCCATGTCCTAGTTAGTGAATTTGAAAATGGAAAAAACTAAAAATATAGGGGTTTATAATGTCTTACCTAAAGAAAAGCCTACTTGCCACGGCAATTACCGGCATGATGTTCAGTGGTGCTGCATTTGCTGATGGTGCAAACAGTGACGCAGCAAAAGAGTTTCTAACCAAGGATTCATTTTCTTATGAAGTTTACGGGATCATCGCGATGCAGGCCGCGTACCGCGATTACGATTCTGGCAGCAAAGCAACGGACGATGATTTGGGTGGCATGCAGCTAAACAACGAATCTCGTATTGGTTTCCGTGGTAAAAAACAATTTGCTAACTTCGACCCTACTTTTATTTGGCAAATCGAAGGCGGTTATGTAGACCCTAGCTTTGGTGGCGAGGGCGCAGGTCTTGGTGAACGTGACACATTCGTCGGTTTTGAAAGTGCATCTTGGGGGCAAATTCGCCTGGGTCGCGTTTTGACACCTATGTACGAATTGGTTGACTGGCCAGCATCTAACCCTGGCCTGGGCGATGTATACGACTGGGGTGGTGCTATTGGTGGCGCCAAGTACCAAGACCGTCAATCAAACACTATCCGCTGGGACTCTCCAATGTTTGCTGACAAATTCTCCCTAGATATCGCAGCTGGTGCAGGTGATAAAGCAGGTCTAGGTGAAGGGGATGACTACTGGGGTGGTATCGCAGCACACTACAAAATTGGTCCTATCCAGTTAGATGCGGCATATGAAGGTAACCGTAATATCAAGATGGAAAGCCAAACGTGGGAAAACAACACGTACTTGGTAGGGGCACAAGGCTGGTTTGATAACGGGATCTCTTTCTTTGCGCAATACAAATACATGGAAGCGGACGCAAGCAATGGTGTGAGTGAAAAGCAAGATGCAATGTCTGCCGCTATCATGTACACCACGGGTGATTGGCAATACAAACTGGCTTATGCCGCTAACTTTGATCTAGAGCGTGATGGTAAGAAAATTAACGATACAGCGGACGATGTGTTATCAGCACAAGTTATGTATTTCGTAGACCCATCGGCAGTGCTGTACGTACGTGCTCGTACTCTAGACTTTGGCGACGGTGCGTCTCAATTAGATAAACCAACAGAAGCACGTTGGAAGTCTGCTGACTACGACGAGTTCTCTGTAGGTGTTGAATACTACTTCTAACTAAAGAAGCAGCTAAAAGGGCGGAAACGCCCTTTTTATCTTGATACTTATTCAAATAAGCCTTTGAAATGACTGGCCTGTAAGTTTTAGAGGCTTATCTAAATTGGTATAAAGTGAGAAACCATGATGAAAAAAACAACGACACTTCTCGGACTTTGCGCAATGCTTTCGGCGCCAGCTTTTGCTGCTCAACTCACTCTGCAATCTGAATTAGTCCCTCGCGTTCTCAACGGCGAGTTCGTCTACCCTGAGTGGATATCCAAGAATAACAGCATCGAGTTAAAAGATGGGGAAAACCAATTGGCGGTAACGGTTGGACAAATTGTATTTGAAGATGGAAAGCGCCGTAAATTCGATTCGCAGCCACTAGTATTAGAGTTTGATGCAGAAAAAGACACCGAGCTTTCTATGACTTATCAAACATTCCGTACTATTGAAGAGGCGAGAGCCTTCGAACTCGATCCTAAAGTGGTATTGAAAGACAAAAAAGGAAAAGAAGTGGCATTCTCTATGGTTCAACTTCGTAAAGGTGGTTTGCAAGGTTTTCGTGATTACGAACGAGAAGTTGCCGACTATAATAACGCAATGAATAAAGAATCGACTAAGGCAAGCATTGCGTCTTCTCCAGCGGAAACCAAAACAATCAAAGCATCGTTTAATGAATTGAGCCGTGAAGAGCAGCAAGAATTTATGCAATGGGCAATGCGTAACCTGAAGTAATTTCGTCTCGTGCTTTAACAGTAAATAGCAGGGCTGTGCCTTTTTGGTTCTGCCCTGTTTTTATTTCTGTTGTCAAACCGATTGTAGAATTGACTTACGGTGGTAAAATGTCGCCACTTTTATCCTTGACATTACAACGAGAGATCTCTCGTTGCTCATTACCCCTAAGGAACTCAAATGACGGTTAAAACTCGTTTTGCTCCTAGCCCAACTGGCTATCTACACGTTGGTGGTGCGCGTACTGCACTTTACTCTTGGCTATACGCTAAAAACCAAGGTGGTGAATTCGTTCTACGTATCGAAGATACAGACCTTGAGCGTAACTCTCAGGAAGCGGTTGATGCAATTCTTGAAGGCATGGAATGGCTAGGCTTGGAGTGGGATGAAGGTCCTTACTACCAAACTCAACGTTTTGACCGTTACAACGAAATGGTTGATAAGCTTCTTGCTGAAGACAAAGCTTACAAATGTTACGCGTCTAAAGAGCTGCTAGATGAAATCCGTGCAGAGCAAGAAGCAAATAAAGAAATGCCTCGCTACGATGCTAACCATCCAAAAATCAAAGCAGCAAACGAAGCGGCAAAAGATGGCGATCCATGTGTTATCCGTTTCCGTAACCCGAAAGAAGGCAGCGTAGTATTTGATGATCAAATCCGTGGTCGCATTGAAATCCGCAACGATCAAATGGATGACCTAATCATTCGTCGTACTGACGGTTCACCTACTTACAACTTCTGTGTAGTAGTGGATGACTGGGACATGGGTATCACTCACGTTGTTCGTGGCGAAGACCACATCAACAACACGCCTCGTCAAATCAACATCTACGAAGCACTAGGTGCGCCAGTACCAACATTTGCACACTGTGCAATGATCCTGGGTGATGACGGCGCGAAACTGTCTAAACGTCACGGCGCTGTATCAGTCATGCAATACCGCGATATGGGTTACCTGCCTGCGGCACTAAACAACTACCTAGTGCGCCTTGGTTGGTCTCATGGTGACCAAGAAATCTTCTCTCAAGAAGAGATGATCAATCTATTTAGCCTAAACGCAGTATCTAAGTCAGCGTCTGCTTTTAACACTGACAAACTGCAATGGTTGAACAACCACTACATCAAGAACTCAGATCCTGCGTACGTTGCTGAGCATCTACAATGGCATCTAGATCAACAAAAACTAGACGTAACGAATGGTCCTGCTATCACTGACGTGATCAAGCTAGTGGGTGAGCGTTGCAACACACTAGTTGAGCTAGCTGAGCAAATCCGTTACTTCTATGAAGATTTCTCTGAGTTTGAAGCGGGCGCAGCGAAGAAACACCTACGTGGCGTGGCTAAAGAGCCTCTAGAACTTGCATTAGCGAAAGTGGAAGCACTAACTGAGTGGACGACAGCGAACATCAAAGATGGCGTTATCGCAGCAGTATGTGAAGAGTTGGAAATCGGCATGGGCAAAATCGGTATGCCATTACGTGTTGCTGTAACAGGCGGCGGTCAGTCTCCTTCTGTCGATGCAGTAATGGAGCTGGTTGGAAAAGAGCGTTGTATTGCTCGCATTAAGATGGCGCTTGAGTTCATTGCTGAGCGTGAAGCAAACGCATAATTGCTTTGAACTGAACGTTCTTTTGAATAAATAGTCACAAAGCCGCGGTGAGCAACCGCGGCTTTTTTGTATCTTCAATTTAGATAACGAGAAACTTTCTCTCATATTGGTGAATGAAGAGATGGTTTCACCTGTAATTTACCTCAATATGGATAAGATTTTTTAATCCAAATATCGTTGGCATGAATAAAAAACGAGCGATTATATATCAAACATCTGATTGATTTTTATCCATGTTCCTTAAAGTTCCATTTTGTTTGTCTCATTTTTAAGAAAAACCTTTGCTTTAGCTATGTTGTTTCAAAAAATAAAGCAAACGTTTGCGTCGTGATTGCGTGGGGATTTTTTTGCTTAAGATCACATGTTGTCGAGATTTTTGATGACAATAAATTGACAGAATTGGGATTTTTCTCGCGATTTCTTAGCGTTATAGTTCATCCCGTCAGCGATACCGAGATGGCGATATGTATCACTGAACAGGAAATATACGTAAGTTGCTTCCATAAAAAAAATGCATGTGCATAAAAAGAAGCTGACTAAGTATCTCACTCAAGGAATGAATAAAAAGAATTGAAATACAACGTCAGTCAGACGGCGCATTTCGGCATCTAACAAAAGAACTTCTTTAGAGGAATCAATAATGAAAAAATTAGCAGCGGTAATTTCAGCGTCTCTACTTATGGCTTCAGCAGCACAAGCAGAAGTATACGTTGGTGGTAAGATGGGTAAGTCATGGATGGAAGACGCGTGTGTAGCGGGCCAGGCTTGTGACAAAGACGATTCTACTCTTGGCGCTTTTGTTGGTTACGAAATGAATAAATACTTCGCAGTAGAAGCGGGTTTCGACAACATCGGTGATTTTAACCAAACTTCTTTCGGTGGCCACGTAGAAGCGATCACTCTTGCTCCTAAATTTAGCCTACCAATCACTGAAGACATCGCACTTTACGGTAAAGTGGGTGGCGCTTACGTAATGTTTGATGGCAAAGATGATTACTCTTACCTAGGCGCAGCTGGTCTTGAATTCAACCTAAGCCAAAACGTAACAGCTCGTGCGGAATACCAAACACTGACTGACATCAGCAACGATGTAACTCGTGCGACAGGTAACACTGCAACACTAGGTGTTTCTTTCAAATTCGGCGGCAACGATGAGCCAGTAATCGTAGAAGAGCCAGTTGTTGTTGAAGAAGTGGTTGTAGAAGAAGTGGTAGAAGAGCCAGTTGTAGTTACGAAAACATTCGAAACTCAAACAATTGGTACAGGTAGCTTCGATCTAAACAGCACAACTCTAAAACCAGAGAGCGCTGCAAAACTTGATAACCTAGTTGCTTTCCTAAACGAGCACCCACAAGCGAACGTTGAAGTTGTAGGTTACACAGATACGTCTGGCCCAGCAGCTTACAACCTAAAAGTTTCTGAGAAACGCGCTGAGTCTGTTGCTAACGCACTCGTTGAAAAAGGTATTGATTCATCACGTATCCAAGCTCGTGGCGAAGGTGAAAACAACCCAATCGCTTCAAACGACACTCGTGAAGGTCGTCAACAAAACCGTCGCGTAGAAGTCGTTGTTCCAGAATTTGAATACCAAGTTCAGCAATAAGCTCCTATTCGACCGTAGTATAGAAGACTGAAGCAGAAAGCCCCAAAGAGTTCGCTCTTTGGGGCTTTTTATTTCTCTTTAAAAACTGACTGAAATGTTCAAAGTGGCCAGGTATTATTTAAGATCAATGCTGTTTAAACGCCCCATGAATGTCAGGATCTCCAAGTTATCTTTATGTGCTTCTAACAACGCTTTTTTGGTTTGCATGTAGGCGGCAAGTTTGCCGTACTTACTAATAGAGCGAACCACCGTTTTATATTTATACTCACCGTCATCATTGAACTCTCGCCACTTGGCGATGTAACACGTATCTCGGTTGTCAGGGTTTTCAAGAGTAGGGTTAGGCTTGTGAACGATTTTAGGCTCAACGCTATGTGGAAGCCTGGTCATTAGGTAAGGGTCTTTCAAAAGACGTCGCCAGAATTTGCCCCACATTTGCCGGCCTAACTCGTTTCTCAGCTTAATGGCTTTTTGTAAGCCTTTCTTTTCTCCAATACGAACAAATCCTACCGAGCGGTGTAGTACCGTATCCTCGGGGGTATGGATATGTATCTTAAAGGCTGTCTTGCCTTTAGAAATAAAGCGGTGTCCAGTGTTAGTTATTAAATTGCTCTTAGACATAGTGCTAACTAATAATTTTATTAATAGCTAAAAGGGTAAGCAAAACTCATAGATAATTAAAGTAATAAAATACAAAACTGTAAATAGGGCTTGTTGAAATGATTTCAAGGGGAAGAAGTCAGATCAGTAGAAGGTTTTATCTCGTAACCGAAACACCCGATCCGATCATATTGATTACTGGGAAGATTATCTAACACGATGTACTAGGGGGAGCAATGCGAGGCTTGAAATTGAAGATACAAAAAAGCCTTAGCTCAAGTGGGAGCTAAGGCTATGATATGGCGCCCCCAGCAGGATTCGAACCTACGACCTGTCCCTTAGGAGGGGACTGCGCTATCCAGCTGTGCCATGGGGGCGTAATACCAATAGTTGCAGTTCATTGCACTGTTTTACTGAGTTCAAATCTAGCAATCTACCAGATCTGTATCAGCATCACGTTGAACGATTCGCTACGGTCATTGGTATAATCAAATAAGATGCGCTGCCTATGATATTCAAAAGTGAGCATATCTCAAGACTTAATGTTTGCTTTTATAGGATCTTGTTCATTACGTCGCCAATTTGAACGCTAGATGCTAAATTTGGCTGATCAATCGTCAGCTCGGCTTCGTGTTCGTATATGCGTGATACCGTTAATGTAATTTCGCTTTGCGAGACTTTGTTTCTTGGCAATCCATTTTGGTCGATAAACGACGCGGTGTGCCAAAGCTGCAATTTGTCTCCCTCTTTTACGCCGTGCATACGGCCGAGATCCATCGTTACGGTATTACCGAAGACTGCCACAACCTCTGGCAATGTAATTTTGCAAGATAGCTCCGACTCCAGATCCAACATAATATTGCGACTAACGCGAAGCATCATCTCGCCATAGGTCGATGCCCAAAAACGTGCACTACGAGTGTCCACTTGACTCGTCTTAGCAAATGGCCAACGCGCGACCTCACGGTAGGCTTTGTTGAAGATTTCATGGCCAGTTTTACCATCAAATACTTTCATTTCTAACGCAAACTGACGATTGATGATGTCATCTTGCAATAGTTGAGATTCGACCGTTGCAGTGAGATCGGTGATGACCCCTCCAATGATGTATTGTGCGCCATTGTCTTGCGCGATCATTTGAGTGCGAGCAGGATAGTTGCTGCTTATTGAGTAGTCCGTTGTACCAACAGACACAAAGCTGCGTGAGGTTTGATCAAGTTGACGGTTCACTACGTGGCTAAAATCGTCACCAACTTGATAAATTTGTCCCATCACTGCTTGTTGTGGTGATGCGACCTCAATATTGCCGACCAGCATTGTCTTTTTGTATTGATCGGTGTGGCAACCCGTTGCCGATGGATAAATATCAACGCGGATTTTTACCTCGACTTTACCGCGACGTTTGCGTTCAGACTCGACCAAAATGTAACGGACTTCATGATTGGTAAACTGGTATTCGTTGCGGCTTTCTTCTAATAGCGGCATCAAGTTGCTAATACTGCCAATATCTGCGCCCGAAAAATTGACGGCTTTGAACAGCGCGTCTTCCAACGCATGGAGCCTTGCCGTCTCTTCTGAAGAAACGATGGTGGCAACGCCTGTGACTTCATACCAAGATGCCATTACCTTAAAAGGCACAAGCATCACTAAAGTGATTGAAAACAGACTGTTTAATATTTTTTTCATTGGTTACAACCGTTCGGGTATAAATATTGCTTTAACAAATTCAGTGAAGTTTGGTGGGTTTTTCTTCGTTAGGCAAACAAAGAAAAGCAAAGACTGTTCCAATATTCATTTTCTTGGAAAGGAATTAATAAAGAACGGTATCACCTAAGATTATCTGGAGAATCAAACCATGAAAAAGTGGCTTGTCGCCGCATCGATGATGACGCTTCTGACATCGTGCGCGTACTCACCGATTTACAATGGTAAAGAACCGTACTCGGGAAGCCAGTTCATGCTGATGGATAGTCCGCGTCATACGATGGACTTTTTCATTGAGAGCATGACAGAAGACCTGATGGTTTCTAATGTGGCAGTATCAGCGCGGACACCGATTGCGATTACCTCGTTTGTTGATCTACAAAATATGGATGCAACAAACTGGTTAGGTAACTCGGTCTCTGAAGGTTTTATCCATCAGTTTCAGCGCCGAGGGTTTAAAGTGGTTGATTTCAAAACTACGGGCTCTATTCAAGTGACGCAGCAGGGCGATTTTGCTTTAAGTCGTGATTGGCAAGATTTAGCTCAAGAGCAGCAAATTCAGTATGTACTGACCGGAACAATGCTGCGCCAAGAGGGAGGAGTGCTTGTCAATGCACGCGTGGTTGGCATGCAAAGCCGTGTAGTTGTAGCGACAGCGCAAGGTTTCCTTCCGGCTGACCGTATTGGGCGTGACTTAGATACGTTAAATAGCATCCGCACACAAGATGGTGTGTTGATTCGTTCTGACCCTACCATTCGTCAGCCGTACACTGTGATTCTCCGTCCATAGGATAGAAGCATGAAGAAGTTATTATTTATTGTTGCCACACTGATATTGGTGGGGTGTCAGCCATTACAACAGATGCGTCAAGATGAAATCTTAGTGGCGGTGGGTTACGCCAGCGTCAGTGAGCAAACAGGCCGCACAGTAGAAGAAAAGCGTGTACGAGCAATGCGCGCATCAAAAATTGATGCTTATCGTGAGCTAGCAGAGCAAGTTTATGGCATGCGTGTTAGTGGACGAGCAGAGCTGCAAGACCAACGTTTGGGTATTGAAAGCACCACTGGTGCCGTCGATGGTGTAATTCGTGGTGCAGAAGTTGTGCGTAGTTATCTTGTTGAAGACAGTTATGTGACTGAGCTGCGTCTGGATATCCGTAAGATGGATAAGCTACGTGATTATGGAGAAGTTCAGCAGGTGCCTGAGAAGCGTCAGCAAACCTTGTTTTAAACCATTTCACTAGACAGATAATCTTTTTGAGCGGCTGATTGGTAACAATGAGTCGCTTTTTTATATCTACGTGAGCGCGGAAATTGAGGGTAGGAGTGACGTTTAAGCTTTTATATTGGTGCCAAGCGTCGAGATGGTGTGGGTTTTTCCGCCCGCATTGTAGGTCATGCCAACTTTGCCATGAGTTCGCTGAAGCATGTTGTTGAGTTTATTGAAGCTCAGCTGTGCGCGACTAAGCGATTCGCCATTTACTTGGTTAACTTGTTGACAGTCGAGGACGATCGATTGGATCTGAGTAACAACCTGACTTAGGTGCTCATCTTCAGTAAGTTGATTGACGTGCGGGTGAGAGGCGATTCGCTGATCAGTTGTTCTGAGCTGATCAATGAGCGTCATCTTCTGTTTGGCAATGTTCTCAATCTCGGTAGAGACACGCACCGTTATTGCTTGTGTTTCTTGGCGTAAAACAGCGGAAAGTGCCTTAGCATTTTCTAGCTGGAAATTAACGAGATCGACTAATGCTGCCATAAAATACTTACCTTCGGCCTAAGTCAGTTAGCTTTTGCCTTGCAATTCGTTTTCAAACTTAATCATGTTGTCAGCCAATTTTTCAGGATCGACTTTGTATGAACCGTTAGTGATAGCTTCTTTGATTGCTGCAACTTTGGCGCTGTCATATGCCGGAGAAGCTGCCATATCCTTCTGGAGTTTACTGACGGCTTTACTTTGCTGGCTGAGTGACACTGCGTCTTGTTGCGCTGGCGCCTTTTTTGATTCTGTCGTGCTGGTAGCATTGGAATCGTTACGTGCAGGTGCGCGACTTGTTGTCGTCATCATTTGCCCTGAACGTATATTATCTATACCTGCCATGTTTAACCTTTGCCTTGTATCGTAATACTGGTATCCAGACTATCGACCAGCGCAAAAATAACTTTAGTCATTTTTTGCATTTTTATTGATCAGTTTAAACACGCTACCAGTGGGTATTAAAAATTAACAGTGATTTCCGCAATGTCAGTCACTATGCCTTCTATTATACGTTGTGACTTATCATTTTTCACTCTTACTTGATCGCCAGCTGAGCCATCCTGCAATGCTGTGCCTTGCGTTGTGATCGTCATGCCAGAATTCACCGCTTTGATAATGACCTTTTCATTTCGGCATACCACACAAACATCATTTCTCTCTACGACATCGCCTAAACGAACATTACGCTTTAGCTTTGCCCCAACCACTTGATCGTAGCTAGAAAATCCATCTTTACGAAAGCGCTGTAGCTCGATCATGGAAGTGGTAACATCCGATGCGCTGACGATTTCTCCTCTCCCTAATGTTCGTGTCGCGACGATCATTGGTACTGATACCGAGATCCTCACAGGGACATAGACTTTCCAGTCATCCGGTTGGCATTCCACTAACACATTGATGTTACTTCTCGTGCTGCTGGTGGAAGAGGCAGATGTATCTAACGGAACAGGGCAATCCGTTGCTTTTATTCTCGAGTCGATCTCTGCCGCATTAACAGATAGCTCGCCACCATCAGGCTGATCAACCGTAGCAAGAATATGTTGTTCTGCTGCTGTTTTTATTTGCTCGATCTGATTATCTGAAGCTGAATGAACAAAAAAGCTAAACATACTGAGCAAAATGCCGATAGACTTAGCGTACTTTGTAATTAGCGCTCTACATATTGTCATAGTCAATGGTGTCGAAGTGAAAGTGAAATACGCCATACTGTCTCCCTGGTATCGTGCTTGCCAGTGGTAGAGTATCATTTAAAAACAAAAAGTTTGAGATGGAGATGAGCATATGACGGGGATTCTTGACTCGGTGAATCAGCGTACGCAACTCGTCGGTCAGAACCGATTGGAATTATTGACCTTTCGACTGATGGGCCGACAGCGCTACGGCATTAACGTATTCAAAGTGAAAGAAGTACTACAGTGCCCTAAGCTGACTTCAATGCCAAATCTACACCCTCTGGTTAAAGGTATCGCTCATATCCGCGGCCATACCGTGTCCGTTATTGATTTGAGCCTGGCAATTGGTGGCCGCCCAACCACTGATTTAGATAAATGTTTTGTTGTTATTGCAGAATTTAACCGTACGATCCAAGCATTTTTGGTATCATCGGTTGAGCGTATTATCAATATGCATTGGGAAGCGATTTTGCCACCGCCAGACGGCGCAGGTAAAGCGCACTACTTGACTGCCGTGACAAACATTGACAATGAGCTGGTTGAAATCCTTGACGTTGAAAAAATCCTGGCAGAAATTGCGCCAGTTGATGAAACGATGGATTCCGCTATTGGCGAAGAAATCGCACAAGCAGAACAAGAAAAGCCTATTGTACGCCGCATACTGATTGCTGATGACTCGACGGTCGCGCGTAAACAGGTAGAGCGTGCGATTACATCCATCGGTTTTGAGGTCGTATCTGTCAAAGACGGCAAAGAAGCGTACAATAAGTTGATTGAAATGGCTCAAGAAGGCAATATCTACGATCAAATTTCGTTGGTTATTTCCGATATTGAAATGCCAGAAATGGACGGCTATACCTTAACGGCTGAAATTCGCAGACATGCCGATTTGAAAGACCTTTATGTTATCCTCCATTCTTCATTAAGTGGTGTATTCAACCAAGCTATGGTTGAGCGTGTAGGTGCCAACACCTTCATTGCGAAATTTAACCCAGATGAGTTGGGTAACGCGGTTAAATCTGCATTAACACAATAAAAGAGACATTAATGACTGCTATTACAATCAGTGATCAAGAGTATCGTGACTTTAGCCGTTTTCTAGAATCGCAATGTGGCATCGTGTTAGGTGATAGCAAGCAATACCTCGTGCGTAGCCGACTGAGTCCTTTAGTGACGAAGTTTAAGCTCGCATCGTTATCAGATTTGCTACGTGATGTTGTTACAGGGCGTAATCGAGAATTACGAGTCGCCGCTGTGGATGCGATGACGACTAACGAAACCTTGTGGTTTCGAGATACTTATCCGTTCACGGTTTTAGCTGACAAATTATTGCCAGAAGTAGCGGCAAGCAAGCGCCCAATTAAGATCTGGTCTGCTGCCAGTTCATCGGGCCAAGAACCGTATTCTATTGCAATGACGATCCTGGAAACGCAACAGCGCAAGCCGGGCTTGTTACCAAACGTGTCCATTACAGCCACAGATATTTCGGCAAGTATGCTCGAGATGTGTCGTGCAGGGGTGTACGACAACTTGGCTTTGGGTCGCGGGCTTTCACCAGAACGTCGTCGCACCTTCTTTGAAAATGCGGACGGTGGTCGCATGAAAGTCAAAGATAACGTCAAGCGTTTGGTGAACTTTCGTCCACAAAACTTGATGGACAGTTACGCACTGATGGGTAAGTTCGACATCATTTTCTGTCGTAACGTATTGATTTACTTTTCTCCAGAAATGAAGTCTAAAGTGCTTAACCAAATGGCGAGCAGTTTAAACCCTGGTGGCTACTTGCTGTTAGGGGCATCAGAGTCGCTAACTGGTCTGACTGATAAATTTGAAATGGTGCGCTGTAATCCGGGCATCATTTACAAGCTTAAATAGCGGTATCTCTTCATTGATAGAAAAGCCTGACTTCGTGTCAGGCTTTTTTGTTTGTTACCTTTCTGCGCCGAGCGTTTCATGTATCACTCAATTAGTTGAAGCGCGTTTTTGCCTTGTGCCCTCAACACGGTGTATCTTTATTAAGTGAACAAAGTGATACGACATGACATTCCAGTTACTTTGGCTCACTTATTGCTATTTCAATTCACGGTAACCACTAGGTTGGTGTAATGCTTTAGGTTTTGGCATGCTAATTGCTTTTTGGTTATCAATCACGGTCAGTTCTTAATTGTAGAGGCAAACATGGCTATATCTTTTGACAATGCACTAGGCATCCACCAGCACACGGTGGGCGTACGTGAGCGCAATGCAGAGGTGATTTCCACCAATATCGCACAAGCCAACACGCCTGGTTACAAAGCAAGAGGTTTAGACTTTGCGAAGGAATTGCAAGCGGCAACATCTGGGGCAAGCATTGGTCTTAGTCGCACAGATGGTCGGCATATTCCTGCCACTACAACGTTGGTTGGGGACAAGTTATATCGTCTTCCTACGCAACCAGATACGGGAGATGGCAACACGGTAGACTTGGATTTAGAGCGTAACTTGTTTATGCAAAACCAAATCAGACACCAAGCATCACTCGACTTTCTAGGCAGCAAATTCAAGAACTTAACCAAAGCAATCAAAGGGGAATAATTTAGATGAGCTTATTTAACGTTTTCAATGTGACAGGTTCCGCAATGAGCGCTGAATCCGTTCGTCTGAATACTACCTCAAGCAACTTGGCAAACGCCGACAGTGTCAGCAGCTCTGCGAAAGACACTTACAAAGCGCGTCATGCAGTGTTTGGTGCAGAGTTAAGTAACGCCATGCGTGGCGGTGATGCGGTGCCAGTGAAAGTGATGGGTATTGTAGAAAGTGATAAACCGCTGAGTGCGGAGTACAACCCAGACCATCCCCTTGCAAACGAAGAAGGCTACATTTACAAGCCTAACGTCAATGTAATGGAAGAAATGGCAAACATGATTTCAGCTTCTCGTGCATACCAAACTAATGTACAGGTCGCTGATTCTAGTAAACAAATGCTGCTGCGTACGCTGCAGATGGGTCAATAAGGATAAGGGGGTAGCGTATGGCCGGAATTAACAACGTTGGTCAAAGCGGCTTGTCCTATATCGACCAGCTTAAAAGTCTACAAGAGAGTAACAAGAAAGCGGAAGAGAGCACGGGTAAGCAGGACCTAAAACAGGAAGACTTCTTATCATTGCTCACGAAGCAACTGTCTCAGCAAGACCCTTTTAAGCCGGTAAGTAATGACCAGATGATTGCGCAAATGGCTTCATTTGCGACCGTTGATGGCATTGGCAAGATGAACACTCAGTTTGAGAGTTTGAATTCGTCAATGACATCAAATCAAGCGTTACAAGCTTCCTCTTTGGTAGGGCGTGACGTATTGGTCCCAGGAGCAGCAGGTGTGAAGCAGGACGACGCACCAATGGCGGCAATGGTTAAGCTTTCACAATCTATCGATAATCTGTTTGTTCGTGTAGAGGATGAAGCTGGCCAACTGGTTCGTACCTTTGAGGTAGGGGCGAAACCAGCCGGCGACACGCGTGTGCTTTGGGACGGTAAAGATGAAAGCGGAAATCCACTGCCAGCTGGCAAATACAAAGTGAAAGCGTCTGGCTTAGTTGAAGGGGAGTCGCAAGAGTTCCCAGTATCGACGTATGCCAACGTAAACAGCGTATTGCTTGGCAAAGGTGACGGAAACGTATTACTCAATCTGGCTGGTTTTGAATCGCCAGTTCGACTTGCAGAAGTATTGGAAGTCGGCAAAGCGTAGTCATAGCTCGCTAGATTAGGAGATTTTGGAATGTCATATGTATCTTTAAGCGGTTTGTCCGCCGCCCAACTGGATTTGAACACCACCAGTAACAACATTGCGAACGCCAACACTTACGGCTTTAAAGAGTCCCGTGCTGAGTTTGCTGATGTCTACTCTAACTCTTTATTTACTAACGCAAAAACCACACCGGGTGGTGGTGCGCAAGCAAGCCAAGTGGCACAGCAGTTCCATGAAGGCTCTAGCATTTACACCAACAACCCAATGGATTTGCGTGTTTCGGGGACAGGTTTTTTCGCTGTAGCGAAAGAGCGTCTAACTCCACAACAGAATGAACTGACACGTAATGGTGCATTTCACTTAAATAAAGAAAACTACATGGTGACCGCGAACGATGAGTTCTTATTAGGTTACCAAGTGGACCCAAGCTCTGGTGAGGTTTCTTCATACGAGCCACAACCCATCAATATTCCTGCTGAATTTGGTAAGCCAAAACAAACAGCAAACATTGAAGTGGGTGTGAACTTGCCAGCGAACGGCGATTTGAAAGATCCAACGCAGTTTGATTTTTCAGACCCAGATACATACAACCGTTCAACCTCTTCGACAATTTATGACTCGATGGGTCAGTCTTACAAGCTAACGACGTATTACTTGAAAGATCAGACTCAGCCAAATACATGGAACACTTACTACACCGTGACAGATAAAGAAGGTGAAAAGCCTTTAAATGTTGCGGCTGGTGATGCGCAAACGCCAACAGGTCATGTGGGGCATACCATGAAGTTCAACAACGATGGTACGTTGGCGAGCTTGAACAATGGTCAGCCAATCACTTCTGTGGCTCTGGGTGATCCGGCGACGAACACGACACCAGTCGATATGAATGGTGCCGATCCTGCGCAGACGCTTAACTTCGGCTTAGGCTCAGCAACACAGTTTGCGGCTCCGTTCGAACTGACTAAGTTTGACGAAGACGGTGCAACAACGGGCTTCCTAACCAAAGTTGACTTCGATGAAAACGGCAGCGTATTGGGAACTTACTCAAACGGTGAAAACGTTACATTGGGTCGTGTTGCTCTCGTACGTGTTCCAAACGAGCAAGGTCTGGATAAGAAAGGCGGCACTCAATGGGATTCAACGCAGTTCTCTGGTGACAAGATCTGGGGTGAATCAAATAAAGGCTCTTTCGGCACCATCAACAACGGTATGCTAGAGCAATCAAACATTGATATGACTCAGGAGTTGGTGGACCTGATCTCTGCTCAGCGTAACTTCCAAGCAAACTCACGTTCGCTAGAAGTACACAACCAACTACAACAGAATATCTTACAGATCCGCTAGAGCACTAGCTGGGTCATTCGATACTCTGCTTGAGTAAGCAATGGCGTGTGATTGCTTCTTAGTAATTACCGCTTTGTTCACTTTCATCATGACATTCATCTGATGCTTAGCCTGAATACACCTCACTCAGGCTAAGCATGCTTTGATCTACGATTTGCCGCTGTTGCCGCCGTATGGATCAAAACCTTGCCTCTCGTTACAGTTTTCTGCCTCTATTGACCTCTTTTAATAGTTTGTTATTAATTCAAGATATTGATTAGTAAGTCTATTTTTATTTTGGCATAACTATTGCTTTTACTCCGTGTACAGAGAGATTTTTTGGAGTAATTTATGGATCGCGCACTGTTTCTCGCAATGAGTGGCGCCAAGCAAAATATGCAGGCACTGCAATTGCGCGCTAATAACTTGGCTAACGTAAGCACGACCGGATTTCGGGCTGATTTAGCACAGGCTCGCTCAATGCAGGCTTATGGTGAAGGCCATCCTTCACGTGTGTTCAGCATGACAGAGCGTCCAGGGCATAACTTTGCTCAAGGTAGCGTGATTACAACAGGGCGTGATCTGGATGTGACGATTGAAGGCAGCGGCTGGATATCGGTACTCGATCACACAGGGAAAGAAGGGTTGACTCGTAACGGCAACCTAAAAGTCGATCAAAATGGCATGCTTACCAACGCAAGTGGTCATTTGGTGCTGGGTGAAAACGATGCGCCGATTACTTTGCCTATTCCTCTCTCCAAAATTGAAATCGGTCGGGATGGCACCATCTCTGTGCTTCCTCAAGGTGCCCCGGCAGAAGAATTCCAAGCGGTTGATCGCATTAAGCTTGTTAAGCCTAATGACCAAAGCTTGTTTAAAGACACCAATGGCTTATTTCGCCATAAAACTCCAAACCAACCTTACGAAGCAGACGCGACTGTTAGCCTCCAGACGGGAGCGATAGAAGGCAGTAACGTGAATGCCGTAGGTGAAATGACCGCATTGATTGACTTACAACGTCAGTTTGAAATGCAAGTCAAGATGATGAGCACAGCTGAAGAAATGGATAAATCTTCAGATTCACTGCTTCGTATGAGTTAACAGAGTTAGAGGTTCACTATGCATCCAGCACTATGGGTAAGTAAAACAGGTTTAGACGCCCAACAAACCAACATTGCCACAATTTCGAACAACTTGGCGAATGCCTCTACTGTCGGCTACAAAAAGAGCCGTGCAGTATTCGAAGATTTGTTCTATCAGAACATCAACCAGCCTGGCGGCCAGTCATCTCAGAACACGGAACTGCCAAGTGGCTTGATGTTAGGTGCGGGTTCTAAAGTGGTTGCGACGCAAAAAGTGCACACGCACGGCAATGCACAGACAACGACTAACGCACTGGACATGATGGTGGAAGGCGACGGTTTTTTCCAAGTGACATTGCCGGACGGCAACATCGGTTATACCCGTAACGGTCAGTTCACGCTCAATGGTGAAGGCACGTTAGTCACGTCGGGTTCTGGCTACCCTGTAGAGCCTGAAATTGTGATTCCAGAAGATGCGATTTCTATTACTGTTGGTACGGATGGTGAAGTGTCGGTTCGCGTCCGAGGTCAGCAAGACAACCAAGTCGTTGGTCAGCTAACCATTACAGATTTTGTTAACCCGGGTGGCCTAGAGCCAATTGGTCAGAACCTTTACTTACCAACGGGTGCCAGTGGCGATCCACAAGAGGGTGTTCCTGGTTTGGACGGTTTGGGGGAAATTCGTCAATCCATGCTGGAAGCGTCCAACGTGAATGTAACGGAAGAGTTGGTCAACATGATCGAAGCCCAGCGCGTTTACGAAATGAACTCAAAAGTGATCTCGTCAGTCGATAAAATGATGAGCTTCGTTAACCAGCAATTGTAACGATTAAGAGCAAGATTTGAGGAGCTCACGATGAAACGTATTTGCCTACTCGCTTTGATTGCTACGATGTCGGGCTGTGCCATGTTGGAACCGATTGAAACGGATGAAGTGACACAAGCAACCACTGTGGTCGACGCAGTAGAAGGCGATAAATCGAAAGAAGAGAGCAGCGGTATTGTAGATACTTTACGTGGTAGAAGTGATCCGGTTGCTGGCGACCCTGCTTGGGCTCCAATTCATCCGAAAAACAAGCCTGAGCATTACGCTGCTGCAACAGGTTCGTTGTTTAGCGCCGAGCACATTACCGATCTCTACGACGATTCTAAACCACGTGGTATTGGCGACATTATTACCGTAACACTGGATGAGACAACCAGTGCGACGAAAAGCGCAAATGCCGATTTATCGAAAACCAATGAAGCGCAAATGGACCCGCTTCAAGTGGGCGGAGAAGAGCTGCAAATTGGCGGAAAATATAATTTCTCTTATGACTTAAACAACTCCAACTCATTTGCAGGTGACTCTTCTGCAAAGCAGAGCAACAGCATCAGTGGTTACATCACTGTTGAGGTGATTGAAGTACTGGCAAACGGCAACCTCGTGATCCGCGGTGAGAAGTGGATGACGCTAAATACAGGTGATGAGTACATACGTTTAAGTGGCACTATTCGTCCGGATGATATTAATTTCGACAACACCATTGCATCAAATCGTGTTTCTAACGCAAGAATTCAATACTCAGGGACTGGTTTGCAACAAGATATGCAAGAGCCAGGCTTCTTGGCACGATTCTTTAATGTAGCGCTATAACACGCCGTGCTGACGGCAATTTGACTGCAAGAGATAAGTAAGCATGAAAAAACTCCTTTTAGTACTGATGAGCGTTGCTCTGTTTTCTACCGTAGCCCAAGCCGCACGTATCAAAGACGTCGCGCAAGTGGCAGGTGTACGAAGCAACCAACTCGTGGGTTATGGTTTGGTTTCAGGCTTACCTGGTACGGGTGAAGCGAACCCGTTTACAGAGCAAAGTTTCGCCGCCATGCTGCAAAACTTCGGCATTCAGATGCCGCCGGGCACAAAGCCAAAAATTAAAAACGTTGCCGCAGTCATGGTTACGGCAGAATTGCCGCCTTTCTCTAAACCGGGTCAGCAAGTGGACGTGACTGTCTCTTCCATCGGAAGTGCTAAAAGTTTGCGTGGTGGTACGCTACTACAAACGTTCCTCAAAGGTCTCGACGGTCAAGTTTACGCGGTTGCTCAAGGTAACTTAGTAGTGAGCGGCTTCAGTGCTGAAGGCGCTGACGGTTCTAAAATCGTAGGTAACAATCCAACCGTTGGTCTTATCTCTAGTGGTGCGACAGTAGAGCGAGAAATTCCAAACCCATTTGGTCGTGGTGATTACATCACGTTCAACTTGCTTGAGTCAGACTTCACAACGGCTCAACGTATGGCGGATGCTGTAAACAACTTCCTTGGCCCACAAATGGCGAGCGCTGTTGACGCGACATCAGTGCGCGTGCGTGCTCCTCGTGACGTCAGCCAGCGTGTTGCGTTCTTATCGGCAATCGAAAACCTAGAGTTCGATCCAGCAGATGGCGCAGCCAAAATCATCGTTAACTCTCGCACGGGTACCATCGTAGTTGGTAAACATGTGCGTCTTAAACCAGCAGCAGTAACGCACGGCGGCATGACGGTTGCGATCAAAGAAAACCTGAATGTTAGCCAACCTAACGGCTTTTCTGGTGGGCAAACCGTAGTCGTACCAGACTCGGATATCGAAGTCAGCGAAGAGCAAGGCAAAATGTTTAAGTTCGAACCAGGCTTAACGTTGGATGATTTGGTCCGTGCCGTGAACCAAGTCGGGGCTGCGCCTTCGGACTTGATGGCAATTTTACAAGCATTGAAGCAAGCTGGTGCCATTGAAGGCCAGTTGATCATCATTTAATGGTTAGGAGGTAGGTATAATGAACAATCCTAACGACATTGGTTTTATCCATGACATCAGTTCTCTGGACACTCTGCGTCAAAAAGCAGTGAAAGAGGGAAAAGATGGCGAGCAAGAAGCATTGCATGCGGCTGCTCGTCAGTTCGAATCGATCTTCACCTCCATGATGTTGAAATCCATGCGTGAAGCCAATGAGGGCTTTGAGTCCAACATGATGAACAGCCAAAACGAGAAGTTCTACCGACAAATGTTGGATGAACAGATGGCGAGTGAATTGAGTTCGTCTGGTTCAATGGGACTGGCCGATATGATTGTTAAGCAATTAACGGCTGGGCAAGGGAACGACAAAAAAGAAACGGCTATGCGTGATGCGGCAAACAATGCTGCGGAATATCGTCGTGTTGACCCGAAAAAAGCGCGCGAGATTGAACAGCGCTTGATTGAGTCTGGTCAGCTATCTCGACCAAGCAATGAACCCACTCGATTCGATTCACCAGAGTCCTTTGTTAACTCGATGAAGCCATACGCGGAGAAAGCTGCGAAAGCCCTAGGAGTCGAGCCATCTCTGCTACTTGCGCAAGCCGCTTTGGAAACGGGGTGGGGACAAAAGGTCGTGAAGAACGCGCGTGGCAGCAGCAACAACTTATTTAATATCAAAGCAGATCGAAGCTGGCAGGGTGACAAAGTGACGACTCAAACTTTAGAGTTCCACGATAACACGCCAGTGAAAGAGACGGCAGCGTTTCGCTCCTACTCAAGTTACGAAGACAGCTTTAATGACTTTGTACGATTTTTGAATGACAACCCACGTTACGAGACAGCATTGCAGAAACGCGGGAATTCAGAGTTGTTTATTCGCGGTATCCACAGTGCGGGTTACGCGACCGATCCGAATTACGCAGATAAAGTCCTGCAGGTGAAGGATAAAATCGAAAGTATGTAATGTCTCTGCGCCAATTTATGACGTTCTCGAAGGCTTGCCATAGTGCAAGCCTTCACTTTATCTAAATATCTACGCCTTTCTATCACTTGGCACATCTTTTGCTTTTTAATGTGTCTAGGTGATCGGTTTTGCCGATTTATATTTCGTTTTTGGGGGCATGTATGGCGTCAGATCTTCTGAATGTAGGTACTCAAAGTGTGCTTACTGCTCAGAGACAATTAAACACCACTGGTCATAACATTTCTAATGTTAATACAGAGGGTTATAGCCGTCAGTCTGTTATCCAAGGCACGAATGATCCGCGCATGTTCGGTGGTTCTACCTACGGCATGGGTGTGCATGTGGAAAATGTTCGCCGCTCGTGGGATCAGTTTGCCGTGAATGAACTGAACCTGTCGTCGACCAACAATGCCAACAAAACGGATACCCAAGACAATCTTGATATGCTCTCTAGCATGTTGAGCTCTGTGGCATCGAAGAAAATTCCTGAGAACCTGAATGAGTGGTTCGATGCGGTAAAAACCATGGCAGATACCCCGAACGATTTAGGGGCACGAAAAGTGGTATTGGAAAAGGCGAAAATCTTCTCTGATACATTAAATGATTTCCACGAAACCGTTCGACTGCAATCTGATGTCACCAATAAAAAATTGGATATGGGCATTGAGCGCGTTAACCAACTTGCGTTGGAAATTCGCGATATTCATCGATTGATGATGCGCACCCCCGGCCCACATAATGACCTGATGGATCAGCATGAAAAGCTGGTTACTGAGCTGTCAGAGTACACCAAAGTTACCGTAACCCCACGCAAAAATGCCGAAGGGTTTAATGTTCATATCGGTAATGGACACACTCTTGTTTCTGGCACGGAAGCAAGCCAGCTCAAAATGATCGATGGCTATCCGGATGTTCATCAAAGACGATTAGCAATGGTGGAAGGGAATGGTATTAAAGCGATCAAGTCTGATGATATGGATGGCAAAATCGGCGCTTTACTTGAAATGCGCGACAAACACATCCCACAACTTCAAGATGAAATGGGCCGTTTAGCGACGGGTTTCTCCCACAAAATTAATCAGCTGCAATCTCAAGGTCTGGATCTCAACGGCAAGATAGGTAAAGACGTATTTACCGACGTGAACTCTGAGCTGGTGGCAAAATCTCGAGTTTTTGCTGCGCCTGACTCTCAAGCTGATGTTGCGGTTTACATCGAGGACATTTCCGCGATCAAAGGTGGTGAATATTCGCTGCGTTATGATGGCGACCAATACAGCGTGACAACACCGAAAGGTGAGCAAATGTCGTTGAACATCGACCATTCGGATTCGTCGTTTGTTCTGGATGGTATGAAAGTGCAAATTGGTGAAGGCCTTGCCGCCGGTGAGCGCGTATTGCTACGCCCAACGAGAAGTGGTGCAGCCATCATAAAGATGGAAACCAATGACGCAAAAGCTATTGCCGCACAAAGTTATGAAGCCTCAACCACTTTTGCCCAAGGTAACGCCAAGTTTAAAATTCGTGAGGCGGGGGATGTTAAAGAGTTTGAGGTTACCGTACAACCAGCCGACGAGAAGCATGATAAGCCGTGGTTAAAGATCACGGATAACAAGGGTAATTTACTATCGGACAAATACTCATACCCGTTAGATAAAGATAACCCGATGATTGAAATCTCAGTGCCGAAAAGCCATCCGCTGTATAAAAACGGCGATGCAACCGTGTTTGAGTTGAGCGAAGGCGCACTGATGAATGATAAATTCACCGCAAACTTGGTGCCTTCTGAAGGTGGTAACGGCAACTTGAGAAAAATGCAGAAGATCCAAACAGACAAGATGATGGATGGAAAATCCAGTACCTTGATCGATGTTTATCATAACCTCAATACTGAAGTTGGACTGAAATCTTCTACAGCAAACCGTTTAGCCTCCGTCGCTCGTTTAGAGCATGAAGCGGCGCAAGAGCGCGTTGCTTCTATTTCTGGCGTTAACCTCGATGAAGAAGCGGCCAACATGATGAAGTTTCAACAAGCGTACATGGCTTCATCACGTGTGATGCAAGCGGCGAATGATACCTTCAATACCATTTTACAACTGAGGTAAGGAGAAGAGATAAGTGCTAACCCGAATTTCTAGTTTCCATAACTATCAGTCCGTACAAAATGATCTGCGTCGTCAAGAGAATAAGGTTCACCACAACCAAGAGCAACTTGCTTCAGGGAAAAAGTTACTGAAACCTAGTGACGACCCCCTCGCTGCGCATTACATCCAAAACATTAGTCAGCAACAAGAACAGCTACAACAATATCTTAGCTCGATAGTGTTGGTGCGTAATCGTCTAGAAAACCACGAAGTTAATATCGCCAATGCGGAGAATTTTGCCGACGAGTCGAAGCGCTTAACGATGGAGATGATTAACGGTGCCTTTTCTGCTGAAGACCGACAAGCAAAGAAGCGTGAGTTAGAAGAGATTGCGAACAACTTCCTTAACTTAGTGAACTCGCAAGATGAATCTGGTAACTACGTGTTTGCGGGTACTAAGCCAAAAAGCCAACCATTCTATCGCGATAAAGACGGTAGTGTTCAATACGCTGGGGACGATTATCAGCGCAAAATGAAAGTCTCCAGCATGCTTGAGATGCCAATGAACGATCCTGGCAGCAAGCTGTTTATGGAGATACCAAACCCATTTGGCGATTATCAGCCGAATTACGATCTACAAAACGGTTCTGAGTTGCTATTAAACAGAGCCACTAACGTTGATACGAAGGATGATGCGGCGTATCGCGTGACATTTGTCGATATGAATAACGGCAAATTTGGTTACCAATTAGAGCGTAACGGCAAAGTAGTGGATGCCGATGAGTTTTCTCCAGAGAAAGGGATTGAATACAAAGGCCTGAAAGTGCACGTAAAAGGCCAAATTACGCCTGGTGACAGCATTGAGATCGAAAAGCGGGCAGAGTTCAGCATTTTCGATACCTTCAAGGATGCAATGGCATGGTCAGACAAATCGGTTTCGGATACGTCGGCGACCGCCAAATTGCACCAAATGACAGAAGAATTCCACGCTGCTTTTATCCATTTGAATAAAGCGCGTACAGATGCCGGTGCTCGATTGAGTACGCTGGATATCCAAGAGCAAAATCATGAAGACTTTAATTTGTCTCTCGCAAAAGCGAAGAGCAACTTTGAGGACTTGGATTACTCTAAAGCCGTGATCGAGTTCAGTGAAAACTCGCGAGCGTTACAGGCATCGCAACAAGCATTCGGTAAGACCAAAGATCTAACGTTGTTTAACTACATCTAGTATGACACTCATACACATTGTCTGATTTTGATGCCTTATGTGCAAAGCCTTAAGCGCGATAAGTCGACGTAACCTGAGAGTCTGAGATGTCATGCGGCACGATTTTACCCAAAGCGGCAATGATGCGGGAGGCAAGTCGGGCGGCAACAGGGCAGCGTTCAATACTCTTGGGCTAAGATGAGTCTGACAAACCGGAAATAGCTTAATGATAAAGCTAACTTATTGTTTATTTGATTCTTTTAAAAGTGGTTAAATAATTTACGAAAGTTGGCACACAAATTGTATTGAAAATATCAGAACAGATTTAGAGATTCTAAACCCTGCGTTTAAGGCAGATTTAGCAAGTAACTTTTACGGTCAGTGCTTATCCAAATGAGAGTAAAGCTGGCCGCTTCGCAAAAGCTTGCGAACTCAACAGGAGAGCAAAATGGCTGTAACAGTTAGTACTAACGTCTCCGCGATGACCGCGCAGCGTTACCTAAACAAAGCGACTGATGAATTAAACACGTCGATGGAGCGCTTATCTTCAGGACATAAGATTAACAGTGCAAAAGATGATGCGGCAGGTCTACAGATCTCTAACCGCTTAACTGCACAGTCTCGTGGCCTAGATGTCGCAATGCGTAACGCGAACGATGGTATCTCGATTGCACAAACCGCTGAAGGTGCGATGAATGAGGCAACCTCTGTCATGCAACGAATGCGTGACCTTGCGATTCAATCATCGAACGGTACTAACTCTCCAGCTGAGCGTCAGGCGATCAACGAAGAGTCAATGGCATTGATTGACGAGCTAAACCGTATTGCAGAAACCACTTCATTTGGTGGTCGTCGTCTATTGAACGGCTCATTCGGTGAAGCAGCATTCCAGATTGGTGCGAGCTCAGGTGAAGCAATGATCATGGGACTCACCAGCATTCGTGCGGACGATACTCGCATGGGCGGTGTGACCTTCTTATCTGAAAATGGTAAAGATAAAAACTGGAGCGTTGACCCAGCTAAATCTGACTTGAAGATCACGCTACCAGGTATGGGTGAAGACGAAGACGGCAATGTTGATGATCTAGAAATCAACATTAATGCCAAAGCGGGCGACGACATCGAAGAGCTTGCCACTTACATTAATGGTCAGTCTGATATGATTAATGCGTCTGTAAGTGAAGATGGCAAGTTGCAAGTTTTTGTCGCGCATCCAAACGTTCAGGGTGAGATTTCTATTTCTGGTGGATTAGCATCTGAGCTTGGCCTGAGTGATGAACCTATCAGAACGTCAGTACAAGATATTGATATGACCACGGTACAAGGTTCTCAAAACGCGATTTCTGTGCTGGATTCGGCACTGAAATACGTTGACTCGCAACGTGCAGACTTAGGTGCGAAGCAAAACCGTTTGAGTCACAGCATCAACAACTTGGCGAATATCCAAGAAAACGTTGACGCATCGAACAGCCGAATTAAAGATACAGATTTTGCGAAAGAAACCACGCAAATGACCAAAGCACAAATTTTGCAACAAGCAGGTACATCGATTCTTGCTCAAGCGAAACAGTTGCCAAACTCTGCAATGTCACTATTGCAGTAGTTTACTTAGCCTGTACTCAATACATTCAGACGTGGATGGGAATGCAGGCTTTTGGCAAGCAACTTTACAATAGAATGAGCGGCTCTCTCATCTCTCACCTGCCAATCATTTTCAATGTAAAGTTGCACTCGGTATGCCGGAAATGTGTTCATTTCTCTTGATCTCCACATAGGCTCTGGCGACCAACCTAGCCCCAGTTCTCTCAAAGGAAAAGGGGCTTTTTCTTTTCTAATTCTTACGTCTATCGTCTGCGAACTTATCTTCAATTGTTTCCTTTCGCTGGTTTTCTATACAATTTGGCCCTCTCGGCTCGATTTGTGGAAACTTGAGCACTTTTTCTTACTTTTCTTCAATTTTATTAGCTAAATCTCGCAATGTTATTTTTTTAAACTTTTTTCTAAAGCTTCTGAATTTGGTGTCGTTAATAGAGGTAACTTTGAGAGAACTACTTGGTTTTCCGAGACGTCGGAAACCGCTACACCGGAAAATCAATTGGAGAAATCACCA
>NZ_JAWOUS010000007.1:0-205851 GCF_033339495.1 Vibrio sp. 2134-1
GAGCTAACCTGTACTAATTGCCCGTGAGGCTTAACCATACAACACCCAAGGGGTTTTGATGGACTCAATGAAAGAACATTGAATGTGTAAGAACGAGAATTAAAAAAACGGCTTTCCAGATTAAAGAATTTGCTTGGCGACCATAGCGTTTTGGACCCACCTGACTTCCATGCCGAACTCAGAAGTGAAACGAAATAGCGCCGATGGTAGTGTGGGGCTTCCCCATGTGAGAGTAGGACATCGCCAGGCTTTAAATTTAAGAAGCCCGCTCGAAAGAGCGGGCTTTTTTGCATCTATAGAGTTTTAAAATTAGCTCACTTTATACCTAAAAAGTGTTCATCTAAGGTGCGATATACTTGCTCTCTGCAACCTTCCAAAAGGCTTTAACAAGCGGATTCTCCAGCTGAGTTTTGTTGCAGCAAACACCAAGTTTAAAAGGTTTAATTGGTAAGACTTTTAAACGATTTATCTTTTCTCTTACCGGACTGTTGTTGATTACAACATCAGGTGCGATACCTACTCCACACCCCAATGCAACCATACTTACGATGGCTTCATGTCCGGAGGTTTGTGCGTAGATCTTTGGCTTTATTTTCATTTGTTTGAGCCAAGTATTGGCCCTGTCCCTTGCCGTTCCTGCTTCTGGGAGTATGAATGGAATGACCGACCAGTCTGGTTTTTCTTTTTGTAGCTCTTCAGCAAACGCACTAACCCCAACAGGTACGATGACAGAAAGTGGGATTTCACTGATCGTTTCAAATGCGATTTTATTTGGCATCTGTTCTGACTTGGCTGATATGGCAATATCGGCTTCATCTGCTAGTATTTTGTCGATCGCTTGAGCTGGATCGCCGGTTGATAGTTTGAACTCAATGAAAGGGTTCTGAATACGAAAGTCAGAGATTAGCTCCGGAAGATGGCTGTAGCTTGCAGTAACAGAACAAAAGAGACGGATTTCTCCTTTCAATTCATCCTCGGTTCCCTTCAGGTGACTCTGATACTGCTGCCATTCGCCAAGAATCTTTAAGGCTACTGGGACTAGCTTTTTACCTTGGATAGTTAAATCAACGCTACGGTTGTCGCGTAAAAACAATTGTTGGCTGGTTTCCTCCTCTAATTTTTGTATCTGTCGGCTTAAGGCTGAAGGGCTAATATGCATTGCCGCTGCGGTCTTGGCGAAACTTTTACTCTCACAGAGATGAATGAAAAGTTGCAGGCTTTTGATATTCATTAAATTTTCATTTCCATGTTGCATAAATTGCAATAACTAATTGTGAATATATCACTTTAAGCAATCTCATGTCTGTTTTAGTATGAAGTTATTCGGTAAGGCAATTACTGACCTCAATGGAAGAATCTCAAAGGAGCACCCAGATGGCTAATTATTTCAATACCCTAAACTTGCGCGAGCAGTTGGACCAATTAGGTCGTTGTCGTTTTATGGACCGCAGTGAGTTCGCTTCAGAAGCGGATTATCTGAAAGGTAAGAAAGTAGTCATTGTAGGTTGTGGTGCTCAAGGTCTTAACCAAGGTCTGAACATGCGCGACTCTGGTCTAGACGTTGCTTATGCGCTTCGCCAAGCCGCGATTGATGAGCAACGCCAGTCATTCAAAAACGCAAAAGACAACGGTTTTGAGGTAGGTAGCTACGAAACGCTAATTCCACAAGCTGATCTAGTAGTAAACCTTACTCCAGATAAGCAGCACACAAACGTTGTTGAGACGGTAATGCCGTTGATGAAAGAAGGCGCAGCACTAGGTTACTCTCACGGTTTCAACGTTGTTGAAGAAGGCATGCAAATCCGTAAAGACCTAACGGTAGTAATGGTTGCACCTAAATGTCCAGGTACGGAAGTTCGTGAAGAATACAAGCGCGGTTTCGGTGTACCGACTCTTATCGCTGTTCACCCAGAGAACGACCCAAAAGGTGAAGGTTGGGATATCGCGAAAGCTTGGGCAGCAGCAACCGGTGGTCACCGTGCTGGCTGTCTAGAGTCTTCTTTCGTTGCTGAGGTGAAATCTGACCTAATGGGTGAGCAAACTATCCTTTGTGGCATGCTACAGGCTGGCTCTATCGTGTGTTACGAGAAGATGATTGCTGATGGTATTGATCCTGGCTACGCTGGTAAGCTTCTTCAATACGGTTGGGAAACCATCACTGAAGCACTGAAGTTTGGTGGTATCACTCACATGATGGATCGCCTAACTAACCCTGCAAAAGTGAAAGCATTTGAGCTTTCTGAAGAGCTAAAAGAACTGATGCGTCCGCTATACAACAAGCACATGGATGACATCATCACCGGTCACTTCTCTAGCACTATGATGGCTGACTGGGCAAACGACGATGCAAATTTACTAGGCTGGCGTGCAGAAACGGGTGAAACTGCTTTCGAAAACTACCCAGAAACTGACGTAGAAATCTCTGAACAAGAGTACTTCGATAACGGTATCTTGATGGTTGCTATGGTTCGTGCGGGCGTTGAGCTAGCATTCGAAGCGATGACGGCATCTGGCATCATCGATGAGTCTGCTTACTACGAGTCTCTACACGAGCTGCCACTTATCGCAAACACTATCGCACGTAAGCGTTTATACGAGATGAACGTGGTTATCTCAGACACTGCGGAATACGGTAACTACCTGTTCGCTAACGTAGCAACGCCGCTTCTACGTGAGAAGTTTATGCCAGCCGTAAATACTGACGTAATTGGTAAAGGTTTAGGTGAAACGTCTAACCAAGTGGATAACGCGACTCTTATCGCTGTGAATGAAACAATCCGTAACCACCCTGTAGAGTACATCGGTGAAGAGCTACGTGGTTACATGACTGATATGAAGCGTATCGCGGTGGGCGGCTAAATGACTGGCCTTAAGGCTCCATTTAGGTGTCGAAGGTGCTCGTTTACTATCGTAAAGTCCGCGCCTTCTCCTAGAAATGAAACCTTCATACAGCGTAATTTACTTAGTCTCAAGTAACGCAGTAGATAAACTCCAGGCAGACTGGAGTGATAAATACAAAATAAAACACAACATCTAATCAAAAGGCTTGGTCGCCGTTGACCAAGCCTTTTTGTTTTTAGCCGATTTATCTGCGCGCCGATAAGAAAAACGCTCCTTTGTGAGGAGCGCTTTGATACTTATTTTTCAGCAAGCTTTTCTTCAAGTTGCGCCAACTTCTGTTCCATTTCTGTTAGCTTTTGACGTGTACGTAGTAAAACTTGAGTTTGAACATCAAACTCTTCGCGACTTACAACATCTAGCTTGTTTAGCTGGCCTTGGATTACTTGACGAACTTTCTGATCGACATCAGAGCCCAATTCTTTTACAGGTTGAGGCATTGAGTCGTGAATCTGTTTAGCAATTTGCTCTAATTTCTTTGGGTCAAACATAGTGGCTAAAACTCCTTTTGATTTGTCCTCATTTTAAGTAAATGATACGTGAAAGTCGCCACTTAGATGGCAAAAAAGAGAGCGGCAATAAAAAAGGCCACCGAAGTGACCTTTTTGAATGCCTTAATAGCTTATCTGTTATCCGCTAATTCACGATGAGCTGCTTTCGCTTCGTCAACTCGCGCTAACTTCTCCAAGTCTTTGTCTTCAACAAATACTGGCAGAGGTTTGTGTTTTTCAGCTAGGTAGCTGTAAATCACAGGTAGTACGAATAGTGTGAACAGTGTACCGATTGCAAGGCCTGCAACGATGACGATACCGATACTGAAACGTTGCGCGGCACCTGCACCTGTTGCGTACATCAGCGGGATCAGACCTGCGATCATCGCTGCAGTGGTCATTAGGATAGGGCGAAGACGCACTTTCGCAGCTTCCATCACCGCATCAATACGAGACAGTTTATTATGTAACTGCTCTTCTTTGGCGACTTCACAGATCAAGATACCGTGCTTGGTTATTAGGCCGACCAGCGTGATCAAACCAACCTGCGAGTAGATGTTCATCGAGGCTGTACCCCAGGCCAATGCGATCAAGGCACCACAGATTGCCAGAGGTACAGATACCATGATGACAATAGGGTCGCGGAGTGATTCAAATTGAATCGCCAGAACTAGGAAGATGATCGCAAGTGCAAGACCGAAGGTTGCATACAAGGCACTACCTTCCGTTACAAACTGACGAGATTCGCCCATGTAATCGTGGTTATAGCCTGCAGGCAGCTTGGTTTGTGCAATATTCTCAAACCAGTCGATTGCGTCACCCATAGCAACACTAGGCGATGGTACTGCACCCACAGTCGCTGAGTTTAGCTGGTTGAAGTGTGGCAAAGAGCGAGGCTCAGCCACCACATCGATAGTAATCAGACTGCCTAATGGAACCGCTTTACCATCCACAGAGCGTACATAGTAGTTCTTCATCGATTCTGGGTTTAGACGCCATTTACGCTCAACTTGAGGAATCACCTCATACGAGCGGCCATTCAGGTCGATTCGGTTTACATAACCATCTGCCATCATGGTGCTGAGAGTGATGCCAATGTCTTGCATAGTCACACCGTAGGCACCCGCTTTGTCTTTATCGATCTTGATCTTCATCGTTGCTGAATCGTAGTTCAAATCCAGGTCGGAATAGACAAACATTGGGCTACTTGCAACATCGGTTAGAATATCGCTAGCGATAGTAAACAAGCTCTCGAAGCTATTTGGTGTTGTAATTACAAACTGAACAGGTAGACCTGAGCCTGCACCTGGAAGCTCTGGCATTTGGAATGCAGTGACAGACATACCAGGCACACTTGATACTAGGCCACCCACACGTTTCGTGATTTCAGATTGGCTTGCCTCTCGTTCACTCCAAGGCTTCAATGTTGCTAGGCCAAACGCTTGGTTTGAGTTTGGTACACCATTAAAGACCTGTGCGTATTCCACCTCCGGTTGATCTGAGAGTATTTGGTTTACGTCATCCATGGTATTTTGGATATAGTCCAAGTTCGCGTTTGATGGGGCGGTACCCATCAGCATGACCACACCTTTATCTTCAGATGGTGCTAGTTCGCTAGGAATAAACTTGAACAAGACCGGTAAGCTTGCAAATACAATGATTGCAAACGCAATAACAACCGGACGATGAGCCATTACCGCTTTCAACATGCCTTCGTAACGAGTGGTCATGCCATCAAGGATATGGTGAACTTTTTGCTCAAACTTGCTTGGCTTCTCGTTCGCCTTCAGCATCTTCGAACACATCATTGGTGATAGTGTCAAAGCGATGATGCCGGATACGAATACTGAACCTGCCAGTGTCAAAGCGAACTCTTTGAACAATGAGCCGGTGATACCACCCATCAACGCGATCGGCGCGTACACTGCACCTAGCGTCAATGTCATCGCGATAACTGGAACCGCAATTTCACGCGTACCAATAATTGCAGCTCGGAATGGCGATTCCCCTTCTTTGATGTGACGGTCAACGTTTTCTAGTACAACGATCGCGTCATCCACCACCAGACCGATGGCAAGCACCATCGCCAGTAGCGTCATCAAGTTCCAAGAGAAACCCATTGCCTGCATCACCATTGCCACACCAATCAATGAAAGTGGAATGGTCACGATAGGAATGATTACCGCGCGGAATGAGCCCAGGAACAGTGTGATAACCACAAGTACGATGACCGCTGCTTCAAGAATCGTTTTCACTACTTCGTGAATCGATTCGTTGATGGCGATAGTTGAGTCGTACATTACGTTCATTTTGATGTTACTTGGTAGGTTGCGCTCAAGCTGAGGCAACAGTTCAAGTACGTCTGCTGCAATGTTGATTGGGTTAGCACTTGGAGCTGCGTTGATCGCTGCAACCACAGCTTCTTGACCGTTTGCACTTGCGCGATAAACGTCGTGACTCTTCTCTAGCGTTACTTTAGCGATATCACCTAGGCGGATGACATCCCCTTCACCAGTTTTCACGACCAATGCCTCAAGTTCAGCAACGTTTGATACCTGAGTATCTGCGCTACCGTTATAAAGCACGAACTCACCCGTCGCTTGACCGGTTGCAGATTGGTAGTTGTTGGCGTTAAGAACGCTCATCACATCGGTTGCGGTCAACTTCAAAGCGCCCATTTTGGCAGGATCTAGCCATACGCGCAGTGCGTACTTCATACCACCATACAGGTCAACTTTGGACACACCGTTTACGGTGAACAACTGCGGGTTGATTACACGCTCAAGGTAGTCAGTGATCTGGCTTGAAGATAACTCGTCACTCGTAAAGCCGATGTAAAGCACTGCGGTAGTCGAACCTGTCGACATGGTTACGGTTGGATCTTCGGCTTCTTTTGGTAGCTGTGAACGTACCGAGTTGGTTTTCGCCAGAATGTCAGACAACGCCGCATTTGGGTCAGTATTCAACTTCATGTTTACAGTAATGGTCGATTTACCCAGTACCGATTGCGAAGTCATGTAATCAATATTATCGGCTTGCGCTACCGCTTGCTCCAATGGCTGAGTAATAAAGCCTTGGATCAAGTTGGCACTTGCACCGTAGTAACTGGTGGTCACGGTGACCACCGTATTCGTCATTTCAGGGTATTCACGAACCTGCATTTTGAACACCGCTTGCAAACCAAGCAATGCAATCAAAAAGCTGATCGATACCGCTAAAACTGGACGTTTTATAAAAACATCTGTAAAGCGCATGATGCCTCCAACTTAAAGCATTGGTGTTTCAGCAGGTGGGGTAGTTGCATCGCTTTCGACAATGCTTACTTTCGCATGGTTACTCAAACGGACTTGACCCGACGTCACCACTACATCACCTGGCTTCACGCCTTCTAGAATGTGTGCGATATCTTTAGAGCGTTCGCCAACTTTTACCACATGCTGCTTAACGCGTTTTTCGCCATCTTCTTCTGTTACGATGTAAACATTGTCGCCATACAGCGTAAATGTGATCGCGGTTTGAGGTAGAGTGACCTGATTTTCTAATTTAGGCAGAATGATGTTTGCACGCGCGAACATACCACTACGTAGTTTGCCGTCACTGTTAGGGATATCCGCTTGAACTTGAATCAAACCACTTTGTACGTTTACAGCTGGTTCAATCGCAGAAATAGACCCTTTGAAAGGTTGGTCTGGATAAGCGTCAACAAAGATATCCACTTCTTGATCGATATTGATACGTGAAATATCGGTTTGTGGCACGGTGAAGCGCAAGCGCATTACGCTGGTGTCTTCCAGGCGAACAATGTCGGTGCCCGCCTGTAGGTACTGACCGAGGTACACGTTACGAATACCTACCACACCATCAAATGGCGCTTTGATTTCGCGTCGGTCGATGGTCGCTTTCAGGCTTTCAATATCCGCTTTTAAGGAGAAGTAGTTTGCTTCTGCTTCGTCATACGCTTCTTTAGAAATAGAGCCTTTTTTGAATAGGCCTTGGTAGCGTTTGTATTTCGCTTCTGCCGCTGGCAACTTAGCTTGCGAGCTCTTCAAATTTGCTTTTTCGACTTCAGAATCAAGCAACACTAATGGCTGACCCGATTTAACTTGAGTACCGGAATCAAACGCGATTTTATCGATAACACCGCTGGTCTCATTTGCTACCGTCACGCCTTGGTTTGGCTCGATAAAACCAATTGCTTCGATGACTGGTACCCAGTCCACCGCTTGCACTTCTGTCACGGTTACTGGGAACTCAGGTTCAGGACGGTTTGCCATGTATTCAGCGATCTTTTGTTGCTTAAATAAATTGAAACCTATCACGCTGCCGAACAAGAGAACGGCGATAAGTAACATAAAGAAAGTCCACTTTTTCATTCTATTAAGAACTCCAAGTTAGTGTTTAATAATTGCATCCCAACTGGCTTCAATAGCGGCCTCTAATGCCGTCTTATCCAGTTGATAAAATCCCAAAGCGTGTTTCCGAGCAAGTGCAACACTTGCCTCAAAACTTAATCCAGAAAGTACTTCGTTATCGAGAAGCTTGAATACTCCCTCGTCTTTACCCTGATTAAAAAGAAGATCTACTTGGGCAAACATTTGTCTCTCAAGTTCCCGAGCTTTGCTACTATTTGAACAGGGTAAAGACTCATATTGGACTCGGTTGCTGATCGCACTTAAGTTCGAGCTCGCTAAATTCCAAATATTGAGCCACATGGTTCGATAACGCTGTTTTAAAGGCATCTCTTCACTAACACCTAGTTGCACCGCAGTAGCAACACGCTTAGCAACGTTAAGGCGTAGTTCCTCTAAAAGATGTTCTTTATCTGAGAAATAACGGTAAATCGTCCCTGCTGCGACACCTGCCTCATTGGCGAGCTTTTGCATGGAAAGCCCTTGAAAGCCAGATTCAGCAATGAGTTGTTCAGCAGCGACTAAGATTTGTTCTCGTTTATCTACAGCAGGGTTATCCTTCATAATGTCACCCTTTAGTGAATGAACGTTCATTCATTATAGCTTAAATACCCGCCATTTATGCAACAGAATATTGCACTTAATTGGTGTAAAAATTACAAGAAATCAGCATAGCTTTCACGAGGCCACCCCTTTATCATAGGCGCCACATTCATCACCCGCAGAGAATTTCTATGAAGCTGAACCCTAGTCAAGATGAAGCCGTGAAATACGTGTCTGGTCCATGCCTAGTGCTAGCTGGTGCTGGCTCGGGCAAAACTCGTGTTATTACCAATAAAATCGCTTATCTGGTTCAGCAATGTGGTTACAAAGCGCGTAACATTGCGGCGGTGACGTTTACCAACAAAGCGGCACGTGAAATGAAGGAGCGTGTAGGTCAAACGTTAGGGAAAGGTGAGTCTAAAGGTTTGATGGTATCAACATTCCACACTTTAGGATTGAACATCATCAAGCGTGAGTACAAGCATTTAGGGTTGAAAGCGGGCTTCTCACTGTTTGATGACCAAGACCAGCTAGCTCTGCTCAAAGAACTTACCGAAAAGCAGCTTGATGGTGATAAAGATCTGCTACGTCAGCTTCTGAGTTGTATTTCCAACTGGAAAAACGACATGTTGACGCCAGAGCAAGCCAAAGCGCGTGCGCAAGGTGAACAGCAACAATTGTTTGCGTTCTGTTTTGATATGTACCAAAAGCAAATGAAAGCCTATAACGCGCTTGATTTTGATGACCTAATTTTGATGCCCGTTTTACTCTTACGTAATCATGAAGACGTTCGTCAGCGTTGGCAGAATCGTATCCGTTACCTACTGGTTGACGAGTATCAAGATACCAACACGAGTCAGTATGAGCTGGTCAAATTAATTGTCGGAGAACGTGGACGATTGACGGTTGTAGGGGATGACGATCAGTCTATTTATTCATGGCGTGGTGCGAAACCTCAGAACCTCGTGTTGCTGGGTGAAGATTATCCGAATTTGCGTTTGATTAAGCTAGAGCAAAACTACCGTTCAACGAGTCGAATCCTGCGTGCGGCCAACATTTTGATAGCTAACAACCCTCACGTCTATGAGAAGTCCCTGTTCTCTGAAATTCCTGACGGTGAAAAACTCAAAGTGTTGTTGGCTAAAAATGAAGAGCACGAAGCAGAGCGCGTAACGGGTGAACTAATTGCGCATAAGTTCCTAAACCGTACCGAATATAAAGATTATGCGATTCTATATCGTGGTAACCACCAATCACGTTTGATTGAAAAGTCTCTGATGCAAAACCGTGTACCGTATAAAATTTCTGGCGGCACCTCGTTTTTTGCGCGCGCAGAGATTAAAGACATCATGGCGTATTTGCGCGTTTTGGTTAATCCGGATGACGACAATGCATTTTTGCGCATTGTGAATACTCCACGACGTGAAATTGGCCCAGTAACGTTAGAGAAGTTAGGCAGTTATGCCAATATGCGAGGGAAGAGCCTGTTTGAATCGAGCTTTGAAATGGGGCTCGAACAGCACCTAACGGGACGTGGTCTAGAAAACTTGCGTCGTTTCACCCAATGGCTAGTGGCGATTGCTGATCAAGCTGAGCGTGGTGATACCGTCGAAGCGGTTCGTTCGCTAGTTCGTGATATCCATTATGAAGATTGGCTATACGAAACTTCAGCAAGTCCGAAAGCCGCTGAAATGCGAATGAAGAACGTTTCTGACCTTTATTCATGGATAGTGGCGGACCTAGAGGGTGACAACTACGATCAAGAAGAGAAAACGTTAAAAGAAGTCGTTCAACGTTTGACCTTGCGTGACATGATGGAGCGCGGTGAAGAAGATGAAGACAGTGATGCAGTACAACTGATGACCTTGCACGCATCAAAAGGCCTTGAGTTCCCATATGTATACTTAATTGGGTCCGAAGAAGGTATTTTACCGCACCAAACCAGTATTGATGAAGATAACGTGGAAGAAGAGCGTCGCCTGATGTACGTTGGTATTACTCGAGCGCAACGTGAACTGACTTTCACTATGTGCAAAGAGCGTCGGCAGTTCGGCGAGTTGATCAAACCGACTCAAAGCCGCTTTTTGGATGAGTTGCCATTTGATGACGTTGAATGGGAAGTAAACAAAAAGCCAGTATCAGCAGAAGAGCGTATGGCGAAAGGTCAAGCACACATTGCCAATATTCGAGCAATGTTTAAGAAGTAAAGTAACCTTGTTCTCACTGACTAAAAACAAAAAGGCTTGCCAACTGGCAAGCCTTTTTCGTTGATGTCTTTACTTATAGACCTTCAATCATGTGGTCAATTGCTGCGATGATTTCATCGTCAGAACAGTCCATACAGGTCCCTTTGGCTGGCATCGCATTGAAGCCTTCTAATGCGTGCTTCACTAACGTATCTTTGCCTTGTGCAATACGTGGTGCCCAATCATCGGCATTACCTGTTTTAGGTGCGCCGTTTACACCAGATGCGTGACAAGCAATACAAAAAGTACCATAAACTGTGGCGCCATCACGTGGACCGGTTGGTTCTTCTTTCACTGGCTCAGAACCTGCTAGATAAACATCACCGACAGGTTGGATGCGTTCTGCGATCGCATCGTATTCAGTTTGGCTGATGTCAGAAGCTAAAGCTGCCGTAGAAAACGTTAAGGCAGCGAACAAAACGCTAATCATTTGTCGAGACATATCCATTAAACCCACTTCACATTCCCGAGGTAAGTGACTTACCTATTTATATAGTTAGAGTATTAATGCCGAGCAGAGAAATCATTAAATTCCACTGAATGGCATAGAATGATTAGACAACTTGGTTGCAGCTGTTAAATCAATGTAAATAATGGGTGATTATATCCCGATAACTTGTTGCAATAAACAACAAGTTATCCATGACAGGGCGTGAATCACATCAAAAATCCACTTTAACGGAAGATAACTGTCGAAAAAGAGACCAAACGATAAAAAAAGTAAAAAAAGTACTAGACGGCATAGAGTGATATCCGTATTATTCCACTCCGCCGATAGGGCATGCGCCCGTAGCTCAGTTGGATAGAGCGTTGGCCTCCGGAGCCAAAGGTCGAAGGTTCGAATCCTTTCGGGCGTACCATTGCCTCGGAGGATACATCGGTAAAAATCAGTGGTGGCTATAGCTCAGTTGGTAGAGCCCCGGATTGTGATTCCGGTTGTCGCGAGTTCAAGTCTCGTTAGCCACCCCATTCTTTCTTTTTTAGATTGAATGAGGTAGCATTGCTCCCAATCTTGATTCAATCAAGATAAAACATCGTCGGTGAATAGCGCAGCTTGGTAGCGCATCTGGTTTGGGACCAGAGGGTCGGGGGTTCGAATCCCTCTTCACCGACCACTATTTAGTTTATGGCTCGAATAGAGCGGTAAACAGCAAAAATTGATGGTGGCTATAGCTCAGTTGGTAGAGCCCTGGATTGTGATTCCGGTGGTCGCGAGTTCGAATCTCGTTAGCCACCCCATTAATTAAGGTGACTTCTTAGTTGGAGTGTCCTGTCTGATTTGAGAAAATCAGCAAATACAGTTCGGTGAATAGCGCAGCTTGGTAGCGCATCTGGTTTGGGACCAGAGGGTCGGGGGTTCGAATCCCTCTTCACCGACCACTATTTAAAGCCTCAGTCGAAAGACTGGGGCTTTTTTACATCTCTCCTGAAAAGAATCGGCATTCCATTTCAATTTTCCCCAAAAGTGTACAGCTCTAGGGGCTTTTGACCACCTATGATCTAAATGCTTTTCGAGCTGACAAAATAAACCCCAGAGCAGTGTCTGGGGTTTTGTATTTTTCTAATCCGCTGCTTTTATTGGGCGAGTGTTTTAAGGATTTCTTTCACTTCTACCGTTTTTTGGATTTCAAAACTTGGCGTTATATCCGTTGAGTTACTTGCGCCTGTCGCATTCACCCACACACTCAAAATGCCCATATTGTTAGCGCCAGCAATGTCAGCAGGTAAAGAGTCGCCCACGTGTATAGCCTCTTCTGGTTTTACTTCGACCAAGTTGAGCGCTTTTTGGAAAATACTTGTAGCAGGTTTCTCTTCTGGCTCTTCTCCTCCCACAATAACATGGTCCACCCAGTTGCTCATTTGTGTCGCGTTTAATTTAGGGTGTTGAGAAAAAATCGGGCCGTTAGTGATCACGACGAGTTTGTAATGTTGACGAAGGTCGCTGAGCATTTCTTTTACACCAGGGAAGAAAGTGAACGCACCCATACGTGCAGAGTCAAAGTAGTCTTGAGCTTGTTGAGCCTCTTTTGCAGTAATGTTGACGCCGTGCTCCGCCAAGATGTTTTGGATCAGGCCACAACGGAAGGCATTTTCATCGGGTAGCAGAGCCACAAGGTGAGGGAACTCAGCATTCAGCTTTTTGTATACACCCTGTAAGTAGCGCTGCAAAAACGCTTTTGGATCGGTAACTTGTGGGTAGGTTTTATGAATCCAAGTTGTAAACGCTTGTCCTGCAACTTTATCGGCTTGTGACGTTGCACATAAAGTCTCGTCCATATCAAAAAAAATCGCTTTAAGCACAGGGGCTCCTTTTATTTACGGCTTGGCTTAGACACTGTTCATCTATTATCCCACTCTCAATTATGTCGTAAAGGGTTAAAACCGGCGAGTTTTCTTATGACGTACGAATGAGGATAGCGGTACTTTCCTTTGCTTAGTCAATAAACCGCTTAAGTGGCGCATAATCTGCGTTGGAGCAGGATTTGTGTGGTTTTGCTGTTTTGTTCACGTTTTGACCTATCCTTTCTCTTCCTAAGTTTGGCTTTTTGTATTTGCCGACTATTTTATTAATAGTTTTTTATGTTGAAAAAACACTTTTTGCATATGATATTGTTTGTTAAATGTTAATAAATGCACATGAATAATATGGTTAATGATCTTGTTTAGCTCATGTTTACTTTTAGAGCATTTTTCTAGTTTTATTGGTGCATGACGCACAAAAATAGTGTGATATGAAAATGGTTAAATACTTGTTAATGCATTTTTATTCGCTAATTGTGCGTTTATTTAATGTTTTTTCGGCGGAATATACTTTAATTGTTGCTTTTTTGTGTGATTTTTGCCAAATTATTTCCGCATTAAGATTTCAGAGTATTATTCTGAATTTGAACGGATTCATTCAGGTGATGAATGGTGCCTTTGGCATGATTCGATACCACAGACAAGGCAGTAGAGGTCTGAAATGTCACTATTAGAAGTGAAAAACCTTCGTATTGAATACCCATCCCGACACGGCGTTCACGCTGCCGTGAAGTCACTTTCTTTTCATATTGAACGTGGTGAAATCGTGGGTGTTGTTGGCGAATCAGGTGCGGGTAAATCCACCGTTGGTAACGCCGTTATTGATTTGCTTAGCCCTCCAGGTCGCGTTGCTAGCGGCGATGTTTTCTTGGATGGAGAAAAAATTTCTGGCCTATCACCAGAAGCGATGCGTAAGGTTCGCGGCTCGAAAATAGGTTTTATTTTCCAAGATCCGATGACCTCGCTCAATCCACTTTTTACTGTTGAGCAACAGCTGAAAGAGACGATCCACGCCAACATGAAGGTCTCTGATGAAGAGGCGTATCAGCGCGCGCTTTCTCTTATGCAGCAGGTTGGTATTCCGCAACCAGAAAACCGCTTAAAACAGTACCCGCACCAATTCTCTGGTGGTATGCGTCAGCGTGTTGTCATTGCCATTGCTTTGGCTGGTGAGCCTGATCTCATCATTGCGGACGAACCAACTACGGCGTTAGACGTTTCTATCCAAGACCAAATCCTCAACTTGATCCGCGAGCTGTGTATCAAGAACAATGTCGGCTGTATGTTGGTTACTCACGATATGGGTGTCGTCTCCAACGTCACCGATCGCGTGGCGGTAATGTATCGTGGTGACTTGGTGGAGTTTGGACCAACAGCCAAAGTATTGGGCGATCCTGATCACTCTTACACTCGCAGTCTAATTTCAGCGGTACCACGTTCAGACAGAAAGCTAGATCGTTTCCCGTTAGTAAGCTATATCGAAGAAGCAGCGGAAATGGAGCCACTCGATATCAAGAACCACTGGTTAGGACAAAGCCAAGATGAGCGTGAGTACACTGGCCCGCTTTTGGACGTGAAGAACGTCAATCTTCGCTTTGTGACCAAAGACTCTTTGTTCGAGAGCCGCCGAGAATACGTGCAAGCATCTAATAATGTGAGTTTTGAAGTGCACGAAGGAGAAACCTTTGGTTTGGTGGGCGAGTCTGGTTCAGGTAAATCGACCATTGCACGTGTGATTGCTGGTTTATACCAACCTAACTCTGGTCAGGTGAAATTCGAGGGCATTGACCTGACCGCTTTAACCTCTGAGAAAGAGCGCCGCCCAATGCGTCGTCAAATGCAGATGGTGTTCCAAAACCCGTATACCTCAATGAACCCTCGTATGAAGGTATTCGATATTATTGCTGAGCCAATCCGTTTTCATAAACTGACGAAAAACGAGTCGGAAACTCGCCAAATAGTGAATGACCTTCTCGATCATGTTGGTTTGGGTCGAATGGCTGGGCTTAAGTATCCTCATGAATTCTCCGGTGGTCAGCGTCAGCGTATTTCTATTGCGCGTGCGTTGGCGACTCGTCCTCGACTTTTGATTTGTGATGAACCGACCTCAGCACTGGACGTATCGGTACAGGCACAAATTCTAAACTTGCTGAAAGATCTGCAAAGTGAGCTGAACTTGACTATGTTGTTTATCAGCCACGATTTACCTGTTATTCGTCAGATGTGTGACCGAGTAGGTGTGATGCAAATGGGTACACTTTTAGAAGTGGCACCAACAGAACAGTTATTCACGGCACCTCAACACGAATACAGCAAAAAATTGATTTCTCTGATGCCGGAGTTTACTGGCTTGCGAGAAGAGATCGAAACGGCATAAACCAAGCAATTCGCTTGGCTAACCTTTAGTCATAACAAAGACGCAAACACAACAACAAGGGATCCGTATCCCCGCATGAAGGAGTTATGCAAATGAAAACCATGAAAAGCAAATTAGCAGTGGCGCTAATGGCTGCGGGCCTAAGCTTTAACGCAATGGCAGCAGATATCAAAGTTGGCTATGCAGCTGACCCAGTATCGCTTGACCCACATGAGCAGCTATCAGGTGGCACACTGCAAATGTCACACATGGTATTTGATCCGTTGGTTCGCTTTACTCAAAAAATGGATTTCGAGCCTCGCCTAGCAGAAAGCTGGGAACGTATTAACGATACGACTGTTCGTTTCAAACTGCGTGAAGGTGTGAAATTCCATTCTGGCAATACTCTAACGGCTGACGACGTCGTGTGGACGTTCCAGCGTTTACAAAGCTCTCCTGACTTTAAAAACATCTTCGACCCGTACGAAAAAATCGTCAAAGTTGACGGCAACACGTTCGATCTTGTAACTAAAGGTCCTTACCCACTAGTGTTGCAAACCGCAACGTACATTTTCCCTATGGACAGCAAGTTCTACACGGGTAAAACCGCAGACGGCAAAGACAAGTCTGAACTAGTGAAGCACGGTAACTCATTCGCATCGACTAACGTTTCTGGCACGGGTCCGTTCATCGTGACATCACGTGAGCAGGGCGTAAAAGTGGAATTTGAACGCTTTAAAGATTACTGGGACAAAGAGTCGAAAGGTAACGTTGATAAGCTAACACTTGTTCCAATCAAAGAAGACGCGACTCGTGTAGCAGCGCTGCTTTCTGGCGGTGTTGACATGATTCACCCTGTAGCGCCAAACGACCACAAACGCGTTGAAGATGCTGACGGCATCGACCTAGTTACGCTACCTGGTACTCGTATCATCACGTTCCAACTAAACCAAAACAGCAACGAAGCATTGAAAGACGTTCGCGTTCGCCAAGCGATTGTTCACGCAATCAATAACGAAGGTATCGTGAAGAAAATCATGAAAGGCTTCGCAACGGCCGCTGGTCAGCAAAGCCCGGCTGGTTACGTAGGTCACGATGACAAACTGGTTCCTCGCTACGATTTGAAGAAAGCGAAAGAACTGATGAAAGAAGCGGGTTACGAAAACGGCCTGACGCTAACGATGATCGCACCAAACAACCGTTACGTGAATGATGCGAAAGTAGCACAAGCGGCAGCGGCAATGTTGTCTAAGATCGGTATCAAGGTTGATCTGAAGACCATGCCAAAAGCGCAGTACTGGCCTGAGTTCGACAAGTGTGCGGCAGACATGCTGATGATCGGTTGGCACTCAGATACAGAAGACTCAGCGAACTTCAACGAGTTCCTAACTATGACTCGTAACGAAGAAACCGGTCGTGGTCAGTACAACTGTGGTTACTACTCAAACCCAGAAATGGACAAAGTGGTTGAAGCTGCGAACGTAGAGACGGATCCTGCGAAACGTGCAGAAATGCTGAAGGGCGTAGAAGCGACACTATACAACGACGCAGCATTCGTACCGCTACACTGGCAAAGTGAAGCATGGGGCGCGAAGTCTAACGTGAAAGCGGCAGACATCGTTAACCCAATGGTAATGCCTTACTTCGGTGACCTAGTGGTTGAATAATCACGGTTAGTCGACTTTGAGGAGGGATGGATTTCCCTCCTCAACTTAAAGCACTCGACTCAGTTTTGTTTCAGTCGGATTGAGTTGGTTATTTAGACTGAATTTTCTCTCTAATTTAGAGATCTATGGATAGTTAAGGGGCAAGGAATGTTTTCGTTTCTGGTCAAGCGCCTGTTTCAGGCACTGATAGTGATGTTTGTGATCAGTTTGGTGGCGTTTGCCATTCAGGACAACCTGGGTGATCCGCTGCGTGAGCTTGTAGGTCAGTCGGTTTCGGAATCGGAGCGTCAAGCGCTACGCGACGACTTGGGCCTGAACGATCCCTTTATCACAAAGTACACGCGCTTTGTGGGTAATGCACTGCAAGGTGATTTGGGTACCTCATATTTTTTCAAGCGACCTGCGGTTGAGGTGATTCTCGACAAGCTGGTAGCTACATTAGAGCTCGTGTTTGGCGCGACGCTTATCATCATTGTTTTCTCTATTCCGCTTGGGGTGTACTCTGCGATTCATCCTAAGAGTGTTTTTACCAAATTTGTCATGGCGATGAGCAGTGTCGGTATCTCGATTCCGGTGTTCTTAACCGCAATCATGCTGATGTATGTCTTCTCCATAGAACTCGGTTGGCTGCCTTCCTACGGGCGGGGTGAAACTGCTAACGTACTCGGTTGGGAATCTGGCTTCTTTACCATTGATGGTATCAAGCACCTCATCCTACCTTGTATTGCGCTAGCGTCTATCATGCTGCCGTTGTTCATCCGTTTGGTACGTTCAGAAATGCTGGAAGTTCTGAGTTCGGAATACATTAAGTTCGCCAAAGCAAAAGGTTTGAACTTACAAAAGATTTATTACCAACATGCACTTAAGAACACCATGCTACCAGTATTGACGGTAGGTGGCGTGCAGATTGGTACCATGGTGGCCTACACCATTCTTACTGAAACCGTGTTCCAATGGCCGGGCACTGGCTTCCTTTTCCTAGAGGCAATCAACCGTGTAGATACACCGCTGATCACTGCCTACGTTATCTTTGTTGGTCTGATCTTCGTGGTAACCAATACCATCGTTGACTTGCTGTACGGCATCATCAACCCAACTGTGAACCTAACTGGAAAAGGAGCTTAATCATGAGCCAATCAAATTTAACACCAGCTCCTGCTCCATCAACGTGGCAGCGCTTCAAAGAGTCAGATTTTCTGTATTACTTCAAACGCGACAAAGTGGCGATGGCGAGTTTTACCGTCTTTATGATGTTCTTAGTATTGGCATTGGCTGCACCGATTCTTGCGCCAACAGACCCGTACGATCTGACGTCTATCGACATCATGGATTCTGAGTTGCCACCTTCGTGGATGGAAGATGGCGATGAGCGCTTTGTGTTGGGTACTGACGAGCAAGGTCGCGATATTTTATCGACCATTCTTTACGGTTCTCGTTTGTCTTTGACGATCGGCTTTTTAGCCGTCGGTCTTCAGTTGATTCTGGGTATCATCATTGGTTTGTCGGCGGGTTACTTCGGTGGTCGTATCGATAGCTTCTTGATGCGCTTTGCGGATGTTCAACTATCGTTCTCAACCATGATGGTGGCGATCATCGTATCGGCCATTTTCAAAGCCAGCTTTGGCAGCGATTTTTACAGCCAATACGCAGTGGTGATGCTGGTGGTGATCATCGGTGTGGCTGAATGGCCGCAATACGCACGGACTATTCGTGCCTCGGTATTGGCAGAGAAGAAGAAAGAATACGTCGAAGCGGCGCGTGTGATGGGCTTTAAAGCGCCACGCATCATGTTCCGTCACATTCTGCCGAACTGTCTATCGCCAATCTTGGTTATCTCGACGGTACAGGTAGCGAACGCGATCATGTCGGAAGCGGCACTGTCATTCCTAGGTTTGGGTCTGCCAGTCGATCAGCCGTCACTGGGTGCGCTAATCAGCATCGGCTTTAACTACATCTTCTCTGGTGCATGGTGGATTACTGCTTTCCCTGGCATCGTGCTAGTAACATTGGTTTTGGTTATCAACCTGTTGGGCGACTGGCTACGTGATGTATTCAACCCGAAACTGTACAAAGGATAAGAATTTTCCCACCAAGCGTTGTAAATTCACTTAATTCCTTCCTAAACTGAGAGCCGGATGCAAATTCCGGCTCTTTTTTTGCTAGTTATTCTTTGTTCACATTTTTTTGGCGCTTTGCCGCCATAATGACCTTACCCACTAATTTAGAGTGAAGTGTATGGAAATGAAGAAGGCACAACACCCATCTCGTATCTTTCAAGCAAGCCTGGCTTTGGGTTTGTTGCTGGTATGCGCCCAGTTTTCTAATCCAGTTGAGGCGGAGGAGTTCCTTTGCCAAGCCACTCAAGCCAGCGAGAAAGAATTACCGATGCTTGAGAAAACATGCCCAATTGGTAACGGAGTATGGGGAAAGAAAGTGCCGCAAGGAGGCAACTACCTCTACTGGATTCAATGCGGATTACTACCAAAGCCAATGTCACTCGCGAAAGCTAAGCCTCTCTATAGTAAAATCACGACTGACGTATGGATGAAGCCTGAATCCAAAGGCTATCGCTGTTTGATTGGGCCTTACAAAGATCTGTCTGATGCGAGGGATGACTTACGAGGAGTCAAAACCTTGTCGAATTACAAAGAGGCGTTCATCCGAGTGGTTGGGAAAGGGACGAAACAACCAGTAACACCACCTACACCTAAATCTACTGTATCGTCGAAATCAGCCGCATCTTCGGTTAAGCCAACACCGACGGTGACCCCGAAACCCGCGCCAGTTCCTGCTGTGCGAGCTGATACCGACGCCTTTAAAGCGCGGGCAGAGAAGCCAGATACCAAGGCAAAAAGTTCGCGTGATAGCTCTTCGTCTACGCCTGTTGCTAAGACCAAAGCGAAGCCAATTGTCACTGGAAATGATGACATTGAAGTTCGGTTGAGAACTTCAGTACAGGGCAAAACGTACGTGGTCCCATATTTACTCGATCACCATAATCAGTTTTACATGGAACATGGTAAGCCGTGGAACCGCCTCAACTACGAAAACTCGCACAAAGTATGTCAGCAACTGGGTATGAACTTAGCTAACCCTGCAGAGTTTAAAGCGCTGAGGGCGTCTGGGGTGATGGAAAAAAATCAATGGCCACTGCAACTGCCGTATTGGGGCAAAGATAAGAAAGGTTTGTTCGCCGATCGTGAGCCCAATCAGCTCACCGGGACCTCATTATTGAACGTGGTGTGCGTGAAATAACGACTCAGATATTGTGGTCAAAATATAGAAGAAAGCCCCGAGTTCGGGGCTTTTTTGCGGTCTCAAATATTATCGCTATTTGAGTGGCGTTTCTTTGTGATGCGTTTGCTAACACGCTCTACCACTGATATTCATCTCATTATGCGAATTATTTTCACTGAGCTTGTCGGCAGAGAGTCTATTCGTCATAATGTTACTTGTAACATTACTGATAAATCACATATTTATGGCTCAACAGAATAAGAAAACTCGTACGACATTGCAGGATGTCGCAGACCAGGTTGGCGTCACGAAGATGACCGTTTCACGCTATATGCGTAACCCTGAATCGGTGGCAGAAAAGACTCGGGCCAAGATTGCGACTGCGATTGAAGAGATGGGTTACATCGAAAACCGTGCACCGGCGATGTTGTCAAAGTCCTCCAGTAAAGCCATTGGTATTTTACTGCCGTCTTTGTCCAACCAAATTTTTGCTTCCTTTGTTCAGGGCATAGAGATGGTGACCAAAGCCAATGGCTATGAGACGCTTTTAGCGCATTTTAGCTACGATGAGCTTGAAGAAGAGCGCAAGATCGCGTCATTACTCTCTTATCAAGTCGATGGGCTTATTCTAACTGAAAGCCATCACACGCCGCGTACATTACAGATGATCAAAAATGCGGGCATTCCGGTGGTCGAAACCATGGAACTGCCATCGGAGCCGATTGATATGGCGGTTGGACTCGATCATGAAGATGCGTCGTACACCGTGGTTAAGCAGATGCTAGATACGGGGAAGCGTACAATCGTCTATTTTGGCGCGCGTCTGGATACGCGAACCAAATTGCGGATGCAAGGTTACGATCGCGCGATGACAGAAGCAGGGCTAGAACCCAAACATGTATTAACTGGTGATCATTCTAGTTTTTCTTTAGCACATGATTTGCTTGAACGCGCACTGGAAACGCACCCAACGCTCGATGGGGTGTTCTGTACCAACGATGACATCGCAATTGGCACCATGCTGAGTGCGCAGCAACGTGGCATTCAAGTTCCACAGCAATTGGCAGTGGCGGGCTATAACGCGCTGGATATCGGTCAAACCATCAGTCCGAAACTGACCAGCGTTGATACGCCGCGTTTCCAAATTGGTGTAAAGAGCGCAGAACTATTAATTGCGCGCCTGAAAGGCGAAACGCAAGAAGAAAAAGTCTTCGATATGGGGTATCAGATCACGTCGGGAGAGAGTGTTTAACTAATTGTTAACTGCTCTTTGTATTCGCTCATCAATGGTATTGGTAGGTTAGGGTATGGCACATCAGCTGGATGCATTGGATCTCAACTTAATGCGTTTATTAAAAGCCGTGGTGGAAAACCGCAGCATCAAGCTGGCCGCAATGCAGCTTGGCATTTCTCAACCGAGCGCCAGCCGCGGCGTGATGAAGTTGAAGCAAGTGTTTGATGACCCGCTTTTTGTGCGTAAAGCACATGGGGTAGAGCCATCACCCATGGCGATTCGTCTCGCCGCCGAGTTCGACAATATGGTTGCGCCACTGGAAAAAGTGGTGCAAGAATTTGAAGTGTTCGACCCACTGCAATACCAAGGGCAGATTGCGATTGTAACTGACCCTTATTTGATGGATGAACAAGGGCAGCGACTGCTCACTGGTTGTCATCGAGCCTTTCCCAAAGCGCACTTTGCTTTTTCCAGCTGGAATACTTACTCGCACGATGAAATGTTAGAAGGCGAGCACGATTACTGCATTCTTGACCAAGAGACCGAGCTGTCGAAAGACATTTACATGCGCCCGTTATTCGTTGAAAAACGGGTGATTTTGGCGCGCAAAAATCACCCAACGTTGTCGAAAGTCAGCAATGATTGGGACACGGTGTCCAAACTACCACTTGTCTCTTTGCCTGCGCCCGCGTCATATAAACCGCTTTGTACCGTGGAGTCCGAGTATCGACGCATGGGTTATGAGCCAGTAGTGTTACTGAAGTCCTATAATTTGCGTTTGGCTTGCCAAATGTTGCAAGAAACCGACGCGATTATGTATGCCAGTCAAAGCTCGGCATTGTTGATGCCAGAACTCGCCTCTTACGCAATGCCACCCGTTAATCGTGAGTTCAGTCAGTTTGTGGTCTCTGGCGGTTTCCTTCAAACCAACCGCAACCATCCTTTGCACAGACACCTACATAAAGTGGTGCGACAAACCCTCAATACGCCGCTGATTTTTACGCAGTGACGTCACCTGATGGCATCAGCTGAATGAGAGAGCAGATGCTTTAACCTTATCAATGTTGTGTGATTACATAGATAACTTATTTCTTAAGATATTCAAAAATGAATATCTCAATTACCTGTCTCTTTTTCCTACCCAGCGCTAATCTTATCTCAAATAGTCAGGAGAAGTGGCTCATTTTTATCTTTTTAACTTTTTGAATGTCGATACAGGTACGCGACATTCACCATTCTCCGTTATGCATTTTTTTAATTTCTGATGGAGGATTAATCATGCTAGTTGCACGTCTATTTTTATTGCTCGCCATCGTTGCCGAAGTGGCTGGCACCAGCACTATGTCTCTTATCGGACAAGGGCACGGGTGGTGGGGCTACATCGTAATGTATGTGCTGATCGCAATCTCTTACTACTTTCTCGCGTTTGCCGCGAAGAAAATATCGATAGGTGTGGCATACGCTGTTTGGGAAGGGTTAGGTATCTCGTTGATCACCGTGGTGTCGATCATCGCCTTTGATGCCAACTTAAACTATCAAGAATTGTTTGGTTTGATGTTAGCCGTTGTCGGCATTGTGTGTGTGACCTTAGGGGAATCACACGGTCAACCTAACGCTAAGAAAAACGCCGATAAACTGGCAAAAGAACGTTCATTTTCTACTAGTACAAGGTGCGAATCATGAGTCAATTTTTTACGATGTCATTTGGATTTGTCGTGATGGCTGCCTTGGTCGATATCATGGCCAATATGGCGCTGACACGCTCAAAAGGTTTTAAATATAAAGGCTGGGGCATTGCGGCGATTGTGTTGGTACTGACAGCATTCACGCTGTTGGCACAAGCGGTGAAAGAGATAGACTTAGCCATTGCTTATGCCTCTTGGGGTGCGATCGGTATCTTGGGTACCGCAGTGGGTGGAGCCTTGCTGTTTAAGCAGAAACTCAAGCCAATCGGCTGGTTTGGTATCTTTGTGGTGATTGCTGCCGTCGTAGTGATGAAGACCGCTTGATGTAATTTACTGAATGCTAGATATCGTCATTCTGAGCAGCAAGAGACGAGCAAGGTTCCTGATCTCGCTTAGGCTCGTCGGAATGACGGATTCATTCGTTTAAAAAGAACCGAGGCCAATCCTAAAGCTTGCCATTCTGAACTGCGAGGGACGGTCGTGATTCAGAATCTACCAACAAAAAAGTGCTGTGGAAGAGGGGTTTTCTCTGGCTTCACAGCACGTTGATAGTAGATTCCTGATCTCGCCTAGGCTCGTCGGAATGACGGATTCATTCGTTTTTTAGAAAGAACAGAGGCCAATCCTAAAGTTCGTCATTCTGAACTGCGAGGGACGGTCGTACCAACAAAAAGTGCTGTGGCAGAGGAGTTTTCTCTGGCTTCACAACATTTTGCTATTAGATTCCTGATCTCGCCTAGGCTCGTCGGAATGACGGATTCATTCGTTTTTTAGAAAGAGCAGTGGCCAATCCCAAAGCTCGTCATTCTGAACAGTGAGGGACGAGCGTGATTCAGAATCTACCAACAAAAAGTGCTGTGGCAGAGGGGTTTTCTCTGGCTTCACAGCACCTTGATATTAGATTCCTGATCTCGCCTAGGCTCGTCGGAATGACGGACTCATTCATTTTTAAAAAGAACAGAGGCCAATCCTAAAGTTCGTCATTTTGAACAGCAAGAGACGAGCGTGATTCAGAATCTACCAACAAAAAGTGCTGTGGAAGAGGGGTTTTCTCTGGCTTCACAGCATTTTGCTATTAGATTCCTGATCTCGCCTAGGCTCGTCGGAATGACGGATTCATTCGTTTTTTAGAAAGAATAGAGGCCAATCCTAAAGCTCGTCATTCTGAAAAGCGAGGGACGAGTGTGATTCAGAATCTACCAACAAAAAGTGCTGTGGCAGAGGTGTTTTCTCTGACTTCACAGTACGTTGATAGTAGATTCCTGATCTTGCTTAGTCTCGTCGGAATGACGAGGTCTTTCTTCTCGCCTTAAACAATAAAGCTTGCGCCTTCTTCTGCACTCGATACGTTTTGGCGGATCACGCTAAACAAGCCTCGTCCCCATGTTTGTTGGGTCGATTCGGTATCGAAATGAATCAACTCGCGTCCAGTGGTATCGCTTAAGTTGTTCAGTTCGCCCGTTTGGCAATCCAGACGAATCAAATCACCGTTGCGCACCAAACCAATCGCGCCACCACGAATGGCTTCTGGAGAAACATGAATCGCAGACGGAATTTTACCGGATGCACCAGATAAACGACCGTCAGTAACCAGCGCCACTTTAAAGCCCGCTTTTTGCACGTTACCTAAAATGGGCATCAGTTTGTGCAGTTCAGGCATGCCGTTTGCCGCTGGGCCGTTGTGTGTGACCACAACGATGCAGTCTTTGTTCAGCTCGCCACGTTTGTACGCGGCCTCCACTTCGTGTTGGCATTGGAATACGATCGCAGGTGCCACTATTACGCGTTGCTCTTCTTTTACCGCAGACACTTTCACCACGGCTTTGCCCAGGTTGCCAGTCAGTACGCGAGTGCCGCCAGTGTTTTGGAAAGTGGCGTCTGGTTTGGCGATCACGTCACCGTCTTGGCTGCCTTGGCACGATGTCCAGGTCAGTTGGCCATCGACAAGGCTCGGCAGCGTCATTTGGTCTTCAAATTCACCAAACACGGGTTTCACATCGCGATGCAAAAGCTCGGATTGGTTCAAGCGGTGCAATAACGCGGGCACGCCCCCCGCGTCTTGGAACGCGTTCATATCGGCTGGGCCGTTCGGGTAAACGCGCGCTAATAAAGGAACCACATCCGACAGATCGCTGATGTCTTGCCAGGTGAGCAAGATGCCAGCAGCACGCGCCACGGCGATCATATGAATGGTGTGATTGGTGCTGCCGCCAGATGCAAGTAGAGCGATGATGCCGTTGACCAAGCTCTTTTCTGTGACCACCTCGGCCAGCGGACGGAAGTGTGCAGAACCCGCCGTCATTGAGGCGATTTTCAGAGCCGCGTGATCGGTTAACGCTTTACGCAGTTGGGTATGGGGATGAATGAATGCCGAACCTGGCAGCATCAAGCCCATGGCTTCGAACACCAACTGGTTGGTGTTGGCGGTGCCGTAAAACGTACACGTCCCCGCAGAGTGGTAAGCGCGACACTCCATATCCAGCAGAGCGTCTTTGCCGACTTCTCCCGCTGCGTATTTTTGGCGCACGTCGACTTTCTCTTCGTTGCTGATGCCTGTTGCCATCAGACCCGCAGGCACAAACGCCGTTGGTAAGTGTGCGTAAGACAGCGCGCCCATCAGTTGCCCCGGTGCGATTTTGTCACATATGCCAAGCAGTAATGTGGCATCAAAGACATTGTGACTCAAAGACAACGCCGTTGATTGCGCAATTAAGTCACGTGAAAACAGCGACATATCCATGCCTGCTTGACCTTGAGTCACCCCATCGCACATCGCTGGCACACAACCTGCGACTTGCGCCGTATGGCCGTAGTCCGCCAGCACTTGTTTGATTTGCACTGGGTAATCTTGGTACGGCTGGTGGGCGCTCAACATGTCGTTGTAGGCGCTGATCAGCGCGACATTGGCATGAGTAAAATCGAGAATATTTTTCTTTTCAGAAGAGCAAGAAGCGGCGACTGCATGGGCTAAGTTACCACAAGATAAACCAACGCGGCCTTTGCCCGCTTCGGCTTGCACTTCGGTGCGAGTAAGAAAGGCAGCGCGCGCTTCACGGCTGCGCTCGGTCAAACGTTGTGTGACCTCAAGAACAACAGAGTGAGTCATTACGCCACCTCGATCGCTTGCATTTTGATTAGCTCAGCGGCAGAGCGTTCCACCACGTCGCTGATGTCTCCGTCGATACTGACGATCAGAGTTTGAGGCTCGTTGTCTGGGCGCTCTAGTGTCTCGAATTGGCTCTTCACCATGTTTTCTTTCATGAAGTGGCCTTTGCGCATACGCATGCGATTAAGGATCAACTCCCTATCGCCATCAAGGAACAGGAAGGTCACGTTGTTGTTGCCTTCGCGGATCTGATCGCGGTAAATCTTTTTCAGTGCTGAACAGACAATAATGCCGTGTTCGTTTTTGCTTTCTAGGCTGTACGCCGCATCACGAATGCGTTCTAGCCATGGCTTGCGATCATCATCGTTCAGAGGCTGGCCCGACGCCATTTTCTGAATGTTCGCTCGTGGATGAAGATCATCACCATCAATGAATTTACGCCCTAGCTTTTTCGCTAGATGCTCACCAATTGTGCTTTTACCACTAGCACAAACGCCCATAACGATGACACTACTACCAGCCATAACTTATCCTCATAATCAAATTTGCGCGTGATCTCAATTTTTGAATTCACTTTAAAATATGGGTTTATCTTATTCATGTTATCGGTAACATGTTACCGGTAACTGAAATAAATGTGAACCATAACACAAACAATAATTCTTAAAGGTGAACCTATGGAGCAATTAACCCAAGCCCCAGATCCTACGTTCCTACTGACGATTGCAGGCCTTGCCATTGCAGCGTTACTCGTTCTGATCATTAAACTGAAAGTCCATGCTTTTGCTTCCCTTACTATGGTGAGTTTAGGCACAGCAATCGCCACTGGCGTTCCTTCTGAGAAAGTCGTATCGACCATGATGGGTGGGTTCGGCGGCACACTGGCTTCCGTGGCATTGCTGGTTGGTCTTGGTGCGATGATCGGTAAAATTCTTGAAGTGACTGGCGGTGCGAAAGTGCTGGCAGACACTTTGATTGGTCGCTTTGGTAAAGAGCGCGCACCATTTGCTTTGGGCGTCGCTTCATTACTGTTTGGCTTCCCAATCTTCTTCGATGCTGGCCTTGTAGTGATGATGCCAATCATCCTAAGTGTGGCGGCTCGTTTTGGTGGCTCACCAATTAAATACGCGTTGCCTGCAGCTGGTGCTTTTGCGGTTATGCACGCGTTTGTTCCACCACACCCAGGTCCGGTTGCAGCGGCAGAATTCCTTGGTGCAAACATCGGTCTGTTATTGGTGGTGGGTATTCTGGTGGCTATTCCAACTTGGTACCTTGGCGCTTACCTATTTGGTTTGTACGCGGGAAAAAAATTCGATATCCCACTATCTAAAGCCTTCTTTAATGGCGAAGCGATGGTGGATGAGCGCAACGCACCAAAATTTGGCACGGTTATGACCATCCTTGTGCTGCCAGTCCTGCTAATCTGTTTGGATACGGTACTGAACACACTGGCGGTTGCGGGTGTGATTGATGGCAAAACGGCACTGGTTGAGTTCCTACGTATGCTAGGTAAAACTCCAGTCGCGTTGCTGATTACTTTGATTGTCTGTCTGGCTGTGTTTGCCAAAGACTACGGCATGGCAAAACTAGAAAAATTGTGTGGTGAGTCATTGGCTCCTATCTGTGGTGTTATCCTAGTAACGGGTGCAGGTGGCATGTTTGGCGGCGTACTGCGCTCAAGCGGCATCGGTGATGCACTGGCTGACGTTCTTACAGATACAGGTATGCCTGTGATTGTGGCGGCGTTTGTTATTTCAACCTGTCTGCGTGTTGCTCAAGGCTCGGCAACGGTAGCGCTAACCACTACGGCAGCTCTTATCGCGCCAGTTGTGGCTGCATCAACAGGTTTGAGTGAACTAGACCTTTGCTTTATCGTAATCGCGATTGCGGGTGGTGCAACGGTACTGTCTCACTTCAATGACTCTGGTTTCTGGTTGGTATCTCGTCTGCTTGAGATGGATGAGAAAACCACATTAAAAACTTGGACGGTAATGGAAACGTTACTTGGCGGTATCGCGTTTATTATCGTCGCAACATTAAGCTTTATTCTTTAGAGGTTCCCCATGACAACACTTGAACAACGATTAAGAGATATCAAAATCGTCCCAGTTATCGCAATCAACGACGTAGCACACGCTCTGCCACTGGCAAAAGTGTTGGTAGAAAACGGTTTACCATGTGCGGAAGTGACATTCCGCACCGAAGCGGCGGCGGAATCGATTCGCATCATGCGTGAAGCGTACCCAGAACTGTTGATTGGCGCGGGCACCGTTCTGACCACAGAACAAGTGGATATCGCGATCGAAGCGGGCGTGGACTTTATCGTTAGCCCAGGCTTCAACCCAACCACAGTGAAATACTGTCAGCAACGTGGTGTGACTATCGTACCGGGTGTAAACAACCCAAGCTTGGTTGAGCAAGCGATGGAAATGGGTCTGCGTACGTTGAAGTTCTTCCCTGCTGAGCCATCAGGCGGCGTAAACATGCTGAAAGCACTCACGGCGGTTTACCCAGTGGAATTCATGCCAACAGGTGGCGTGAGCCCATCCAACGTGGAAGATTACCTAGCGCTGAAATCGGTTGTAGCTTGTGGCGGTACTTGGATGGTGCCAACCGCAATGATGGACAACGGCGATTGGGAAGGCATTGCTGAATTGGTTCGCGCAGTTAAGTAAAACGCACAAACGGCTCCGAAATACCCCCGAACGTTAGAAAAAGTGATACGAAAAAGGGTCATCAAGTTACTTGATGACCCTTTTGCTTTTTGGGATGAAACGGCTTTAGAAGTGATGCTTCATAAAGCGCTTAATAAAGCGAATGAAATCGGCTTCGGCTAGATTCGCGCACTTCAATGTTTGAGCGTGAGACAATTCTACATCTCCCAAGCCTTCTGCCATGTTGGTGATCGCACACACTGCCAATACGGGTAAGCCGCAATGCGCCGCAGAAATCACTTCTGGCACGACCGACATGCCCACGACATCACCACCGATGATTTGCATCATGCGGATTTCGGCTGCGGTCTCAAAGTTGGGGCCTGTGTAAGAGACAAACACACCTTCATTCAGGTGAATGCCATTGGCTTTTCCGACTTCAAACGCTTCTGCGCGCAGGTCTTTGTCGTACGCATTGGCGAGGCTGAAGAACCTCGGGCCGTACTCTTCATCATTCGGACCGATCATTGGCGATTCAGGCATGGTATTAATGTGATCATGAAATACCACCAGAGAACCGACATCAATGCGTTCAGGGCGAAGTGAGCCTGCTGCGTTGGTGACGAGCAAAAACTCACAGCCCAGCTTTTTAAAGGTGCGCACGGGCGTGGTCATGACCTTCATTGAGCCGTGTTCGTAGTAGTGACCGCGACCTTTCATGCACACTACGTCTACGCCGCCCATGGTACCAAGCACCAACTCACCAGAGTGGCCTTGCACGGTGCTAACCGGAAACCCTTCGAGCTCTTCGTATGGAATGACCACTTTGTCTTGTAGTTCGTCTGCCAATACGCCTAAGCCAGAGCCTAAAATAAACGCCGCTTTAGGTTGGAAGTTTGGTTTGCGTTCGCGAATGGTTTGTAGCGCGCCGATTACTGGATCGTGATTCATGTTAGTCACCTTCTGGTTGTGTGTTGATTCCATTGTGTGACTTTCTGCGCTGGTTATCTTTGCTTTATTCGCTACTATCATCCTTAAAAAGAGGATGATGAAATTCGCTAGGACTCAATGCATGAAGTCAGAACCATTTGAGCGCGTGACGCTGAAGATGCTGCGTTACTTTTACGAGGTCGCACAAACCAAGCATTTCACTAAGGCGGCCGAGAACCTCAATATCACCAATTCGCCGTTGAGCAATCGCATCAAAGAGTTGGAAGAGGTGCTTAACGTCAAACTGTTTGAGCGCGATTCAAGAAACGTCATGCTGACGGAGGCCGGGCGATTGTTGGAGTCCAAATGCCAACTGATTTTTCAGACCTTGGATGTCTCGCTCAATCAAGTGCAGCAAGTGGGGTTGAACCAGAGAAATATCCTGCGAGTTGGTGTGGTAAGTAGCGCATTTTTGGGCGGATTTGATCGTCTGTTACAGCGCTTCCATGCTGAGCATGACACTTATCACGCCGACATTTTTGACCTTAACCCAGAGACGCAAAAGAAGCACCTTAGCGAGAAGAAAATCGATGTGGGCATTGTGCGTTTTGCTGATGCACTCAACATTTATCCGTATCAGTCGGTATCTTTGGGCAAAGATGTGTTTGTGGTGGCGGTGTCGGAGCAACATGAGTTAGCCAGCAAATCTTTGCTGCGGCTCCAAGATTTAAAGGCGTGTGAGTTTGCGTTTATGAGTTTGGCGAATTCTGCCTCGGCAAACTTCATCATCAATGCCTGTCTGCAAGAAGGCTTTTCACCCCATATTGGCAAACAAGTGGTGGAACCAAGCACCTTGATGGCGTATGTAGCAAACAGCAATACCGTGACGTTGGTGCCGTCGACGTTTTCTCAGCATCATTGGCATGGGATTCGTTTTATCAAGCTGAAAGAGTCACTGCGTGCAGACTTATGTCTGATTCATGATGGTAAGCAGGAGAGTGCTATCAAAGCCGAGTTTATTCGCACGTTATTGGAGAATGCGAGTTAAGCATGGGCAAACAAAAAAAGGTCATCCTAAGATGACCTTTTCAAATGATTCGCTGAAATCAGCAATGCGATTAGCGCGCAATTAACGCATCGTTCTGTGATACTGCCACACGTGAAATCTGGAAGCTTTCTGTAAAACCTTTAGTTATAAGGTTCGTAAGCATTTTCCAGAAAAATGACTTTTTCAGTTCATTTTGCCTAAAATTGCTCTTGTAATGGTACTACTTTCCAGAGTTTTCAGTTGATACTAAATCAATAGATCATTGAATCAACTGTGTGTTATAAGGCACTAATATCCCATTCTCACCACCAACATTAAAGTGACTACGAACGTTTGTCTCATTTACCTTTTGTGTCAGGCCGAGTAACGCCTCAATATCAGAAATTTCAAGCGTCTCATAGGCATGCATATACCTATCTAACTCTGTTAGATTCAGCACTTGCCTGATTCTAGCTTCAATTCCTATGTCCGTTACGTACCTCTGGAATTTTGGTGAAATCCAAAATAGAAGTTCCATCATATTATCTAGCTTAGCTGTCAGTAGAGTTATGATATCTTCTTTTTTTTCAACATCGGATAGCCGCCACGCGGGTTCATTATGCGACACTCGATTTCGGAAGGATCGAACCTCTTCTATTCTTCTACGAATGATATCTCGCTGATGAAACATAGCATTACTTTCGGTCGTTCTAGGAAGCTTCTTAAAGGCTTTGGTAAGTCCAGTCGGCCAAATATAATTATTGTCCGAGCCATTGTAGTAATGCTTATCAAAGATATATTCCCAGGTAGAGAAATCAGTTTGAGCGATAATCTGATCAAGGTTAGGTATAGGGTCTACTTCTCCTTTATCCTCTAACGCCTTTTTTGCAGCTCCTTTTGCGGCATTAATCTTCTTTTTGAATTTTTTTACTTGTTCAGCAGTGAGCGGTTGGCCCTGCTCATTACTATCCTGCCAATAAAGAAGGTTGTCGAACCAAAATCCATTGACTCCTGCTTGTTCAGCTTTAAGCTTTGCAGCGTTGCTAATGGCATTTCGCAAAGACACTTCTATGATTTGTAAAAGTGGGTAAAACGCACCCACAACAGCAAGGTTCCAACTGTATGCTCCAAAGAGCTGTGCATCGTTTTCTGTAGCAATCGAAGTACTGTAGCTAGATAGTCTACTTTGTGTGATGAGCCGTCTAGGTTCATCATAATCGTAATTAAATGGCATAATTCTTTTGATGTTCTAAGTTCATTGTGCTAATGTTTGCACACAATGAAGCGAAAGTCTTTGTTTCATTTGAAAAAACAATTGACAAATCTAAATTGTTTGTCTATTGTTTGTAATGTAGCTAGCAGATGGTTCTTCTCCCGCCTATGTCGCGGTGCCAGTTCCTCAGCATCAAGCGAAAGCCTATGACCCGAAGTTACTTGATTGTGACTTCGGGTCTACTCATTTTAGGCTCTTATAAATTTAGCCTCCCTAAAGCCTTCTCCAGAACTCTTATGCTTTTCTTTGTTAGATTCAAAGCCTAGAATATCTGTATCTTCATTTCTGAGTTCTAAACAACCATCACATGGTGTGTAAGCGTACCTGCTGGTCACTTCCATTAATTTTGCATTGTTTGCCAAAACCTTACTGAACTGTTTTCTACCATAACGTGCCCCCCAATGATTTATCAAATTTAGATAGGTGACTATCTAAGATGTCTTTCCTAATAAACAAAGAAGAGCTTCTATCAATGGCATGACTAAATGCAGCCAAGTCTTGGTTTTCATCGACCCATCCACTGTCTTGAGGTGCCCAATAGCAAGAGTTGGATGTGTCCACATCCACACGGCAAAGATGATCGACTTTATAGCTTGTCAATATTATCGATGTGGGCAAATTGCATGCGTGACCTAAGTATATGTACAGGTTATATTTATACATCAAGATGTATACGAATGCTGGAACCGTTCCGATGTCTCACTCATAAGCTTATCCTCAGTAAAAACTGTTCGGGTTAGCCAACGTTGTAGCACTGGAAAGTCCATCTGATTCTAAAGCTAAACTAGTTCATTGGATTTAAGGATTACTATGAAGGCTAAGATAGTTGACATTTTGGCTACGACTCCAGGTATGAAGGGCCGAGAAATAGCAAAAAAATTAGGCGTGGAGAAAAAGATAGTCAACTCTCTTCTCTATCATGATGATAGCGGATTGTTTTTTGCCAAGGAGAGCTGCTGGTTCCTCAATTGTAAAGATGTAGTTATTAAATTGAATAAGGAAGGATGGTTAACAACTAAAGATTTCGAGTCATTACTTTGTGAAAGCTGCGACCTTTGGAATAATTCGGTTGAATCGATTAGGTTTGAATTCAATGGGTGTGCTATTTTACTTGGTGCGATCGCAAGAATTCTTTCTCTTGTCAATCAGTTAGCCATAGAAGGAAAGAGAGTGACTCTGGACTTTACTGAGTGTACTCAATCTTTCACCTATCTTTGTCGTGTAGGATTGTTTGAAACTCTAGATGACTCCGTCGAAGTGCTCCCCGAGCTTCAAGACTACTCTTGTCATTATGGACAGAGCAACAAAGTGATGGAGTTTGTTTCTATTGAGTCCAAAACACAACAGACAGATCTCCCATCTAAGCTGAAAAAGTCATTTATTGATTTAGCGGGCCAGCAACATGCAAACTCTGCTTTTGCATTCATTTCTGAGTTTATAAATAACATCATTGAACATTCTCATACTCCAATTCCAGGTGTTGCTGCGTTACAAGTCTATGGCAGAGGAAATAGTAGAAAGAAGGTACAAACAGTCTTTTCTGACAGTGGGAGGGGGATTGTAGGTACGTTGCGACCTGTTTTGGATCAGCGCTACCCGAAGCTTGCTGAAAAGTACTCTCAAAATAAACCGTACTCAGATATCTTTCTTTTGAAAGAGGTACTAGTTCGCGGGGGAATCAGCGGAGCAAATGACCCGGAGTATTCTGGTCGAGGTTTGGGATTAAAAGTAGGAGCCAAACAGGCTGCGAAGTTTGACGCTACTGTCAGGGTCAGGCAAGAAACCTATGAATTGATGCTACGTTACCGAAATGGAGTACTCGATAGCGATGAATTCAGAACAAACCTCATGAAAATGAACGGAACTCACATCTGTTTTGATTTCTTTTTGGACTAATGTGCTATAGTCTCGTTAAACAAATTTAATTAATCAGATGTGCGAGAATATGCTTATAAAGCTTCTAGATTTTACACAAGACGAGCATCCAAACGGCAATGTGAAGGGGAAAAAGGTTTTCGAAAAATTAAAAAGCTTCGTTGATAATCATGTCGAAGTCGGCACGTTTGTTGTATCTCTAAAAGGGATTATAGCTACAGATGCATCTTTCCCCAGAGAGAGTGTGATTTCCCTTGCTAGCCTTTATCGTGGAGAAAAGTATTTTTGTCTCACCGATATAGATGATGATCAAGACCTTATTGATAATTGGACCTATGGTGCTGCTGCAAAAGATCAACCTGTAACGGTTTGGAGTGGCGGTATGGCTCAGTTCATAGGCCCTGATATGACAAAGTCAGAAAAAGAGCTTTTGGATTTAGTGATAGCCAAAGGGAAAGTTACAACCAGCGAAGCCTCTAAAGCGCTTGATATCTCATCCCAAAATGCCAGTACAAGGTTGAAAAATATCTTCAAAAAAGGCTACGTACAACGTGTAGAGGAAGTTGCTGAGTCTGGTGGGAAAGAATTCATTTATAAACTTATTGGAATTTCTGGTTAAATATGTTGATTTAATCAGAAATCGATCGTAGGATCACTTTTGTGGCCAGTTGATCTATCTTCTGGTTAAAAAAAATAATTGAATCAGAAGGATCGTAACGTGAAAACATATAACCTCTTTTTCTCTCACTCTTGGAACTATGGGGCGCAATACTCAAGTGTAGTTAGTTTATTGAGTAATAGGTCTTTTTTTAGTTTCAGAAACTACTCTGTTCCCTCTCACAACCCCATCGTCGGAGCTCGTACTGATGCACAGCTAAGCGCTGCTATTGAGAATAAGATTCGTGCCAGTTCTGTAGTCATCATTATGGCTGGTGTCTATTCGACATACAGTAAGTGGATCAACAAAGAAATTGAAATTGCCAAAAAGCTTGGTAAACCAATTATTGCGGTAAAACCTTTTGGTTCAACCAAAATTTCTTCTCCTGTCAGGGCTGCTGCTAATGAAGTATGTAACTGGTCTACTGAAAGTATTGTTTCAGCGATTCGTCGCTGGGCATAAGGAGGAGACAATGAGAAAAGCTCTATTTTTGGGTATCAACGATTATCACCATATATCGAGTCTGAGTGGTTGTAACAACGATGCAATCGAAATGGGCTCAGTATTGCAACGCCACGCCTCTGGTACGCCAAACTTTCATAGCCGGATTTTAACTACTGCTGAGAATGACCTTGATCGCCAAAGCATGGAAGATGCTATTCAGGAGCTGTTTTCTGGCTCTTGTGATGTGGCCCTACTGTATTTTGCTGGTCACGGTCAGTTTGATGACAATTTGCATGAAGGAATGTTGATTCCTCAGGATTACAAACGTCCTCGGGATGGAGTTCGAGTTAGTGATATTCTTCAGTGGGCAGAAAATGCTACTGAAATTAAAAACAAAGTCATAATCTTGGACTGCTGTGAGGCTGGTGGAGCTGGAGAAGGTCGTCAATTGAAAGGGGGGGCTAGCGTCATAAGTGATGGAATCACTATCCTCACTGCGTGTAAGAAGAATGAGTATGCTCAAGAGGTTTCTGGGCACGGCGTATTTACTAAGTTGATGCTTCAAGCTCTTCATGGTGGAGCTGCTAACATTCTTGGTCATGTAACACCAGGTAGTCTTTATTCTTTTGTTGATAATGCTTTGGGCCCTTGGGAGCAGCGTCCGGTGTTTAAGACGAATGTTTCTCAGTTTATTTCCTTGAGAGAACATACGCCTTTAGTATCTCTTGATACGCTAAGACTTTTGCCAGAGTGGTTCCCTGAGCCAGAGTACGTCTACCCTTTGAGTCCAGCACATGAACCAGAACACTCCAGCTATGACCCTGAACTAGGAAAAGTGTTTGCACAGCTACAAAAATGCAACAGGCATAGCCTTGTTGAACCAGTTGATGCCGAACATATGTACTTTGCTGCAATAAAATCTACGGGTTGTAGGCTTACCGCTCTCGGTGCCTATTACAGAGAGTTAGCTTTAAAGGGGCACTTCTAATGACAGTTTTTATTAGCTATAGGCACTCGGATCGCAATGTGGCTTTTGGTATCAATGAGTATCTGCAAAGATCAGGAATTCCAACATACATGGATGTGCTAGATCCTGAGTCTCAGTCTACAGAGAATATTACGGAAGTAATTACCAAGAATATTGCTAAATCGACCCATTTGATTGCAGTTATCTCACAGGAAACTGCTCAATCGTGGTGGGTTCCTTTTGAGATCGGAGAAGCGACGATTTCTGCTACCCGTATCGCTTCCTTTCGGACTGGTTATTCACAATTACCTGAGTATTTAGAAATGTGGCCTCAGATGAGTCAGCAAAGCCATTTGGAGTTGTTCGTGAAAGAATATCGTGGTGAAAAATCTCTGGCTGTTAATAATAGAGGAGTGTTTGATTCAGCCAGAACATCAAAAAGCTACGCAGCCGATTTCCACAGAAATCTTAAAAATAGAATTAGGCGAGGTTTCTAAACGATGTCGGGAGCCGAAGATAGTACCTGTCTTAGCCTTATTTTTGAGTCATGGCATCAATTATTGACCTTATTGACACATGGAAAATGATAGTTCTAACATATGGTCGCGGGCTAAAGGAAACACGAGCCTAATCTCCCACCTTTAGACATATGAGGCCGCTAAAATAGCCGCAAATGCGGCTATTTTGATTTCTAAGCTTAATATCAGGAAATGGGTCCGAATGACATTAATTCTTATTGTTAATTTACTCACTTTAAGCTTAAAAACTGGATAAATTAGGTTTTTACATGATGATAGTAAAGAGAGGATGATACGCCTACAGTGATCTATGCTCTTGTCATGCTCTAGACTGCAGCTAGAAGAGATAGGTGATATCGTTGACTCACAATTTATCTGAAAATCATTTTACCCCGAATTTTGACAACTATCCTTTGGGCTCTCCGGAGCGGTTTATACACTGGAGTTGGCAATTGAGGGTGATGAGATTCCATGCGTTCTTCGACGAGTGCGGAGATACGGCTAGGGATAGGTACAACCTCATCAATCATGAAATAGGTGTTCAAACCGTTTATATCGATCTTCTGGCATTAAGTGAAAATGAAAAAAATGAGTCGCAGCTAACTAAGATCATCTGTAACCACGAACAGCCGACGTGGATCACGTCAGAGTGACTTTTCTGTTAGATAGCCACGAGCACTACAACAATATATTTCTAAGTTATTCAGCCCCTCTTTATAAAACGACTACAGCTCTTGAGATTCCAACAGTTTAAACTAGCTTATCCCAAGCAACTTTATTCTGTGGAGGGGGAACAAGCCTTAGATGATTAATATCGTGTTATTTTATTCTAACCATTTGTTTTCTCTGTTGTTCAATTAGCTCATTCTCAAGTTGTGTAATTTTGAGATGAGCTTTTCGTAAGGCATGAGACAACTGGTGGTGCTCAGCCGCCATTTTCGCGACTATCGCTTTAAGTTCATCAACCTGCTCACGGTACTGAATTTTAATCCGCCTTTCTTCGTTGCGCCTTAACCTTAATTTTTCAAGATCAGATTCGATTGGCGTATTGGATGATGAAGCTTTAATCGTTGCTGCTTCAGATTGCACTTTAAGCTTAAACTCTTTGTAATAATAGCAACTTCCATTTCCAAGTCCTGCCTCCTCTTCAACAGCTCGAACTGACAATTTTCGGTGATCTGGTATTCGTTTTGTTTTTCCACTCAGAATTCGTTGAAGAGCGGCTTCAAGTTGAAGTAAAGTATTTTCTGACTTTTTCATAAATCGATAACCTGTAATGGGTGCTGATATTTTTCAAATTTCAGTCCAAAATCATTCAACACTTTCTCGGCAGCTCGAATCTGTGTAATACAGTGAGCATACTCTGCATGGCTGAGATCGGATTGCTGCTTCAGATAGCTGCTTAATGCTTGATGTTTCTTTTGCCACCACGACGCTTTTTTATCATCCACGACGCTACCTCCGCCACGGCAATCAACGCAGAATGCGGCATTTATTACCCCATCCATGTCACATTCATAGCCATTTTTACAATAGCTATGTAGGGTGCCATGTAAAGTTAACCGTTTTTCTTTAACCAATCGATACAAGCTATCCCAGTTGCTATAGATCACAGGTTTGTCGTCACGCATGGCGACAATAGCCTTACCAAAGCTTCCCGTTAGCTTTTCATCACCATTGAACCATTTATCAAAGTGCGCCGTTGTTTGTTCAAGTTTTACTTCGTTGAGCAAGTTAATTAGCTCACTGTCTACCTTTATATCCTGTAGGTGGGATTCGATTGCGCCATTGCCATACCATTCGCTCATGCGAACATGGATATGTTTGAACTGCTGCTTAATGGATATAGGGTGGCCCAGTCCATTGCGGACGGCAAAACAGGCAAAAGTGCGTCGAAATTGGTGGGTGAGAAAAGGCCAAGGTTCTCCTAACTTAACTTTGTCCTCTATTGCTCCCCCATTTCTTGGATTAAGCTGACGACATTCAGATAATGCTTTTTCATCAACGATAGCACCAATACTTTTCGCGAAGTTTTTCAGCCGATCATTCCATTTTGCACGAGATATGAGAATTGGTAAGTTTTTCCTTTGCGCTTGGCTAAGCCACAAGTTACTGGATGTTTCCATTAGCTTATCTACTTGTCCAGGATCGTTACTATGTGCTGCTAGTTTTACCAATTGTTCACGGGCACATGCGCTCAATGAAATTGCGAGCGATATGGCTTTTTCTACTATAGGGCTGGTGAGCCACTCTTCTTTTTTTCTACCAGCTGCAAGCTTATGTGTTGCCGCTGATACAGAGTGAAATAATTGTCCGTTGATAGTGTATGTGCGAAAACTATCCTCATGGAGTTCAAACAGTTCGCTGACCCTCATTCCGCTGAATGCGCCGCAACATATAAAACAAGCGGCTTGAAGATTCGCTCTCCATATAAATAACCAATTTCCGTCAACTTTATGGTTGGGTAGTAAGCCTGTTCCCCTAAGATGTTGCGTGATGATCTCAGATTGAGAACGAGGAGTTGCTTTGTTGATTTCCTCAACGTATTTTTTGCTATTAAGCCTGCCTTCCACATCATAAAGCCACTTCCATCTACCGATGGCTAGCTTATAGTCTACGGCTGCACGGCCAATATCATAGTTTGATTGTAAATCACGTTCGAGTTGGGCGAGTTTTTCTCTATGCGGCCATGCATTTTCCACGTATCTGACAGCTTGCCCGTACAGTACGTTTACCAATGCTTGTGGTATAGCAAGTGATTGCTTATGTTCTAATTTTTCTTGATCTGCCAGCTTTTTTGCCAACTGTCTATAGTTGATGCTCGGTAATATTAACTGAAAAGGTAGCCACGAATTCAGCCTTTCAACTGATTGAATAGCTGTGAATGCGAGTTCAAGGGTGCGTTTGCTTAATGACTCATGTTGCAAATCTATTTCAAATTTTTGCCAGACATCATGGTTGTTTAATTCACTAAAACTATTGGCTCCGTTATTTTTTAAGCTGACTAACGCTCTTTTTAAACCAATATTAAACCTAGATGTCAAAGTGGATAGTTTGCATTTTTGTCCAAAACAATGCCCTTGTTCGTATAGCCAGCCATAGGCTATAAGTTTTGCTTCAAGAAGCAAGTTAGGCGAGTCAACTAAATAAGAGAAATCAAATTCTCTTTGGTTTTTATCACTGCCTTTATCCGAGGCATATGGGCTACAATCCCAGCGATTTTGGCCGAAGTATGCTCTTAATATTTGATGTTGATCTATGCATACAGGTACTTGGTTCAATTTGTCCCAGTTACGCTCTTTGACTAATCGTTCCACATCTTGGGCGTAAAGATTGAGTGAACTAGGTGTTTCAATTGGCAAATGTAATAATGGTTTCATTTTGTCCTCAGCTAATATTGACACTATCTATACCCATCCACAGGGGATGACGACCTTCATCTGCTAATTTTCTTCTGGCTTGCTGAACAACTTTGGGACTTAATTGTTTTAAGCGGAGGTCAATCTTTGCTAAGGCTTCGCCAAAATTTTTCTGATAATGAGCATTATCTATATGCAGGCATGCCGATTCTTCAATGTATTCGCGAAAACTAATAGCGCACCATAAATCAGTTACCGATTCGACAAGCACTTGATGTCCGCAGCTCCAACATTTGATTAAATCGGCACATGCTAGATTTTCACTTTCAGTTATGAGCCCATGTGCTCGTGCTCTTGATGTAAACTTCTCAGCCATTGCTCCCATCGGCTCTTTGCAATAACTGCCGTGAGCGCTACGAGTGGGAGGAGATGCTCGTCGGATGTATGCTTCATAGGTAAGTACTTCCACTTTTTGTGCTTCTCTAACCTTTTGTTTCGCTGACTCTACACTTTGTCTGTCACGCACGATCTGTTCTAAAGTTTGGCTTGTATCTCGGTTCATCAGATCGTTTTCATACTTGTTTCCACTTGAGTATGCATGAGCAACCGTCTGAGGAGTGTTATCCAGAAGAATTGCAGCTTCCAGTGTACCTTTTAGTGCCAAAGTTAAATGACTGCCTGTGGCGCGGAAGCGTCTTGGTACAGGCCATAGTATTTCTCCTTGTTCATCGGTCATCGGAAAGTACCTAGCTAACCATTTAGCTTTGAAGTCATTAAGTAGACATCCGCTCATCATCTGAACTTTTCTTTTTCTGTAGCTGTAAGCTGGTAACAGCAAACCATCAGGATTAGGATCGACCAGTTTTGAGGCGGTCATTAACTGGTCAAAAAATTGGGTTGCATACTTAGGAATTTCTAGCTTGTTATGATCCCCTAGCTCTACAGTAATAGTTTTAAATGCCCTTCGTTTAAATGCAGGCATTTGATACCAATTACTTGATATAGCATTGGTTTTAGTTTGTGGACGTCTTAAGCTGTACAAAATGGTGCTATTGCTCCATGTGTAATAACTTAAGAGGAATGTGGCAGCATAAAAAATTTTTGATGCGCCACCGGCTACGGGGTAATCTTTTCCCTTCCAAGAGAATACCATTGTCTGAGCGTTGGAACTTGCTTGAATATGAAGCTCAGGATCGATAATAAATTGCTGATACAACTGCTTAAAAATACTTCTTAGCAAAGGAAGTAACTGCTTCAAATCTGCATCACTATATCCGCGAGTCGGCTCTGTTTGGGAGCATCTAGAACGTCGTGGTTTTAAAGGCTCGATATTTTTAACTGATAGATGTTGCCACTGATATAAGGAAGATAAGTCAGAGCGCAGTCTGCTTTCAGTACTATCCTTTATTTCTCCTCGTCGCTGACGGATGGAGTTATATTCTAACTCTTTGACATATGCCATTTCCGATAGCGGCGAAAGTGGTGGCGTTTGTGAATCACAAAATGCAAAGTGCCTTCTCGCGGCTACAAATATGTTGCCTTTAGTCGCTGGTGATGCATCTTCTTTGCCTGTAATGGCGATGAACATTCTCTGTGCTATATCATCACGGTCTAATAGCTGAACATTTCCCTGCTTTATTTCATGTGTTTTAGGAACCCCACGATACCTGAATCGATTAAAGTCTAAGAGTGTATGTGCGTTTGCCCCGTTTCGTATGGGAATACAAAGATGTTCAACCCAGGGGGCTATTAATTTCAACGTCTTGCTCATTAGCTTCCTCTAATGCTTGGTGCATAATGCTGTCTAGTACAGATATCTTCTCTTTTAACGATTCTTTTCTTTTAAGGTACTGCAAGTACTTCCATGTCGTGTATTCATTCTTATGTCCCATCCACCCCATCAGTAAGCTCAGTGCATTCGCAGGCTCCATACCTGCTTCAAGTAGGCTATGTAGTCGGTAGGTTGCATAACTACATCTAAGATCATGAAACTTATGCTCAAATTGTATTCCTGACTTAATTATTGAGCGGCGAACTTCTCCAAAGCGAGAGCCTATTGTGTTTGGGTCGTATGGATTACCTTGTTGGCTAATAAATAAGGGTTCGTATCGCTGGGCTGTGGTCAGGGCGTTGAGTTTTTCCTTTGAGACATGAAAAGAGTGGGACTTTTTTATGTCATTGATGCCTTTGTGGAACTCAATTTTGCTAAGAAGTTTGTCAAGTCGGCACATTCGCCGCTCACTTATGGCATAAGTTTTCAAGTCTGATAAAAGGCGACTTGTTATCTCAATAGTTCGAGTTTTATTGTATTTTGTAGGTACACCATTACCTGGTCCTATTGTTAACTCGAAATGAGTTATAGAACCTGAGCGTTGAACCGATTGCTCTAGTGCGGCCAAAGTCAATCCTGATGCTTCTTGGATACGTAAGCCGGATTGAGCTGCGAGTAAACAGATCAGCCTAAATTCGCAAGGCACATTACGTAAATGTAGAGCCAAATGAGTGAGTGAAATTTGAGTTAAGGGCTTTAGTCCCCGAATATTCTTACTGGTTGCATCCCTCGGCGTTCTGATGCGCAAGTCTGTAGTTTGGACCAGAAATTTAGGCATCATATGAGCTAGCATGTCGCTTCTCTGTATTCTTACAAATTCGATTTCGAAGGGTTTGTGTTTCTCGCTGATGTGGTAATAACGTTCATGTGCTGCCCATAAATAAAACTGGACGACATGTGTCATATACGTGTTGGCAGTTGAGTATGCGAGCTCACCAGCTTTAACACTCTTGAGAAGTTTATCATTCCTATATCGATATGTAGGCTTTAAACCTTTTGCTAATGGGAAGACATCCCAGATTAAATTTTCTGATTCTAGAAAATTCCAATAATGCAAAAGCGCTCGTGCGTAGGAACTTAGATTTTCAAGCCGTTTGCTCGCTTTAAGATGAATGAACCAGTGATTTACTGGTGCAACATATCCCCAGTTTTGGTCATAAATAGTAGGCAATGACCCTAGATTTCGGCCATTCAGAAACTCTATAGGGTCCGTTTCAGTGATGATTTCACCACCTATATGTACGTCGTCTGATTTGATCAAGTAAGCCACGGGATGAACTTTGTAATAACTGTTGGTTCATCCAGTATCTGCTACTGCTATCAAGATCCTAAGGCCTGTAATGTACCAATTTGGGCAGTTTGAGCGCTTTCATTGAATGGTAAAAGTTGCTAGCACTTTCACATGTGAAAGTTTTTGGGGATATTCGTAGAAGGTCCATACGGACCGATACCACAGTAGCTATTCCCTTGGGGGAAGACATTGGAGAACATACTGGTAGATTAGGCCTACGTTCATTGGTTCTGCCCTCGCAAGAAGCCGTTCCATGAAGAGGTTTCTTTCTAGCTTTTCAATATCATCACTAATCTTGTCCAAGTTGTTTCCCCGGATATAGTCCAAGACCCTCTTTGTATTCGGATTAGGCTGCATCGATTCAATTACTGCCAGTGGTGTTTGAGGCATGTTACTTAGAACCGACATTTTCAAACTTCCTAGACTACGTGCTTTGGCTAAAGCATACTCACTTCGTTTTCGCAGGTAGAAGGAGTACAACTCAGGGATGCTGGCAAAGTCAGGGGAGCCAATCCTCAAAATATCTTCGATGGTTTGAGGGTTCTGTTCCGCCAGCTTCTTGATAGCCGCTGGGATGGATGTGTCGCGTTTCCCACTCTTGGTACCATCGCTTTCAATCCTGAGTTGGTTTAGGGCATCTGCGGCAAGGGCATTTGCTACTGCGTCAATACATATCTCCATGTCTTGAAATGCGATCGGTTCTGTTCCTTTGGACACCCAACTTCCGTTTAACTCTCGCAATGGGTTTGGCAATGGTAGCCTCATGCATAAAGCGGCTACCAGTTTATATTGTTGTGATGTAGCAGTAATTTGAAGGCCAGATGGATCTTTTTCGTTGGCTTCCAACTTGGCAAGTGAGGCTGTATCGAACGTGCCGGTAACCTTGCCTTTCAGATAGTTGTTCAACGCAGCGAAGTGTGTGACTGACGCAATTTGGCTGTACTTTAATATCTTCAGGCTTGGGGAGTCGGTGTCTTTCGTTCGATCCTTCAGAAAAGGAGAGATCAAGTCAGAGTTAGCGTGATTTGTTAATTTTTCAATGCAAATGTCGAGGCATTTTATCAGTCTTCGAATTCTATTTGGCTGGTAGAACAACATGTTTGCATAAAGCTCCGAGAGGTACCCACCGTATTCTTCACTAAAGGCAAAATCTTTTCTCGGGTAAAACACTCTGAGGTCTGTAGACCAAATATCACTCTCAGCCGCCAACTGGCGAATGAAGCTAGGACTTGCTTTATGCAGATGAGCAAGTAAATAAATGCACCTCAGCATATCGTCGTGGTGTGGCTTGTCAGCGTCAGTCTCTGTGCCTTTCTTTATGTACACTTGCTTCCAGCCTTGCTTCTTTTTGGTAGTACCGAGAATCGGGTTTAAATACTTGTTCAGTGCTGATTCATTGAAGTTTTTCCAAAAGCCAGTTCCCGAATCAAGATCGTCCAAGCACTCAAGCTCTTTCTGCAAACCGGCGAAAGTTAGAGGTGCCGAGCCAGTAATAGAGGGCTTTAGGAAGTCATAGTCTGATAGTTGCTCAAAAAACTCAGACGGTTGGTTACGTAGACGAATCTCATATGGGAGAAGATAACCTTCTCCATTATCTATAGGTTTGTAGTTCCCTGCATGCCTTCTACGGAGTGAGTCTTTGTTTGTAATTTCCAGCTTTTCCTTGACTGTTTCTTTCACAAAAACCTCGCTTATCAATTTTTTCGGCTTTTTGGCGACCGACCTAGAAGTAATCTAACCATGTCGATTAGGGGGCACTATTTTGCATCACTTTAACCGCTCCTCAATATGGCAACTTAATGAAATTTGTAACTAATGCAAGGGAATAGGGTATGTCTAAAGAAAAGAACAAAGCTCAAAAAGTTATCAATAAAGCTGCAGATACGGCGACGGATAGTATCGAAGCTATTATGCCAGCAACTACCAAAGCTGGCGGCGTAGTGAACCGTGTCGCATCGCTGGATAAAGCAGGTGTAGATCATGAAGTGATTGCCCTTCAGATGACAAAAAACTCTGCGCGAGGAAACAAGTACGAGAAAGAGGAAATTCCAACGCTCGTGAAGGTCTACGAAGACTGTAAGACCCGCGTCCCTCTGAGCGCGAAGTCGGCCAGGACACTTGTACAAGACCAGGAAAAATACGGTAGTCAGCAAAAAGGGGAAGAAGAGAATATAGACGGTAGCGCCTCGCCATCTCCCTCAGTATGAGGAGCTCTTGAAAGAGAGGCATAAAATAGATGCTAAGAAAAGGCGCCACAGGTGCCTTTTTTCGCCCATACCATTAATTGTTCCAATGGTCTCATCAAGCTGAAAACATTCCTCTGTCAAAGAATGACCGTGGTTTTGTAAGAAGGAATGGGGCGCAAACGTTTTATAGTTGATTGCGTATCGAAGAGCCAGTAAAGGCCAGAGAATGATGCTCTGGCCTATCAGTTTTTCTACAGTACAAACGTGTGTAGGTGGGTTTTCGACATTAACCCCTCATAGTAACGAACTCTTCTGAGCCCGTCGGGTGGATAGCCACAACAGAGTCGAAGTCTGCTTTGGTTGCGCCCATCTTCATTGCTACGCCGAAGCCTTGGATCATTTCATCTACCGTGAAACCGATGCCGTGTAGACCAACAACCGTTTCTTCTTCACCCGCACATACAAGCTTCATCTTACATGGTTGACGGTGCTTAGTAACGGCGGTGTACATCGCCGTGAAGCCAGATGTGTAGACTTTGATGTTGTCTTTGCCGTACTTCTCTTCCGCTTCTTGCGTTGTAAGACCGATAGTGCCGATTGGTGGGTGGCTAAATACCACAGTTGGTACCAAATCGTAGTCCATCTTCGCGTTTGGTTTGTTGTTGAACAAACGCTCAGAAAGTTGACGACCCGCTTTCACTGCTACTGGTGTTAGCTCGATACCGCCTTCCATGATGTCACCCACACAGTAGATGCCTTTCACGTTGGTTTCTTGGTATTCGTCTACCTTAATGTAACCTTTTTCGTTCGTTGCAACACCAGTTGACGCTAGGTTGATTGCGTCTGTCGCTGGGTGACGACCGATTGCCCAAATCAGTTGGTCAAAGTTTTGGCTTTCACCGTTTTCTAGGTGCAGAGTTAGGCTGCCATCGGCTTCTTTTACCACTTCTTTTGGTACAGAGTGGGTGTGCAGTTTTGGACCTTCTGCGTCCATCACTTCAACCAATGTATCGATGATCATTGGATCGAAGCTACGCAGTGGTGACTCTTTACGTACGAACAGGTGCGTTTCTGTACCTAGCGCGTGCAGTACGCCAGCAATTTCAACTGCGATGTAGCCTGCGCCAACAACCGCAACGCGTTTTGGTTGCTCTGCTAGGTCGAAGAAGCCGTTTGAATCGATGCCGTATTCAGCGCCTGGAATGTTTGGAATAGTAGGACGACCACCAACCGCGATCAGGATGTGATCTGCTGTGTAGTGTTCACCGTTTACTTCGACAGTTTTTTCGTCAACAAACTTAGCAAAGCCTTTAATCACGTTTACTCTATTGTTGCCAAGAACGCGATCGTAAGATTGGTGAATACGACCAATGTACGCCTGACGGCTCTCAACCAGTTTGCTCCAGTCGAAACCTTTCACGTCGACATCAAAACCGTAATCTTCTGCGTACAGGTTCATCGCTTCTGCGATTTGCGCGCCATGCCACATCACTTTTTTCGGTACACAACCTACGTTGACACAGGTACCGCCAAGGTCTTGAGCTTCGATTAGCGCAACTTTCGCGCCGTACATCGCCGCACGGTTTGCAGATGCGATGCCGCCACTGCCGCCACCGATACAGATATAGTCAAAATGAGTCGCCATTACTTTCTCCAAGAGCTTATAAATTTTATCTGGTACATAGATAGATTGGGATGACCTTGTCCGAACTCAATGCCACCGTTATCCCACTATCATAAATCGAATTCGACTAATTCCTAAATGGGAAAAAGCGACAATACTTATGACAAATAGCGATGAGAGGCACAAAAAGAAGAATAAGCACGACTGGAGGGAGAAGGTGAGAGCATAAAAAAGCGCAACGAGAATATCGTTGCGCTTGAAGATATCGGTACTGAAGTGCTTACTCTGGCACAATCCAGTCCACTTTCCAGTGGCCAGTTGCTGGTGCGATCGCGCCTTGCAGGAATGGCAGAATCTCTTTCATCTGGCTTTCCAGTTTCCATGGCGGGTTAATCACAATCATGCCGGATGCCGTCATGCCGCGCTCGTTGGTATCTGGTGCAACACCTAACTCGATTTGCAGAATTTTACGAATGCCCAGTGCTTCCAAGCCTTCGATCATATCTTCGATGTCGTGACGGTTTACCACTGGGTACCAAATCGCGTAGATACCGGTTGCCCAACGTTTATGGCTCTGATGAATCGCTCGTACCACATCGCGGTACTCTTTCGCGAGTTCGTATGGTGGGTCAATCAGCACCAAACCACGACGTTCTTGTGGCGGTAAGCTTGCTTTGAGGCGTTGGAACCCGTCCTCTTTGAAGATGCTCACTTGGCGATCACGATGGAATTCTTGCTCTAACAATGGGTGATCGGCCGGGTGCAACTCGGTCAGCACCATGCGATCTTGTGGGCGGATTTGCGCGCGCGCTACACGTGGTGAGCCTGGGTAGTAACGCAGCTTCTCGCCGTTGTTGAGCACTTTAATGGCATCGATGTAGCTTTTGATGTCTTCAGGAATGCTTGGGTTATCCCAAATACGTGCGATGCCTTGTTTGTATTCGCCCGTTTTTTCAGACCATTCGTGAGTCAGATCGTAACGGCCCACACCCGAGTGGGTATCGTGATAAACGAATGGCTTATCTTTTTGTTTCAGCGCATCAAGAATGAGGCTTTGAACGATGTGTTTGACCACGTCGGCATGGTTGCCAGCGTGGAAGCTGTGGCGGTAACTTAACAAATTAAACTCTCGAAACACTCTTTGGCTGAGTGTGGTCTGTGATTTTCACTCTATGGCGGTATTATACTCAAGTAACTTAAAGATGTAGAACTTCCAATCAAATCTGTTCCTCTGATAAGGGGACGCTATTGAAATTTCTTTAAGTCACCCACACTTACTATTGGTAATCGAATTGAACTAGGTGAGTTTCTCGCACTCAAAAGGGTGTGAAATTTCATTTAGGTATAACAAGACTCAAGGACAGAGTAGCGCTGGTTGACTATATGATGGTCATCGCGGCATAGAGAAAGGGAACGGAGCTCCCCCAATCCATGTTGCTGGCTCGTCTGTACATTGAGTTGGCCTATCTACACAAAATAGACAGGCAATCACAGAGTCAAAACACAAAAGGAATTATTCATGTCTAATCCTCTTCTGACGTTTACGGACCTACCTCCGTTTTCTCAAATTAAACCAGAACACATCAAGCCTGCCGTTGAGCAAGCGATTGCTGACTGCCGAGCAAAAATCGATGAAGTTCTACAAGACAACGCTCACCCAACTTGGGACAGTGTGATTGCGCCAATTGAAGAAGCGGATGATCGCTTAAGCCGCATCTGGTCGCCAGTGGGTCACATGAACTCGGTAGTGAACAGCGAAGAGCTACGTGAAGCTTACGAAAGTTGCCTACCAATTTTGTCAGAGTACGGCACTTGGGTTGGTCAGCACAAAGGGTTGTACGAAGCGTACAAAACCATCAAAGCGAGCGAAGAATTTGCAACGTTAACTCGTGCCCAGCAGAAAACCATCACTGATGCACTGCGTGATTTCGAGTTATCAGGCATTGGTTTGCCATCCGATGAGCAGCACCGTTACGGCGAGATCAGCAAACGTATGTCTGAGCTGAGCTCTAAATTCTCTAACAATGTGCTGGATGCCACCATGGGTTGGACCAAGCACATCACAGACGAGAAAGACCTAGCAGGTATGCCAGAATCGGCGCTGGCAGCAGCGAAAGCTGCCGCAGAAGCAAAAGAGTTAGATGGTTACCTCATTACGCTAGATATCCCATCTTACCTACCTGTCATGACGTACTGCGATAACCAAGAGTTGCGTAAAGAAGTGTACGAAGCGTACGTGACGCGCGCTTCTGATCGAGGTCCAAACGCAGGCAAATGGGATAACTCAGAAATCATTACTGAGCAGCTAAAACTGCGCCATGAAATTTCACGTATGCTAGGTTTCAATACTTATAGTGAAAAGTCGTTAGCAACAAAGATGGCTGAAACGCCGGATCAAGTGCTGGGCTTCCTGAATGACCTAGCGACACGAGCGAAACCGCAAGGTGAACGTGAAGTCGAAGAGTTACGTCAGTTTGCGAAAAGTGAGTTTGGTGTTGAAGAGCTGAACGTTTGGGATATCGCTTACTACAGCGAGAAACAAAAGCAGCACCTGTTCCAAATTTCGGATGAAGAACTGCGCCCATACTTCCCAGAGTCAAAAGTCGTGAGCGGTCTGTTTGAAGTGCTAAACCGCGTGTTTGGCATGACCGTTACTGAGCGCGAAGGCGTAGACACTTGGCATGAGTCCGTGCGCTTTTTCGATATCTTTGATGCTGAAGGCACACTCCGTGGCAGCTTCTACCTAGATCTCTACGCTCGTGAACACAAACGTGGCGGCGCGTGGATGGATGATTGTCGTGGTCGTCGCGTTACGCTATCTGGCGAGCTGCAAACGCCGGTTGCGTATCTAACGTGTAACTTCAACCGTCCAGTGGGCGACAAACCAGCACTGTTCACGCACGATGAAGTCGTGACGTTATTCCATGAGTTTGGTCATGGAATCCACCACATGTTGACGCAAGTTGATACAGGTGCTGTTTCAGGTATTAATGGCGTGCCTTGGGATGCGGTTGAGCTACCAAGTCAGTTCCTAGAAAACTGGTGTTGGGAAGAGGATGCGCTGGCGTTCATTTCTGGTCACTATGAGACAGGTGAGCCGCTACCGAAAGCGATGCTAGACAAAATGCTCGCAGCGAAAAACTTCCAATCTGCGATGGGTATTTTGCGTCAGCTAGAATTCGGCTTGTTCGACTTCACGCTTCACACTGAATATGACCCAGAAGTGGGTGCGCGTGTACTGGAAACTTTGGCGAAAGTGAAAGAGAAAGTCGCGGTAGTTCCTGCGGTTGAGTGGGCGCGTTTCTCACACAGCTTCGGCCATATTTTTGCTGGTGGCTACAGTGCGGGTTACTACAGCTACCTATGGGCTGAAGTGCTGTCGTCAGACGCGTATTCTCGCTTTGAAGAAGAAGGCATCTTCAACAAAGAGACGGGTCTAAGCTTCCTGAACAACATCCTAGAAATGGGGGGCAGTGAAGAGCCAATGGAGCTGTTTAAGCGCTTCCGTGGCCGCGAGCCACAAATCGATGCACTGTTGCGCCATTCGGGTATTGCGGCGTAAATTGAGCAAAAAACATCAAGGCCAACCGTTCGGTTGGCCTTTTTTATAAAAAATTTTACGGATTTACGTTGCGGTTGATCGGGTTCTGCAACGATATCAATGTCTCCGTGGACTGAACCTCATCAATGGCTTGCAGCTTGTCGATCAGTACAAATTGCAGCTCTTCAATCGATTTGCACATCAATTTGACGAATATGTTATACGCGCCCGTGGTGTAGTAAGCTTCAACGACTTCGTCGAGCGCGTTGAGTTTTTCTAACGCGGAGTGGTAATCACGAGCTGCATTGAGGTTAATACCAATAAAGCAGCACACATCGTAGCCAAGCTTTTTAGTATTGATGATCACCTCCGTTCCTTCGATGATGTCCGCCGACTTCATCTTCTCGATACGCACATGGATAGTGGCAGGGCTGACATCGAACTGCTTTGCCATTTCTGCGTAGGGCGTTCTGGCGTCAGCCATCAGTGTTTTTAATATTGCGCGGTCAAGGTCGTCGAGTTTCGGCAGGCTCGTATTCATACTATGATTTCCGTTAGGGATAGAGTTTTACCTCCCTTTTATACTCATAGCGGATAGGATTCACAAGGTTTGGCAGGAGTAACTGCGGGTTAACTCCGAGCTATGGAGATAATGTGCAGCGTTTTCTGGTTATTGCCGCGCTATGTTGGAGCGCGTTTGCTACGGCCTCAGATCCGAAGGTGTTGGTCGTGCACTCCTATCATCAGGGTTTTTTCTGGACGGACTCCATACAGCGAGGCATCGAGCAACAGCTGGGCGATCGAGCGCTGGACATGCGTGTGCTCTATCTAGACTCGAAACGTAACCAGAGTGAGCAGTTTTTTGCGCAACTAAAATCCTTGTATCTTACGAAATTACGCAAAGAGCGATTCGATGCCATTTTAGTGAGCGATAACAATGCACTTGAACTCATGCAGCGTTTAGCCCCAATCATCAAAGACACCCCAGTTATATTTAACGGCATTAATAACTACCATCCTTCTTTACATCGTTCTCTGAATGCAACCGGAGTCATGGAAGATGTCGATTTGGAAGCGAATCTCGCTCTTATTGAGCGCTTACATCCGAACTACACACAAGTTCTCATCGTCAGTGACCACTCGGTGACCGGTGAGGTGTTGCGTTATCAAATCGACAATTTTGTCCTCAAGTTCCCGCAATATCGAGACAAAATCGTACAAGTTGTCCCAGACAGTATCATCGATCTAAAACAACAAGTCGCAAAACTGAGTTCCGATAAAGTCGTCTTGTTCTGGACCTATTACCGAGATAAACAAGGTATGGTTGGCAGCGAGCGTGACTGGGTTGGTGTCAACAAAGTCTCAAACGCGCCGCTGTTTATGGTGCATGACATTGGTTTGGGTCATGGCGCAGTTGGAGGGGTTATTCAAAGTGGTTATCGGCATGGTATTGAGAGTGCAGAGATGCTTGAGTTCGTTTTGGATAACCCTGATCAGCCTCTGCCTGCGGTGAAAAAAAGTGATTCTGAAATAAAGCTCGATTACCAAGCGGTAGCGCGTTGGGGATTGGGGGCTGAACAAGAGGTTTCTGCGGTATTTTTTAATAAGCCAATGAAGCTTTCTGAACGTTTTGCCAAGGAAATTCGCCTGTTTGGTAGCCTGTTTGTGGTGATGTCGGTGGTCATTTTGCTGATGGGTTATTATTTACAGCGGATGCGTCGAAGTGAGAGCGCTGCGCGAGAAAGCCAGGCTATTCTAGAATCGATTTTCGATCAGAGCATGCAGTATATGGGCATTTTGGATGCCAACGGTGTGCTTAAATCGGGCAACGATCACCTTCAATCCTTACTTTATCACCAAGGACTGCGCTTAGACCGACCACTTTGGTTTCACCCCAACTGGAGTGAAAAAGCACAAGCGTTGCTTGAGGAGTATTTCCATGCGCCTCACCATCAAGTGTCGACGTTTGAAGCTGAAATTTGGAGTAAAGAACACGGCGCCTTGGTATTAGAAGTTTCGCTCAAGCCTTTTTCTCAGCAAGTAGGGAACCATAAGCAATACTTGTTTGAAGCGCGCGATATTACCAGTCGTAAATTGATGGAGGACAAGCTCTACCAACGTGAGTCAACCCTACGCAACTATTACGAGCAGCAGCCCGTGATGATGGTGACGCTTGATAGTAATAACCGAATTCAAGAAGTGAATCGATTTGCTCAACTACTTCTTGGCTACAAGCCGATGGACATGCTCGGACATCGCCTGAGGGAGTTCTATTTTGATGACAAAGTGCTGTTCCCTCGCCAAGTGTTATTGCAACCCAACCAGCAAGTGCATGGTGTTTGGCGACGTGAAGTCGAGTATCGTCATGCAAATGGTCATCGTGTTTGGGTGCGCGAGAATATTCGTCCGCTGAGTGAATCTGAGCAACTGCTGATTGTGGGCGAAGATATTACCGAAACCAAACTGCTCTCCGAGAAATTGGAATACCAAGCTCGCTATGACTTACTGACGGGGACTTACAACAGAAACCATTTTGAACTAGAGCTTAAGACCGCACTGTGCGAAGTGGACAGCCATCGTCGAGTCCACGCCATGTTGTACCTCGACTTAGATCAACTAAAAGTCCTCAATGATACGGTTGGGCATGATGCAGGTGATGCGGCGATTCAATTCTGCGCCAGTATGCTGGAAGGCGTTCTGCCGTACAATTCCATCTTGGCTCGAATGGGAGGCGATGAGTTTGCGGTGTTACTCAAAGACTGTGACGAATATGGCGCCATCAATATTGCCAAACTGATCATCTCGACACTAAGCGAACACCTCTTTATTTGGGAAGACACACGCCTGTTCATCAGTTGCTCAATTGGTATCCGTATCATCGATCATACCGCTGATACGCCACAAATGGTGCACGCTCAAGCAGACTCTGCTTGTCACGCCGCTAAAGAGCAAGGCCGTAACCGCTATAATCTATTCAGCTTAGATAACGAAGAGTTGCAGCGTCGTCAGATGGAAATGCAGAGCGTCAATTTGGTGCATGAGGCATTGTCGAATCAACGTTTAGAACTGTTTGCTCAACCGATAAAAAGCTTACAAAAGCACGAGACTCAAATGTATTTTGAGATTTTGGTGCGTATTCGCAATGGGTACGGTGATTATGTTTCTCCTGCGCTGTTTATCCCTGCTTCCGAGCGCTACAACATTGCCCATTGGATTGATAAGCAGGTTATTACTCAAACACTAGAGTGGTTTGAACAGCGTCCAGAGGTGGTTGAACAGCTTGGTCGCTGTTCGATAAACCTTTCGGGTCAATCTATGGGGAATCAAGAGTTTATTGACTTCTTATTGGAGCGATTGGAAAGTTCGACTCTGCCGTGTGAAAAAATCTGCTTAGAAATCACCGAGACAGCGGCGATGAGCAATCTGGATCAAGCCATTGAGCTGTTTACCAAGCTAAAGTCTTTGGGTTGCATGATTGCATTGGATGATTTCGGATCTGGATTGTCTTCATTTGGTTACTTAAAGAAACTTCCTGTCGATATCGTGAAAATTGATGGTCTTTTCGTGCAAGATATCAACGTAAATGAAATGGACCGCGTGATGGTTCGTTCAATCAATGACTTGGCGAAGCAACTAGGCAAAGTGACGGTGGCGGAGTTTGTCGAAAATGACCAGGTCATGCAGCATTTGATAGACCTCGGTGTGGACTACGGCCAAGGCTACGGTATTGGCCATCCTAAGCCGCTTTCTGAGCTAGTGGAGCAACTGACGGCTGTATAACCTCTGCGTAGCAAGCTCAACCTAGCATTAATAGGTAACTTAGGTATACACTCAGCGCCAGTTACCTCGATTTTTATTGGAGCCTCCTTTTGCAACTGCAATTGATCTGTGAAAACCCGTCTCAACAATCTCATCTTGATGAACTCGCTGCGCGTTGGCGGCTTTCTCATACTGACGATAGCGATTTTGCTTTGGTGCTAACCACCGAGCGTTTGGAGCTACGTAAAGTGGATGAACCAAAGCTGGGTGCAATCTTTGTGGATTTGATTGGTGGTGCGGTCGGTCATCGTCGCAAGTTCGGTGGTGGTAAAGGTCAGGCAATTGCGAAAGCGGCGGGGTTGAACAAAGGGGCAACGCCAACCGTGTTAGACGGCACGGCAGGTCTTGGTCGTGATGCGTTTGTGCTCGCCTCGCTAGGTTGTAAAGTGCAGATGGTCGAGCGTCATCCAGTCGTAGCGGCTTTGTTAGATGATGGCTTGGATCGAGCGAAACAAGACCCAGAAATCGGCACCTGGGTATCTGAGCGCATGTCGCTTATCCATGCTTCTAGCCATGATGCGCTGGAACAATTGGCGCAAGATAAAGACTTTGTCCAGCCAGATGTGGTGTATCTTGACCCGATGTATCCGCACCCAGAAAATAAAAAGAAGTCGGCGCTCGTGAAAAAAGAAATGCGCGTTTTCCAATCGTTGGTTGGCGCCGATTTGGACGCCGATGGCTTACTAGAACCAGCCATGGCGTTAGCCACAAAGCGTGTAGTAGTTAAACGCCCAGATTATGCTAACTGGCTGAACGAGAAAAAACCGACCATGGCGATTGAAACGAAAAAAAATCGCTTCGATGTCTATGTTAAAGCATCGATGGCATAACTTCCTGACGGCTCAACTTTTCTTGTCACAGTACGGTGTCTCGTGCTGTGACTCAGCCTCTCTTTCCTCGTCTCTATTGATAGTTTTCTCTTGCTAATTCCCTTCCCTGACTGTATATCTAACTAAGAATTATTATTATTTCACTTGTTGTGATGCGGTCGATAACTGGGAAGCTGGAGTAGTAGAATGGCTAAACGTTTATGTAAAATGAGTCGCAAACAGATCGCGGCAGAACTTGGTGATATCCATCGTTTAGTTGTCGCACCAAAATTCGTTTGTCGTTCTTGCGCACGCTCTTCATCGGCCAAAGATACCCTTTGTAAGCCAGCCGCAATTCCTCCACAAAAATGCCAAGACAAGCCATTGAGTGAGCAACAAGCATGTGGCTTATTGGTTGAAGCTCTGCCATCACAAGCGATTCCAGTGACCACGAAACAAAGCAACGAAAAAGCCGCGATTGTGAAGCGTGTTGTTGAGCGTGTGAAAGAGAAAAAACAAGCCGAAAAATCTCCGGAGCCAGTAAGAGCCGACGCACCAGTATGGTTTGATTTAGCGGATAAAAAATCGCTCAAGAAAGCGAAAAAAGCACTGAAAAAGCACTATAAGCAGCAAAAGAAGTTGCTAAAAGTGGCGAAAAAACAACAAAAGTTACTTAAGCGTCAGCGCAAGCTTGAAGCGCGCAATGCGAAACTAGAAGTGCTGCTGCCAACGCCACCTAATGCTTTGATGAACGCAATCTCACAAGCCAAAGTGCATTAATCAAACAAAAAACGCTCTCCAGTCGGAGAGAGTTTTTTATTGTCGAAATGTTTATAGGATTAGCTGCGTTACTTATTGGCGTAACTCATCTCTACGCGCTTTTTCACCCAGGTTTCGTTAATCCATAGGGATAGCATGATGATCGCACCGCCAATGGCGAGTCGCATGACATCAACATCGCGGTTCCAAATCACAATGTTTACAATCAAGCCCGCCGGAACCAATGCATTGTTCATTACTGCCAGTGCACCTGCGTTCACCATAGTCGCGCCTTTGTTCCAAGCAAAGTAACCAAAACCAGAAGCAATCAACCCAAGGTATGTCAGAATGCCCCATTGCGTTGTAGTGGTTGGTAGTTTGTCGAGGTTACCCATGAGCGCGAAAGCCACGGTTGCTACACAAAGTGCACCTAAGTAGAAGTAGCCAAACACGGTGTGTTGTGGCAAATCGACGGGTTCACTCTCCATGATATATTTGTAGCCCACCTGACCGATGGCAAAGCAGAGGTTTGCTCCTTGTACGACCAAAAAGCCCAGTAGGAAATCTTCATTAATGCCTGCAAATTTAATCCAGGCGGCACCAAATACGGCTATTGCTGCGGTAACTAAGTACCAAGGTGAAAAGCGACCTTTCAAGAAGTCATAGATTAGCGTGACGTAAATGGGTGTGAATACGGTGAACAGCAATACTTCTGGCACGGAAAGGAGCAAAAAAGATTGGTAGTAGAAGCAATACATCAAACCGAGCTGGAAGCCACCGACAGTCATCAGTTTCGCGATCAGGGGTTTGCTAACGCCACGGAATTTCAAAAAGGGAATGAAAACCAAACTCGCCAGTGCCACGCGCATGAACACCGAGAACCAAGAATCAACCTGACCGGCGAGGTAAACGCCGATCAGGCTAAATGAGAATGCCCAAAGTAGGGTAACTGCGGATAGATAAGCCATGGATGAGAATCTTTATCAACAACAAATGTGCCCGCAGTCTAACCAAGTTTTATCGTTGCGCCAATCAGTCTTTTAGCGGTACGACCAGCATATCGACTGGTGAGCAGTTAATCAGCTGTCGAGTCGAAGATAGAATCTTGCTCCAGAAATCTTGGTGATGACCACAAACCACCAAATCAATGCTGTAGTCTTGAATGGTATCGCACAGCTCATTACTCAAATCGCCACTACCGACTAAAGTATGGGCAATTGGGTATTGCGCATATTCTGCGAAGTTTGCCAATTGTGCGCGCGATGCTTCCATTGCTTGATGTTGCGCTTCTGCCATATTGATATCGATAAGCCCGGTGTAGAGTTCTGCGTAGTTCACGTCGATGTGAATAAAAGAGACTTTCGCATCCAGAGGTTTAGCCAGTGATACGGCTTTCTTAATCAACACTTTACTGTCGTCTGAAAGGTCGACTGCCACAAGTATGTGTTTGTAACTCATATTGCTATCTCCTTGTAAGGTCATAGTTTTAGATTAGCACCAACCCCAAAAAAAATTTGCTGAAGTGATCTCATATCGGTGCCGTAGGTACAAAGTCTTGTCTCAGTAATCATGTTATAGTGGCGTTATACCCAAGTGACTTTGATATGCTGAAATAGGCGTAGTGTTACTGACTAGAGTTGAAGTGAAACTTCGCCGTGTCTGCCAGACCAAGCTATTCTCGCAGCGTCACTTATTTCGAGGTTACTTGGGTATATTGCATGCACAATAATAGGAGTTAACATGCTGTCTCAAACTATGGTCGAACAATTGAATGAGCAAATTAACCTAGAATTTTTCTCATCCAATCTATACTTACAAATGAGTGCTTGGTGTGAAGACAAAGGTTTTGAAGGTGCGGCTGAATTTTTACGCGCTCACGCCGTAGAAGAAATGGAGCACATGCAACGCCTATTCACTTACGTGAGTGAAACTGGCTCAATGCCAATCTTAGGCGCTATTGATGCGCCTAAGCATGACTTTGCGAGCCTAGGTGACGTTTTCCGCGAGACATTTGAACATGAGCAAATGATCACGGAAAAAATCAACAAACTGGCGCACGTTGCATTTACTAGCCAAGACTACTCAACGTTTAACTTCCTACAGTGGTACGTGTCAGAACAGCACGAAGAAGAGAAGTTGTTTAAAGGGATTTTAGATAAGATCGAACTGGTAGGTGAAGACGGTAAAGCGTTGTTCTTCATCGACAAAGATCTAGCACAAATGGCGAAAGAAGGTTCATCTTCAATCATGGATGCTCCAGCTGCGTAAACGCGTTTTGGGACGTTGTAAGTAGCGGGTAAAGACGAAGTCTTGGTCGTCTTTTTCTCTTGAGCATTGTTGAAGATGTAGGGAGGAAAAGATGATCAGTGGAGACACAATCTTATTTGCGCTAATGGTGGTAACTGGAGTTAATATGGTCCGGTATCTCACCGCTCTTCGTTCTCTAATTTATATCATGCGTGAAGCGCACCCGCTGTTATATCAGCAAGTTGATGGTAATGGTTTTTTTACCACTCATGGAAATGTCACCAAGCAGGTGCGGTTGTATCACTACATTAAAAGTAAAGAATATCATCATCACCACGATGAAATTTTTACTGGTAAGTGTGAAAGAGTGCGTGAACTGTTTGTTCTATCGACCGCGTTGCTCGGCGTGACGCTACTTGCAGCCTTCATTCTCTAAGAGTCAATAATCTAGATAGTTGTTCTGTCTGAGATTTTACGGACATACAGAGCGCTTAGAGTTTAAGCGCTTTTCCCTTTCGGTATTTGTCGGTAGAATGTCGCGCCTAGAAAGCAAGGATGTGCAATGTGCACATCCTTTTTTATTTTGATTCGATACCAATCAGTCTAAGAGCTACCGATGAGTAAGAAATTTGATGTTGTTGTAATTGGCGCAGGCGCAGCAGGTTTAATGTGTGCTGCAGAAGCAGGCAAGCGAGGCCGCCGTGTTTTGGTGCTCGACCATGCTAAAAAGCCAGGACGTAAAATCCTTATCTCGGGCGGTGGTCGTTGTAACTTCACTAACTACGACGTTTCAGCTAATCACTATTTGTGTCAAAACCCGCACTTTGTTAAGTCGGCGCTCTCCCAATACACTAACTGGGATTTCATCTCGATGGTGTGTAAACATGGCATTGAGTTCGAAGAGCGTGATCACGGCCAGTTGTTTTGTGTCGATGCATTTACGGCCAAAGATATCGTGAAGATGTTGTTAGCTGAGTGTGACATGCCGAACATCGAGCAGCGTTACCAATGCGATGTTCATTCGATTGAAAAAATTGATGAAGGCTTTCGTTTGCATGCTGGCACTGAGATTGTCGAATGTGAGTCTTTAGTTATCGCAACAGGTGGCTTGTCGATGCCAAAACTGGGAGCGACACCATTTGGTTATAAAGTCGCGGAACAATTTGGTCTTCGAGTTATCCCAACCACGGCAGGGCTTGTACCATTTACTCTGCATAAAGAAGACAAAGAAGACTTTGCTGAGTTATCTGGTATCGCGGTACCTGCGGAAATTGCGGCTGAAGATGGCACCATGTTCAAAGAAGCCCTGTTGTTCACACATCGTGGGTTATCTGGTCCAGCAGTGTTACAGATTTCTTCATTCTGGCGGGCCGGACAAAAGGTGTTGATCAATCTTGTGCCAAACGATGATGTTGCTGAGTTATTAGAACGCAGTCGTGAGAAGCATCCAAATCAGTCACTCAAGAATACGCTTGCCAAAGTGCTGCCTAAGCGTCTGGTTGAAGTCTTAATTGAACGTAAAGAGCTAGTCGATAAACCGCTAAAACAGTTCAATCAAAAGGAGCTTGCGGCGATTGTGGAGCGCCTAGAGCATTGGGATATCGCCCCGAATGGCACTGAAGGCTACCGAACTGCGGAAGTGACACTCGGCGGTGTCGATACTGATCACTTATCCTCGAAAACCATGGAATGCAAAGACATTAAAGGGCTTTATTTTATTGGTGAGGTGATGGATGTGACTGGTTGGCTAGGGGGCTACAATTTTCAGTGGTGCTGGTCGAGCGGTTTTGTTGCGGGGCAGTGGGTTTAATCAAACACCAAACGCAGCCTAACTGCATAAAAGATAAGATACAAAAAGAGCACTGAGTTTTATTCAGTACTCTTTTTGTATTCCCATAGCGAGTTACTCGTCTTGATACTTTTCGAGTTTGTTATAGAGCGTTTTCACGCTAATGCCTAACTCCTGCGCTGATTCCGTTTTATTGCCTTGATTCTCTTCAAGGGTATTGAGAATGGCGGCTTTTTCTAGCTCTTCTAGTGAAACGCCCGCCGGAACAAGGTCTTCGATGCTGGTGCCTGTTTCCAATGGTGGTGTGTCGAAGATCAGGTGTTCATCTCGGATGGTGTCATCAGCCAAAATAAATGCACGCTCGATCGTGTGTTTGAGCTCACGGACATTACCTGGCCAGTCGTGTGCAGCGATTTTTTGGATCGCAGAGTCAAGAATCGTTTTGGTTTTTGCCTCATTGGCGTTGCGGTGTGCAATAAAGTGCTTGGCCAGACCGACGATATCACCGCCTCGTTCTCGCAGTGGCGGTATCGTTAATGGGAAATGCGATAACCGGAAAAACAGATCTTCACGCAGGAACTGCTCCTCAATGGCGATTTTAGGATCACGGTTTGTAGCAGCAATGATGCGAGTATTAGCGATATGAACCGTATTACTGCCAACTGGGCGATACTCTCCGGTTTCTAGCACCCGTAATAGCTTCACTTGATGCTCGATAGGCATCTCGGTGATTTCATCTAAAAATAGGGTGCCGCCCTCTGCCTGCTTAAATACACCTTGGTGAGTTTTATTTGCTCCGGTAAAAGCGCCTTTCTCATGGCCAAACAGTTCACTATCAACCAATTCAGGGCTAATGGCACCACAGTTAATCGCTATAAAGGGCTGTTGTTTACGCTCACTCGCTAAGTGGATGGTCTGCGCCACCAGTTCTTTGCCTGATCCACTTTCACCGACAATAAGGACGTTGGCTTCTGTTTTAGCAACGCGCCTGATCATACGATAGAGCTGATGCATCGGAGAGGAAGAGCCGACCAAAAGACCAAATTGGTCAAGATCGCTGGTGGACACTTTACGCCCTTGATCTTGTTTGTGTTGATAGTACTGGCTGACTTCGCTCAGGGTGTCCGTCAGAATGGCAATATCAACGGGCTTTCTGTAGTGAAAAATAGCACCCAAGTTCATCAGCTTATCCAAGTTCTCGTTTGGAGCGCCTGAGCTAATGATGATCAAGTCCATATCGTAGATGTCTTCGATATTAGAAAGACGTTGATAATCTGCACTAGTAAAGTGGGCGACTTCAACAATCGCAACTTCCGGTTTGAGTTGTAGGAAATCTTCAATCCATTGGTCTGCGGCATCGATGTCATGCAGACGAAATTTGTTCAGTTCCTGGCAAGAAGCGATGGCATTTTTAAGTGATGGATCTTGTATTCTTAGAAACAGGCTTGGCATCGACATAGAAATGTCCTCTTTACTATGACAGAAACAATGTACGTGGATTATTCTCACTTCACAAGACAAAATATTGTCAGCATAGATTTAAGGATTTGTTCGGTATTTTTATGTTGTTAGCCCCTTTTTGATATATATCGGTGAGAGCCATCAGTAGATATTTCCTTTTGTTCAGATTTTTATTTTTTAAATAATAATTTTGCTATTAATTGATTCTGGAGAAATAGCCTTTCTGTTTTATCAGGTTATTTAGGCACAAGTGACGGAGGCTTTATCACCGATTAAAAATTACATTTTTTACGTGTAAATAATTCATGCTTATACTTTATTGCTCATCTCATTTTTACCTCTTTCCTTTATTAGTCAATTAAAAACAATGAGTTATAAAGTTGGCACATGGTTTGCTCCTAGGGAAGTGCAACGTCAATAAAGGAGAATTACCATGAATAACATCGCAGCTAAAATTGTACTTACGTCAGTTCTTGCTACTTCATCTACAGCAGTCTTAGCGAGTGATAAATGGGAAAAAGAATCCATGGACGCTTGGCTAGATGGTAAAGCTGAAACCACACTACTGCTAAACAGCAATCTCAACTCTTTTGATATCAATACCGATGTAGAGAATCAGGTCGTTACCCTTTCTGGTTCGGTAAACAATGATCTTGAAAAATCACTTGCCGAAGAGCTTGTTACTGGTCTTGATGGTGTGAAAAAAGTAAACAACGAATTGTCAGTAGTGAATGAAGGCAAGAAAGAAACTGATTCAGAAGCTTTAGCTACACTGACCGATTCTAAAATCACGACTATAGTTAAAACGCGCCTACTAATGGATACCAATGTGAGTGGTACGGATATTGATGTAACGACAGAACGCAAAACGGTAACGTTGGCAGGTAAAGTTAATTCAGATGCGGAGCATGATCTTGCAATTTCAATTGCAAATAACACCAATGACGTAAATAAGGTGATTGATAAGCTAGAAGTGGTTCAATAATAGCGAGCCGAGTGATTTAACCCACTTTTATTAGGAGGTAACACTATGGTTCGTTGGATGTTTATTTTTCTGGCACTGGCACTAATTTCTGCACTATTAGGCTTTACCGGTATTGCAGGAGCTGCTGCCTCTATCGCGCAAGTGATATTTTACCTATTCCTATTGTCATTAATTGTATCAATAGTGATTGTTCTGCTGGGAAGAAAAAACGTAAATAGATAGGAGATTCCATGCGACTTACGTCATTTGTTTACCGTATCGCCGCAGTATTCGGTTTGGTGTTTGCGTTGGCAGCTTGTAGTGAAGAAGGGCCAATGGAACAGGCCGGCAAAAAGATAGATGAAGCCGCCGAAGAAACCCAAAATGCGATTGAAGATGAATGTGAAAACATTAAAGAAAATCTAAACGCTGAAGACCAAGACTGTTAGCCGAATCAGGTTAGGTTTTTTACGCATAGCTATGTAAGAGAGGGGCGGTCAATAACCGCCCTTCCTTTTGTCCCAATTGTTTACAATCAGATAAGGAGTCAAAGATGAAAAACATATTTGATGTACTGAAAGAGAGTCATGAAAAGCAACGCCTTTTACTCGATGCTCTGATGGAAACGTCTGGAGATTCCCCCGCTCGTGAAGAGTTTTATCACAACCTTAAAGAGGAACTCGAACAGCACGCAGCGGCAGAAGAGCGGTTTTTCTACGCGCCTTTAATAGATAGTGATAAGACCATTGATCTCACTCGCCATGGCATCGCAGAGCATCATGAAATTGATAAAGTGATTGCACAGCTTGATGCAACCGATATGAGCTCGCCAGCGTGGCTCAACCTAATGAAAACCTTGCGTCACAAAGTGTTGCACCATCTTGAGGAAGAAGAGCAGCGTTTCTTCCAGTTAGCCGGTAAGGTAATGACCGATAAGCAGAAAATGAAACTAGCGGATGGTTATGTTGAAGAGATGGTAAGCTAGGTAGAGTGTTGGACCTTTTCGTGCCATTTCGGCACGGGAAGGCACTCAATCAAGGCGTTTACTAAAGTTCATGTATCCAAGCTCAATCCCCCGCGTATTCTAACTTCCACTAAAAAGTGCACTCGCTGAAGGCAAGGAGAGCGAATGTTTATCATCAAATATTATATTCTTGGCGCTCTGATCAGTTTATTGGCCGCTATCTATACGCCTCAAATTATCGTTAGTTTGCTGTTCTTATGGATATCGCTTTCTTTAGCGTTGGTCAGCGTAGCCTACGTATTCGACATTCCCTCTATTTTTAGAAAAAACCAAGATGGCAAGATTGTCAGGTGGATTCGCTGGGCATTCATCCCATTTCTATTGGGGGCTAGAGCGTATAACGCCTGGGAAAGACGGCGTGATACAGTGCCTCCAATCCAAAAAGTCAGCGACAATTTATACCTATCTCGCCGTTTGTTTCAGAGTGACTTAGATTTTCTCGAATCCAATGAAATCTCTTGTATTGTCGATGTCACCGCAGAATTTGCAGGCCTTGAAAGTGCGATGACCGACAAGCAGTTTCATTACCTTTCGATTCCGGTACTCGACCACAAAGCCCCAACGCTAGAGCGCCTTCGCCATGCGATTAACTGGATTGATACTCAAATCTCGTGCTCGCGGGCAGTGGTTGTGCATTGTGCGTTAGGGCGTGGTCGTTCAGTGTTTGTTGTGGCGGCGTATTTACTGAGCAAAGACCCGTCACTGACGGTTGAATCCGTGATGAAAAAAATCAATGACGTACGCAGTACCGCGAGATTGAATAAATTACAGATTAGAACGTTACGAGCGATCAGTGAAAAAGGCGTACTAGGGCTGGATCAATCCACTTGGATGGTGGTTAACCCTGTTGCAGGTGGCGGAAAATGGGAGGAAAACGAACAGCACCTGATTCGTGAACTAACCAAAAAATATCGCTTGAGTATTCATCAAACCACCACAAACCTCAGCGCCGAGCAGCTAACACAACAGGCAAAAGAAAGTGGAGCTAAGCAAATCATCGTAGCTGGTGGCGATGGCACAGTAACAGAGGTGGCGAGCCAATTGGTGGATAACGACCTAAAACTCGGTATTGTTCCGCTCGGAACTGCCAATGCGTTATGTCATGTGCTCTATGGCGTTGGCGCAAAATTCTCACCGGTCGAAAAAGCGTGTGAAGCGTTGCTTGGCGGACACTGCCAACGTATTGATACTGCGGAATGTAATCAGCGGCTTATTTTATTGGTCTTAGGCATTGGGCTAGAACAGAAAATGATCGAGCACGCTCAGCGAGAAGAGAAAAATGTTTTTGGACAACTCGCTTACCTCACCGGCTTTTTTAATGCTGTAGTGGCGGAAGAAACGCAAGCTTTAACCGTATCGTTAGACGCTCCAACTGAAGATGGAAACCACGACAATAATACACAAACGCTTGAAGTCCATAGTTTTGTCGTTGCGAATATCGCTCCATTTAGTACGTTGCTTGCCCAAGGTGGTGATGCGCCGCAGCCTGATGATGGCAAGCTGCATATCACATATTTAGATAACACCGAGTCTTTAGGCGGACGTCTTATCGCCTTGTCGGATCTGACATTAACGAGCGTAGGTGCACAGGAAGAATCGACACATTTTCAATACGCGACGGCTCAGAGCGTCACTATTTCTGCGAATAAACCGATTGAGTATGTGATTGATGGTGAACTGTATTCTGATGAGCAACTAGCAATCAAGCTGCGTCCAAAGTCATTGAACGTATTTGTTCCAAGCCAGAGACGTAAATCAGCTTCGCTTTAACACTGTAATCCGCGGATAACGCGCCATTTGCTTCGTATTCTACATGGCGCTTTTTCTGTGTTGTTTGATGATTTGGTGTGCGTCGTAAAAAGGCTATTAAGGTCGCTGCGTAGATGCAGCGGCTTTTGTCTATCTGCACCTTTTTATTAGGTTGATTGGGGATGAGGGTTAAACAAAGTGAAGAAAGAAGGGCGAGTATAATTACTCACCCTGAGGTAAGTGCTTTTCAATTTCATCGTTTTCAACTTGTAAAGCAGCTAACCAATAAGAAACAAGTGCGGTTAAGTTGGTGTCGTCAATGGCTCTAAGCAGGGCTTTTAAATCATCTAACAGTAATTTATTCATAAAATGCATTTCTTTGTAATTACCTAGCTCGGCAACGCCGTATTCGGTGGCATTTTCTGCAATGAACTGTTCACCATCTTGGTCGAAAAACAGCTTCGCCATCTTTTTGATCATCACTTTTTCTATTTTCACGAATCGATATGCCGCTCTTGCGAGTGTCATATGTGATTGCGGGTTAACGAGAGGCAAACACGTTTGGCGATGGTGTGTCATTTTTACGAGTAGCTCCCTTACTCGATTGTTATCCAATGTCATAGTGACCTCTTTATTTATGACTATTGTCGTGGGACATTTCTCGTGATGGTTATGTTAATGCGCCTGTGGGCTTGTCAGAAATGGCCAAAGCAAGTTGGCCATTTCTTTGATCAATACCGAGCTTTATTGCAAAGGCGACCACCAAGTTTTAGCTAATAAGGCTGATGCTGCTGAGTTTTTCTTTGCAGCTTTTTATATCGCTACGAACTTTCAGCAGAACCGAGTTATCCGCCTGCTCTGGGTGGGAAGTAATCAAATTCTCAATCTCTTTGAGTACCTTGCTTTCGACACCTTCAAGCTGTTCTAAATACATTGACTCTTTGTCAGAGGACACTTCCTTCATCACGTCGCTGTAAACCTCACGCGCCTTGATGGTGTAGGAAACCGGAGTGTCGTCGGCAGATTCTTCATTGTTACTTGCTAGAGAGTAGGGAGTGAGCTCAATGACTGCACGCTCACGTACTCTGAGCAGTTCTACCAACACATTATTCAAAGAAGTGTTGTCGATGTTCTCGATGGCCTTGTTGTAAATTTCATTTCCGCTTTCGATAAGCTCAATGATTGAGGCGATGTTTTCATTTTTCATATGCCACTCCTTATTTACTGGTGATAGGGGTGTTTGAGCGTATGGAATACAAACACGATGTTTCGTCTTCAGTTGCAGGTTGTATGCCAATGAACTTTAAGTCTTATTAATCAGTGGCTTAATGTCTTGTTTTGCAATAACTTGCTAACAGTCGGTAAGGCGCTAAGAAAAAATTACAAGAATGGCGGGGAAAGCCTGGAAAGAATTACACGTACAGATACGGCTTTTTATCGAAACAAAAATAAAACCAATAAAAAACAATACCTTAAAATTCTGGCATGGATATGGCTTTGTAGGCAGTAAGTGAGGTCAAACATTGTTTCACTTGATTCACTACTCAACTCATTAATGGAGGCTAGTTATGGCTACTACAAAAGAAAGCACAGTAAAACCTCAAGAGCAGTTAGAAGAAGCATATCACTTAGCGGAGCAAGCCACGACGGAAGCTGTTGGCGCGATGAAAGACCAAGCCAAAGAGAAGCTGGATGTCGGTGCACAGCAAGTTCAGCAGGCGACCAAGTCGGCAGAAAATGTAATCAAGGAGCGCCCATTGCTGAGCATAGGCTGTGCCTTCCTTGCTGGTTGGGCGGTTTCGAAGCTGATCAAATAATAGTGGTCACCAAGGATTAAGCCACACAACAGAAAGGCGAGGCTTCACATGAATAACTCAGGGCAAGTTACCAATCAGCAACCAGGCTCGGCGGCTTCAGACAGCGGCCGAGCCCCTGATGGGGCAGAAGAACAGGATATCCAACAAACCATTAATGGTTTGAGCAGCATTCTTGCGCAATTGGACCAACTGACGAAATCGCTAAAAGTATGGTCAGGTTCAACGTTGGATTTGTTCCTCTTGGAGATGAAAGTTAACGTGTCCGCAGTGCGTCAGATTTTGCTGTGTACCGTTGTTTTTACTCTATTGTCGGTATTGTTCGTATTCAGTTTGTGCCTTGCCTCTGGGGTGGTGGCTTATCAGTTAACTGCCAACGTGTATGTTGCCGTGGGTGTATTTATCACATCATTAGGCTTGGCATTATTTGCTTTAGCCTGGTGGCAGAAGCGTTTAGTTGGATTTCTTGGATTCAAAAATACGACAGAACAATTACAGGAGGGGTGGGATGCGCTCGCTACAAAAGCTCAATCGAGCCATGCGGATCAAGCGGATGGAAGGTAAAGCGTCTCTAGAGCAATGCTGTTTGTCGATGGAAATGTTCACGTTTACCACCAAGAAGTTTGTGAGAGAAAACCCTTGGACGACATTAGGCATTAGTGCTGTCGTTGCCGTTACCGCAGCAAAAGCAGGTCGATTGTCTCGACTGACTTCTTCTATTTCGTCAATGGGGCTATTGGTTAGCAGCGTGTCTGATATTACCGATTCGCTCACAAAGCCGGTCGCGGCAGCTTCTCTGGATGAGTCAGGTGCGGAGCAAAATGGAAATGCAGCAACACAAGTAAGCAACGCTGCGACGACAGAGGGCGAACCACTCTAATAGCGGATTTCACCGCAAAATTTTCTTACCGATTCTGAGCTTATTATGACAGCGAAATTGAACATTCCTGCCAACACTGCGATTGGTGCAACGCTTCTCGTCCTGTTACTCGTCCCAGGGCTGTATTTTGCCAAGCCAATATTGTTACCTATTGTGCTTAGCACCTTTATTTCTCTGCTGTGCAGCCCTTTCATTAATTATCTTGAAGACAAAGGTTTACCACGTGCTATTACCGTCGTGTTGACGCTGTCATTCCTCGTTGGCGCCTCAATTATTGGTCTTGCCGCCATGTCGGAGCCCGCCAAGCAATGGTGGTCTGAGCTGCCCAGTATCGTGAAAAATGTGTCGCAAGAAGTGAGTGAAGTGACTAAAGCTTCGGCTGATCACCTTAATACTCCATTGAATATCGCCAACGATATGAGCATGGATGAGGTCGGGAACAACACCGTATTTTCTTTGGTAAAAACGCTCGCGACCACTACGCCGACGATTTTGACACAAGCGATGATCGTGCTGTTTATGGTTTACTTTATGCTCAATCATGGACGAAGCTTATTTCGAAAGTCAGTGTCTTACTTACATGGGTTCGCCAAACAGCGCCAAGCGATTGAGTTGGTCAAAGCGCTACAGAAAGACCTATCTCGATACATTGGCACCATCACTTTAGTGAATGCGGGGTTGGGGTTGAGTGTCGGGGCCGTGTTTTTTGTTCTAGGCCTTGAAGATCCATTTCTATGGGGCGCATTTGCAGGCGTGATGAATTTTGCGCCGTACCTCGGCCCTGTCATATCCATGGTGAGCTTTGGCTTTGTTGCTTATCTTCAGTTGGAGTCGGTCAGTTTTATGCTGACGGTGGTGTCTATCTATTTACTGCTCAATTTGATTGAAAGTCAGTTTGTTACACCAACACTATTGGGGAAAAGGTTTAACTTAAACCCGTTAGTGATTTTTGTTTGGCTTGTTTTTTGGGGCTGGCTTTGGGGCGGAATGGGACTATTGATCGGTGTGCCGTTGCTGGTTTGTATCAATATTTTGGTTGATCGCCTAGAGCTGTGCCAATCAGCCCAAAATCAAGCAAAGCAAATCACCTCCGCGGACGTGGCACCGCGAGAGTGACTTGAGGAGCAAGCTGGTTCAATGAAACAGTTTTTCAGCGCTCACTGGCTGACTAAATAAATATCCCTGACCATAAATACAGCCTTTTTCGAATAAATAATCGGCTTGTTCCCGAGTTTCTATCCCTTCCGCGACGACTTTCAACGACAGCGTTTTTCCCATGGCAATAATGGCATTCACAATCGCGTTGCTGTCGCTATTACTTGGGACATCACTGACAAATGAGCGGTCAATTTTCAGTTTGTTGATTGGCAAACCTTTCAAGTAAGACAAAGACGAATAGCCAGTTCCAAAGTCATCCAGAGAAATCTCAATACCCAGTTCTCGTAATTGATTTAACGATGCAATGGCTTGTTGAGGGTCGATCAGTAAAAAGCTCTCTGTGATCTCCAAATCTAACCGTTGGGCAGGGTATCCGGTGTTATCGAGGATAGTACTTAATCGCTGAATGAAATTTGACTGCTGAAGCTGCAACGCAGAAACATTGACGGCGATTTTGCCAAACTCGATGCCTTGGTCCAGCCAAGCATTACCTTGCAAACAAGCTTGTTGTAACACCCACTCACCAATACTTTGAATCAGCCCTGTTTTTTCTGCAATTGGAATAAAGTCTGCTGGTGGTACAAGGCCAAACTCTGGATGCTGCCAGCGTAATAAAGCTTCCACGCCGACAATCGAATTTTGTTCCAAGTTGTATTGCGGTTGGAATTCTAACCGGAGTTGTTGTTTTTCTATTGCTTGATGCAAAGCGGATTGAATGCGTACATGGGATACGGATTTATCGGTCAAATCCGGTGAGTAAAACGCGTAGCCGTTGCGTCCATTTTTCTTCGCTAAGTACATCGCGGTGTCTGCGTTTTTCAGTAAGGTTTCACTGTCTTGACCGTCTCTTGGGTACAAGGCAATACCAATACTGGTCGAGACACGAAGTGAGTCGTGGTTTGCCAAGTCGAATGGTTGCTGGAATACGCTTAGAATATCGCCGACGGTTTCCAGTAAGGCAACATCACTATGGATGTCTGGCAAAATAATCACAAATTCATCGCCGCCAATGCGAGCCACATGCGCATTGAGGTGAAGCACATCTTGCAGACGAATCGCTAACTTAGACAGCAATTGGTCACCACAGAAGTGGCCCATACTATCGTTGATGTGTTTGAAATGGTCGATATCTAAGAATAGGGTGGCAAACGTCTGCTGGTTTTTGTGTCCGGTTTCGATGTGTTGCTCGAGTAAGCTGAGTAAATGGGTGCGATTAGGTAGATTGGTTAATGGATCGTAAAAAGCCATGCGCTGCAGCTTTTCTTCGTGTGCCTTACGCACAGAGATATCTTCAAACACACAAATGTAGTTAATAAGGTGGTTTTTATCGTCCATTACGGCGCTAATGGTCGCTAATTGCGGATAAATGCTGCCATCTTTCTTTCTGTTGATGAATTCGCCTTTCCATTGGCCTTTGTTTTCGAGTTGATGCCACAACTGTTGATAGAAACCTTGATCATGATGACCTGAGCGCAGAATTCGTGGGTTTTTTCCTATCACCTCTTCAGAGCGGTAACCTGTAATTTGGGTAAAAGCCGTGTTTACATCAATGATGTTGGCATTGCGGTCTGTAATGACCATGCCTTCTTGCGAATTGTTGAAAATTTGGGACGCTAAGGAGAGCTGCGTTTCTACCATTTTTCGGCGGGTGATGTTACGTGTCATCCCCAGAATGCCGATTAAGTTTCCCGCATGATCACGGACAGGAGACTTAATGGTTTCTAGCCAAGTGGGGTTATTGTTTTCATCAATTTGACGGCATTCTTCAACAATATTTTGCGTGCCCGTGGCTACCACCAATTTATCGGCATCAATGAATTTTTCCGCACGTTCATGGCTAAACAGAGCAAAATCGTCTTTTCCAATGATTTCACTGTTGGTTTTTTGCCACGCATTTTCTACGCTTCGGTTGGTCATCGAATAAAGACCATCCATGCCTTTTATCCATACGTGGTCTTCAAGGCAGTCGATAAACTCTTGTAGTGTTGGTGTTGGCTTTATTTCCGCGCTTTGATGTCGCGTTTGTTCTTGCGGACAGTGCAAGTTGATATCAAAGCTGATCCGCCCCGCCATTGCGCTTAGCCATGCCGAAACAACTGTTGATTGATCATTAGGGTGAGTCAGTGTCAGTACGGCAAGCAATTCGCCATTTGGTAGCCAAATCGGTCCTATGCTCAAGGTTTGCTCTTCAAAGGGGGTATGGCTAACTGTAAAATCTGTCGGCGTAAAGTGATCGACAACTTGCGTTATCACATCGACGATAGCACGATGATTTTGGGTTGAGGTGGACACCTCAGTCGATAGCCACTGCTGAGTATCGCTCAGAGTATAAAGCTGTCCCTGAGCTTGAGTTACATCACAGCATTGTCGCAGAACGTGTTGCCAGTCTGCCATCAAAGGCGAAGGAATAGCGAAGCGAAACATAATTAATAACGAGTCCTAAATCGCCCAAAGGTAATTATATTAGAATCTAGCGTAAGCTATTGGGCTTTGTGAGTATCGTATCCAACGCGTAGCTAAATCCTAGCAGCGTAAAGTGCTTTCTATCATTAAAATGTTATCTATATCTCTTTTTTATCCAACTTATTGCATCGTTTTTTAGGGCTTTTGATAGGTGATTAAGAAGCGTTTACCGCTTTGGTTTTCTTGCCCCATGAGACTTGCTGAATGACTAAGCCACTGATGATCAATACCAGGCCAATCAAGGTTGAAGGATGAATTTCTTCGCCGATGATGGTAGCTAACAACATGAGTGAGATAAATGGAGAAGCAAAGATCAGATTACTGATACGCGCGGTGTTTTGCGTTGATTTGAGTGCGCTCAGCCACAAAACGAAAGTGATCCCCATTTCAAACAATCCGACATACGTCACCGCTGCCCAGCCTTTAATTGAGATTGCCTGCAAGCTCGCACCTTCATAAAGACTTAAACCAATGGCGAATGGAATAGCGACCAAAAAGCCGAGCAGAACGCCAACCACAGGGTCGGCCTTATTTTTGGTATTTAAAATCCAGTAACCGGCCCACAGCAGCGTTGATAGCAGCGCAAGACCAACACCCAACGGGCTCTCAAATTCCATGCCTAAAAGATTGCCTTGTGTGGCAATCACTATCACGCCGACATAACTAAAACCACAAGCTAGCCAGTCCTTACCACGGATCTTTTGTCCTAAGAAAACAGCAGCCATTAGCGTTAAGGTGATGGCCCAGCTGTAGTTGATCGCTTGAGCCTGAGATGCGGGCAGCAAGTCATATGCTTTGAACAGAATAACGTAATACGCCAAAGGGTTAATCAACCCAAGCAGTAGGTAATACCAAGGGTTTGAGAAAAATGTAGCGCTTAGCTGGCCCAGTTTACCTTGCACACCACAGATTACTGTTAGCGCAATCGCAGAGATGATGCTGGCAATACATAGCATTTGAATCGGCGTAAATTCTGCCAACGTGAGTTTAAATGCGGTTGCAACGGTAGACCAAAGTAATACTGCTGAGAGCCCAAATCCTAGGGCGCGACGCTCGTTCATGATGCCTCTGCGTGATGATGTGCCGCTCGGTTTGGATAATTTGAGCGGAAGAAAGAATATTATAGGAAGGCCTAGTGTATGCGAGGATTTTTCATCCAACAAACTGGACATTTATCCAGTGTCTAAATACCATTGTTATAGATACAAAACACAGGCTAACTCGCTATTATGCAATGGATTCTTGAGTACCAATCTCTCATTCTCTCTTCTCTTTGTGCTGCCACGCTTAGTGGTGTCGCTGCCGGTTGGTGGGTGAAACAGCGTTTTATCACCCAAACTCAGCTTCTCGAGCAACAACTTTTTTCAGAAAAACAGCTTCATCAACAGCAACTTGAACAGGTCAAGCAAAGCCTTGCCGATGCCCAGCAAGAGTTGGATGAATTAGATGATGAGCGCGATAAAGCCGCGTTTGAAGTACGCCAAACACATGGAAAGCTGATGGCAGCAATGGAAAAACTGCGTTACTTCGAGGCTGTAAAGCAAGAGCGCCAGCAATACTTTGATGAGCTTGGTCAGATGCGTGAACACAAATCACGTCTAGAAACGCAGCTGCGTGAACAGCAAGCTCGCCATGAGCAAATTAACCAAGCTAATGCCGAAAAACTGCAAATTTTAGAACAAGCGGAAGCACGCTTGAAACAACAATTTGAGCACTTGGCCAACCAATTGTTTGAAGAAAAAACCGCGAAGGTCGATTTGCAAAACCGTCAGAGTTTAGAAGGCTTGTTGTCACCGCTTAGAGAACAGTTAGAAGGGTTCAAAAAGCACGTTAATGACAGCTTTAGCCAAGAAGCTAAAGAGCGCCATACCCTAGTGCATGAGCTGAAAAACCTGCAACGTTTGAACGAGCAAATGACGCGCGAAGCGGTTAATTTGACCCAAGCGTTGAAAGGGGACAACAAACAGCAAGGTAACTGGGGCGAAGTGGTGCTCGCTAGGGTACTTGCCGAATCTGGCTTGCGTGAAGGGCACGAATATCAGACTCAGGTGAACTTACAAAATGAAGCAGGCAAGCGTTACCAACCTGATGTCATTGTTCATCTCCCACAAAACAAACAAGTGGTTGTGGATTCTAAAATGGCGCTGGTTGCCTATGAGCGCTACTTCAACGCCGAAACTGATGCTGAGCGCGATCAGGCTTTGAATGCGCACTTAGCTGCTCTACGTGCACATATCAAAGGGTTAAGCATGAAGGACTACCACAAACTCAAAGGTATTCAGAGTTTGGACTATGTACTTATGTTTATTCCGGTTGAGCCGGCGTTCCAAGTCGCGATTCAAGCCGATCCGAGCTTGATTAAAGACGCGATGGAGCAAAACATCATTTTGGTGAGCCCAACAACGTTGCTGGTGGCATTGCGCACCATTGATAATCTATGGCGCAATGAACGCCAAAATGAAAACGCCAAAATGATTGCGCAGCGCGCGACAAAACTCTACGACAAATTACGATTGTTTGTGGACGACATGGAGGGGCTCGGCGGTGCGCTGGATAAGGCGAATCAAAGCTATCAAGGTGCGATGAACAAGCTTGCCACAGGGCGCGGAAATGTGATTCGCCAAGCCGAAAGCTTTAAACACTTGGGAGTTGAAATTAAACGACCGATTTCTTCCGACCTCGCGCAGTTAGCGCAGAGTGATGCATTTTCAGAAAATGACCCGTTAGTAGAAAGACATCCGGCTGAGGATAAAGTAAACTAATCGCCCGCAGTGCAGTGGGCGATTTTATTTGTCAACAAACGCCCCGTAGAGGAAAGCGCTGCCTAAGAGGAATTAGAATGACGGACACAAGTTTGCAATCCAATACAGCGTTAGAGAATGAAACCACTCACTTTGGTTTCTCTACAGTGGCAAAAGACGAAAAAGTGACTAAGGTTGCCGAAGTATTCCACTCCGTGGCAACAAAATACGACATCATGAATGACCTGATGTCAGGTGGTATTCACCGCCTTTGGAAGCGCTTCACTATCGATTGTAGTGGCGCTCGCCCTGGCCAACGTATTCTTGACCTAGGTGGTGGTACGGGGGATTTGACGGCGAAATTCTCGCGCATTGTTGGCGATGAAGGCCATGTCATCCTTGCCGATATCAATAACTCAATGCTTAACGTTGGTCGCGATAAACTGCGTGACAACGGTATTGTGGGTAACGTGCATTACGTTCAAGCCAACGCAGAAGAACTGCCGTTCCCAGATGATTATTTTGATGTCATCACCATCAGTTTTTGTTTGCGTAATGTGACTGACAAAGACAAAGCGCTTCGTTCAATGTTCCGCGTACTGAAGCCTGGCGGCCGTCTATTGGTGTTGGAATTTTCAAAACCAGTGCTAGAGCCGTTATCGAAAGTATACGACGCATATTCATTCCACTTGTTGCCGAGAATCGGTGAGCTAGTTGCGAATGACTCAGAGAGTTACCGCTACCTAGCGGAGTCAATCCGTATGCATCCAGACCAAGAAACGCTGGAAGGCATGATGCAAGACGCAGGTTTTGAAAACACCAAATACTACAACTTAACTGGTGGTATTGTGGCTTTGCATCGCGGTTATAAATTCTAAGGGTTAACGGCATGCCATTTGAACCACTTATCACCGCTGTGATTGAAACGTCACTGAATACTCTGATCAAAGACGACCCTGAATTGGGCCGTCGTTTAGCACGTCTAAAAGGTCAAGTTATTCAAGTTCACCTGAAAGAGATCAATAAAACACTGACGTTCGTTTTTAGTCAGCAAATTGATGTGCTCGGTCATTACGAAGGACAGCCAAACTGCTACTTATCGCTCAACTTGAGCGTGTTGCCAGAGCTGCGTGACCAGGCCAACATCACTCGCCTTATTAAACAAGATAAACTTGAGCTTGAAGGCGATATTCAATTGGCGCAGAAATTCTCTCAGTTGATGGTGGATTGCAAGCCAGATGTTGAAGAGTGGTTGTCTCGCGTAACTGGCGATGTCGCCGCACATACCTTTGTACAAGGTTCAAAAAACATCGGCAACTTTCTTGCGTCTCAAGCAGAAAAACACCAGCGTCATCTTGCGCAAGTAGTGACTGAAGAATGGAAACTGGCTCCCGCTCCGTTAGAAGTGGCCTATTTCTGCGACCAAGTTGATGAGGTTCGCAGCCAGGCTTCTCGCATTGAAGCTCGTTTAACGGCTTTGCTGAATAAGCTGGATGCAGATAAGCCTGCATTGGAGAAACCATGACGCCAGCAGAACTAAAGCGCTTATACCACATCGCCAAAGTACAACTGGAATACGGCTTAGATGAGCTGCTTCCCGATCACCAACTGACCAAAGCGCCGCTTTTACTGCGCAAAAGCTTGTTTTGGATTAAGAACAAGCACCCAGAAAAACCACTCGGTGAACGTCTGCGTTTAGCACTGCAAGAGCTGGGGCCGGTTTGGATTAAGTTCGGTCAGATGATGTCGACGCGCCGTGACTTATTTCCTCCGCATATCGCTGATCCCCTAGCTTTACTTCAAGACCAAGTCGCGCCTTTTGATGGCGAGTTGGCAAAAAAGCAGATGGAGCAAGCATTAGGTGGTCCGTTAGAAAAATGGTTTACCGAGTTTGATATCAAACCACTGGCGTCTGCGTCGATTGCTCAGGTACATACTGCGCGCATAAAAGACACTAACCAAGAAGTGGTATTAAAGGTTATCCGCCCAGATATTCGCCCAGTCATTGATTCAGATCTAAAACTGATGCACCGAATGGCGCGTATAGTCGCCGGAGCGATGCCTGAAGCACGTCGTTTAAAACCAGTTGAAGTCGTGCGTGAGTACGAGAAAACCCTGCTTGATGAACTCGACTTGCGACGTGAGGCGGCGAATGCCATTCAGTTGCGCCGCAACTTTGAGGGCAGCGAAGAATTGTATGTTCCTGAAGTTTTTCCCGACTTCAGTAATGAAACTGTCATGGTTTCTGAGCGAATATATGGCATTCAAGTCTCTGATATTGAAGGCTTGAAAGCAAATGGCACCAATATGAAATTGCTCGCGGAACGCGGTGTGAGTGTGTTCTTCACTCAGGTGTTCCGAGACAGCTTTTTCCATGCCGATATGCATCCGGGTAATGTGTTCGTCAAACCCGAACATCCAGAAAACCCAATGTGGATAGGGCTAGATTGCGGAATCGTTGGTACACTTAATAGCGAAGACAAGCGTTATCTGGCGGAAAACTTCCTGGCGTTTTTCAATCGTGACTACCGCCGAGTGGCTGAGTTACATGTGGATTCAGGGTGGGTGCCTGCGGATACCAATGTCGATGAGTTTGAGTTCGCGATTCGCATTGTGTGTGAGCCTATTTTTGCTAAGCCATTGTGCGAAATCTCCTTTGGTCATGTGTTGTTGAATTTGTTCAATACGGCACGTCGATTCAATATGGAGGTTCAGCCACAGCTTGTACTGTTGCAAAAAACGCTGTTGTACGTGGAAGGGCTTGGTAGGCAGCTATATCCTCAACTTGATTTGTGGGAGACCGCAAAACCATTCCTGGAGGAATGGATGATGAATCAAGTTGGGCCACAAGCTCTAGTGAATGCGATTAAAGACCGCGCACCATTTTGGGCAGAGAAATTACCTGAACTTCCAGAGCTACTTTACGATAGCCTGAAACAAGGTAAAGCGATGAATCAACGTATGGATCAGCTTTATCAAGGGTATCGCCAGAGCAAGCGCCAGCAGGCGACAGGAAAGTTTTTGTTTGGCGTTGGCGCGACTTTAGTCGTATGCTCGGCAATATTGGTGAACGATGCTTTTGAGCAGCTTTCGTTGGCCTGCGGTATCGCAGGTGTCACATTTTGGCTGCTTAGTTGGCGAGCTTATCGTCAATAGACGTTAAACTCTTGAAATATTTTTGTTTGTTTAAAGACCCGAGGTAAAGAGAATGGGTGGTATCAGTGTTTGGCAACTTCTAATCATTGCTGTAATTGTTGTATTGCTATTCGGAACAAAGAAACTACGCGGTATCGGTGGCGATCTGGGTGGTGCCGTTAAGGGCTTCAAAAAAGCGATGAGCGAAGATGAACCTGCAAAAAATGACAAAGACGCAGACTTCGAACCAAAAAGTCTAGAAGAGCAGCAGAAAAAAGAAGCTGCTCCTGAAACGAAAAAAGACAAAGAGCAGGCGTAAAACGTGTTTGATATCGGTTTTTGGGAACTGGTATTAATATCTGTTGTTGGTCTGGTCGTTCTTGGGCCGGAGCGTTTGCCTCATGCTATTCGCAGCGTGTCTCGCTTTATCGGTGCCGCTAAGAGTATGGCAAATAGCGTCAAAGACGAATTGTCACACGAGCTGAAAGTCCAAGAGCTGCAAGAAAACTTGCGCAAAGCAGAACAAATGGGGATGGATGATTTGTCCCCTGAGTTGAAATCTTCAGTTGAAGAGTTGAAGAAGGCAGCGCAATCTGTAAATCGTCCTTACGCAAAGAACACCGATTCAGAGGCTGAGCCTGTAAAAACAGAGCCAGCAGCAGAAAAGGTAGAGAAAGCGCAAGAGAGCAAGGTTACAGCGGCAGATAAGAAAGCCGAATAGTCTCATTAGGAGGAGCTACTAGTGATTGGTAGCTCCTTTTTGATCTGGTTTTTAATAAGAGGTTTGCCATGTCTACCGTCGAGCAGACACAACCTTTAATTAGTCATTTGTTGGAGCTTCGCAACCGACTACTGCGCTCAATCCTCGCAGTGTTGGTCGTGTTTGTCGGACTAATTTATTTCTCTAACCACATTTACGAGTTTGTTTCCGCACCTTTAGTAGAACGTCTACCTGAAGGCGCGACCATGATTGCTACGGATGTAGCGTCACCTTTTTTTACGCCACTTAAGCTGACGTTAATTGCTTCGGTATTTATTGCGGTACCGTTTATCTTGTATCAAGTGTGGGCATTTGTAGCGCCAGGTTTGTACAAGCATGAACGTCGATTGATTATGCCGTTGCTGTTTTCCAGCTCACTGCTGTTTTATTGCGGTGTGGCATTTGCGTATTTTGTGGTGTTTCCACTAGTGTTTGGCTTCTTTACTGCTATCTCATTGGGTGGTGTAGAGTTTGCGACCGACATTTCTAGCTATCTCGACTTTGTGCTGGCGCTATTTATGGCGTTTGGTATCGCATTTGAGGTGCCTGTTGCGATTATTTTGTTGTGTTGGACTGGGGCCACTACACCAGAAGATTTAAGACAGAAACGTCCTTATATTATAGTGGCTGCGTTTGTCGTAGGTATGGTGTTAACGCCACCAGACATGATCTCGCAAACCTTACTCGCTATTCCGATGTGTTTACTGTTTGAAGTCGGTTTGTTCTTCGCGCGTTTTTATACTCGTCGAAGCGAAGAAGTAGAAGCGGAAACCGAAGAATAAGGCTAATCTAGATGTGAAAAGCGGCTCAATTGAGCCGCTTTTTTTTTTGCGGTTGGTTTTTTCTTGGGCTAATTACTTAACTTTCATGACGTAACCACATTTTGTGCATACGTATACTTCCTTGATGCCCAGCAGCTTTTGAAAAAAACTGCGCGGTACGCGTTGTAAGTAAGCACCATGTGTACACACTTCAACTTCCATATTCATGCTGTTTTACATTTGTGCTAATTAATGGGCGTAAATCAGTATAGAAAAATAATGTGTCGAGTTGTCGACAGTTTTGCAAAGCGGACGAAGTAAAGTGACGATATGAGAAGTAAGTAGAGTTGCTAGTTAATTATTATGTTTATCAATAATTTTGTATGGATTGTTCTACTATTTCAACGGGTTGAATCGTTCATTCAATAGTTTAGGTGATAAAAAAGCGACGTTGATTTCGTCGCTTTTTTCAATTCTCGTGAATTAAATATTAAACAGCGTTTTGGCATTCTCAGTCGTTATGGCATCGATGGTTGCGATGTCGACATCACGCAAGTCGGCAACACGTTGTGCAACGAGAGAAGTGTAGGCTGGTTCATTACGTTTACCACGGTGTGGCACCGGCGCTAAATATGGACAGTCGGTTTCTAAAATGACCCACTGCATATCCAAATGTGGAATGACTTTATCCATCCCGCCATTCTTAAAGGTTGATACGCCACCTAAGCCTAAGTGGAAGCCTAGCTCATTGATTGCTTGCGCTTCTTCTAAGCTGCCTCCAAAACAGTGGAATACACCACGCAGACGACCATCTTGCTCTTGTCGCAGCAAAGTGAGTGTTTCTTCAATCGAATCACGAGTGTGGATAACGACCGGTAAATCCATCTCTTTTGCCCAGTTAAGTTGAGCTACGAACGCCATTTCTTGCTCAGCGCGATAGGTTTTGTCCCAATACAGGTCGATACCAATTTCGCCCACCGCAATAAACTTGTGTTTCTCAAACCAGCCGCGGATGACTTCCAATGTTTGCTCAACGTTGTTATCCACATAGCAAGGATGGAGTCCCATCATTGAGTGGCACACGTCTGGATACGCCGCTTCGGTTTGTAGCATGGGCTCAATCGAGTCCAGATCGATGTTTGGCAACAGGATTTTATTAATGCCTTGCGTTAAGGCGCGTTGTACTACTTCATCGCGGTCGTTATCAAATTCGCTAGCATAGATGTGCGCGTGGGTATCGATCATCGTTACTCTCTGTGCTTCATGGTTGGTTTCGTATTCGAAGTATACTTGAGTGTGAGTGCTGGGTCATTTTCAGTTTTTTTCATTACCTTTTTCCAGATTGTCACTCGCAACATGCATCAAGAGTGATATGATTTTGTTCACCAGATGATTTGATCATCATAACCGTCCAGACAAGGAGAAAATGGTGTCTGTATCAATTCAAGGTCCATTCCCTGCACGCCGTATGCGTCGTTTACGTAAGCACGATTTTAGTCGTCGTTTGATGGCTGAGAACCAACTTTCTGTTAATGATCTGATTTACCCAATGTTCATTCTTATGGGTAAAGATCGTCGTGAGAGCGTGGAGTCCATGCCGGGTGTAGAGCGTTTGTCGATTGATTTAATGCTAGAAGAAGCACAATACCTTGCAAATCTAGGCGTTCCAGCAATCGCGCTTTTCCCTGTCGTAAACCAAGACGCTAAAAGCTTATGTGCTACTGAAGCCTACAACCCAGAAGGTTTGGTTCAGCGAGCAGTACGAGCGCTTAAAGAACACATTCCTCAAATTGGTGTAATCACAGACGTGGCACTTGACCCATTCACGACACATGGCCAAGACGGCATCATCGATGAAGATGGCTACGTAATGAATGATGAAACCACAGAAGTATTGGTTAAGCAGGCTTTGTCTCATGCAGAAGCGGGAGCTGACGTAGTCGCGCCTTCAGACATGATGGATGGCCGAATTGGTAAGATCCGCGAAGCATTAGAAAGCGCGGGCTACATTCATACTCAAATCATGGCTTACTCGGCTAAGTACGCATCGAACTACTACGGACCATTCCGTGATGCGGTTGGCTCTTCTTCAAATCTAAAAGGCGGCAACAAGAAAAACTACCAAATGGACCCAGCAAACATTGATGAAGCGATTCACGAAGTGGCGCTAGACATCAATGAAGGTGCGGACATGGTGATGGTTAAACCTGGTATGCCATACTTAGATGTAGTTCGCCGAGTAAAAACTGAACTTCAAGTACCGACATTTGCTTATCAAGTCTCTGGCGAGTACGCGATGCATAAAGCGGCGATCATGAATGGCTGGCTCAAAGAGCGTGAAATTGTGATGGAATCACTATTGTGCTTCAAACGTGCAGGTGCAGATGGCATCTTAACGTACTTTGCGAAAGACGTTGCTGAGTGGTTGGCAGAAGAGAATGCACAAACTGCTCAACACCTAAATCGTACTCCGGAAGCGACAGAAGAGTAATTATCGCTCAGTGAGAAATACCAGACCAACAAGAGTTGTTCGTCTGTATATACCCAAGTAACCTCAGGCGGATTACAACAGTAACAATCCAAGGTGCTTGGGTATTTTTATTTTGGAGAAGAGAACAATGACAATGCTGATTCGTGAAGGCACATTGGAAGAAGCACTTCAAGTTGTGGCGCGTGTTACCGAGTTTTCGAAAGGAGAAACGGTAGACTCCATGACTCAACGTTTAGAAGAGAAAAACAGTTTAATCCTCGTTGCAGAAAAAAATGGCACGATTGTCGGCTTCAAAATAGGTTACGAATTAGAGGATGGTGTTTTCTATAGCTGGTTAGGTGGTGTTGTCCCTGAAGCTCGAAATGAAGGCGTGGCACAACTGCTTTTGGAAGCTCAAGAGGATTGGGTGGCAGAACAAGGCTACAACACATTAAAAGTGAAATCTCGAAACCAGTTTCCGGCTATGCTTCGCTTGTTATTAAGAAATGGCTATATAATTGAAAAGTTTGAAGAAAAAGTAAATCTTCGAGAATCTCGAGTGCATTTCATTAAAGCAATGTGAAAATAAATGAGATTTTTTCTCATTTAACTGTTGACTACGAAATGAGAATCATTATTATTAAACCTGTCTTAGGGAATGAGGAAAGTTCACAAGGACGTTGAGTGACTTATTAACAGAAGTTAATTAACTGAAAGTTGAGAAGTGATGAAACATTTTTCCGAGAACTTGCACGAATTCTTTTTGACACGACATTGCTCACATTGCTTCCAGTGTAATTTATAGCTTCTTGGTTAAGCTGCTCTATTTACAGAATTTGCTTTACCACTTCTGCTAGGCGACCCCATTCGGGTCGCTTTTTTCTTTTCTACGATTTCTATTTGACGTCACTATTAATATCTTTTCCACATGCGATGATCATTTTAGGATCGTTGATCTTCTCGCCGTTGTGCGAATTTGTTATTATAAATCAATGGTTTGAGTCGATGTTTTCTTGTGTTTTTTGTTATTGGATAACCAGTGGATAATTTCTATAAACAGAGTTATCCACAGGGGTTGGTGTTTTCGTGAATAAAGTCGGAAAAATTTACGCGACCTAGATCGAGCGAACAAGATAGATTCGGATCAGCAGTCATGGCATCCTAGGCAGATCTCTCAAGTACTGAATTGGATACAGACAATTATGGCAAGTATTCCTGAAAATCCGTTGATCCTTATCGACGGCTCTTCTTACCTATATCGCGCTTTTCACGCCTACCCGGGCACCATGAGCAATGGTGAAATTCCAACTAATGCCGTTTACGGCGTCGTGAACATGTTACGCAGCATGATGCGTCAGTTTGCGTCTGAGCGCATCGCGGTGGTTTTCGATGCAAAGGGAAAAACCTTTCGTGATGATATGTATGCAGAATACAAAGCGAATCGTCCGCCAATGCCGGATGACCTGCGTTGTCAAATTGAACCATTACACAATGTTATTCGTGCAATGGGTTTGCCGCTGATCTGTGTTCCTGGCGTCGAGGCGGATGACGTCATCGGTACGTTAGCATACCAAGCATCACAAAAGGGCATGCCTGTATTGATCAGTACTGGTGATAAAGACATGGCGCAGCTAGTGGATGATAACATTACCTTGATCAACACCATGACGAACGTCGTAATGGATCGTGAAGGTGTGGTTGAAAAGTTTGGCATTCCACCTGAGTTGATCATCGACTACTTAGCACTGATGGGCGATAAAGTAGATAACATTCCTGGTGTACCGGGTGTCGGTGATAAAACAGCGACCGCACTACTGCAAGGTATTGGTGGTCTGACGAAGTTGTATGAAAACCTCGATGATATTGCAGGGCTTGGTTTCCGTGGTTCTAAAACCATGGCGAAAAAGCTCATCGACAACAAAGAAAATGCCATGCTTTCGTATGAGCTCGCGACCATCAAATTGGATGTTGAGCTTGAGGAAACGCCAGAATCATTGCTGAAAGCGGAACCAAATAAAGACGAATTAGTGAAGCTGTATGGCCAACTGACGTTTAAATCTTGGTTGAATGAACTACTTGAAGGCGGTTCTGGATCTGTGGAGGCCGTAGAGCTTGCAGGATCTTCACAAGCTTCTTCTTCTCAAGCCGAGATGGAAACTTCTGCGGTAACAATCGATCGCAGCCAATATGAAACAATTCTGGATAAAGAAACCTTCAATGCTTGGCTAGATAAACTTCAAACGGCTGAGCTGTTTGCATTTGATACGGAGACCGATAACCTAGATTACATGCTAGCGAATCTAGTTGGTTTGTCATTCGCTGTCGATGAAGGTATTGCGGCTTATGTGCCAGTTGCACATGACTATTTAGATGCGCCTGAACAGCTTGATCGTGATTGGGTACTAGAACAGCTGAAGCCAATTCTTGAAGATGCAGCGAAAGCAAAAGTCGGTCAAAACTTAAAGTATGATGCGTCTGTACTCGCTCGTTACGACATTGAGCTAAAAGGTATCAAGCACGACACGATGTTGGAATCGTATATCTACAACAGTGTCGGCGGTAAACACGATATGGACAGCTTGGCGCTTCGCTTCCTACAGCACAGCTGCATTTCTTTTGAGCAAATTGCAGGTAAAGGCAAAAATCAGCTTATGTTTAACCAAATCGAACTGGAACAAGCATCGCCATACGCGGCAGAAGATGCGGATGTGACCCTTCGTCTGCACAATCGCTTGTTTGCTAATATCGAGCAGGATGAAAGCCTGAAGACAGTTTACGAAGAGATTGAAATGCCGTTAGTGCCAGTTCTTTCGCGCATTGAACGCACTGGGGTCTTTATTGATGAAATGAAGCTAAGTGCGCAGTCGGTCGAGATTACCGCTCGCCTTGATGAGCTTGAAAAGAAAGCGTACGAAATTGCTGAGCAAGAGTTTAATATGAACTCTCCAAAGCAATTACAAGCCATCCTATTTGAAAAAATGGGTTTACCGGTTGTGAAGAAAACGCCATCAGGCACACCATCGACGAATGAAGAAGTTCTGCAAGAACTCGCGCTAGACTACCCGCTACCAAAACTGATTTTGGAATACCGTGGTTTGGCGAAGCTAAAATCAACTTACACCGACAAACTGCCGAAGATGATCAACCCATCGACGGGACGTGTGCATACTTCTTACCACCAAGCAGTGACTGCAACGGGTCGTCTATCTTCTACTGATCCGAACTTACAGAACATTCCAATTCGTAACGAAGCTGGCCGTCGTATTCGTCAAGCGTTTGTCGCGCCATCAGGGCATAAAATCTTAGCGGTCGACTACTCGCAAATCGAACTACGCATCATGGCGCACCTTTCTGGCGACCAAGCGTTGTTGGATGCATTCCGTGATGGCAAAGATATCCACGCGGCAACCGCAGCAGAAATCATGGGTGTTTCTATTGAAGACGTTTCAAGTGAGCAACGTCGTCGTGCGAAAGCGGTTAATTTCGGTCTTATTTACGGCATGAGTGCGTTTGGTTTGGCGAAGCAATTAGGCATTCCTCGTGGTGAGGCTCAAGCGTACATGGATACATACTTTGAACGTTACCCAGGCGTGATGCAGTACATGGAAGACACACGCAGCACGGCAGCAGATAAAGGGTATGTTGAAACGATTTTTGGTCGACGTTTGCATTTACCAGAAATCAAATCGCGCAACGGGATGCGTCGTAAAGCTGCTGAACGTGCGGCAATCAACGCACCAATGCAAGGTACGGCTGCGGACATCATTAAGAAAGCGATGCTGTTGGTTGATCAGTGGATTCAGGAAGAAGGCAATGGTCGTGTGAAGTTATTAATGCAAGTACACGATGAATTGGTCTTTGAAGTTGAAGAGTCATCATTGTCCGAAATTGAAAGTAAAGTACAGAAATTGATGGAATCTGCAGCAGAGCTAAAAGTACCGTTGGTTGCAGAAGCAGGTCATGGTGATAACTGGGATCAAGCTCATTAGTCATTTTTAGACCAAAATAACCAATTAATTATGAGCCAGCGCACAAACGCTGGCTTTTTTTTGAGATTAAAAAAGCTAGCGCAAAGTTAACTTTGATGTTGCTTAATAAAAGTTTCATGAAAAAAAACTACAAAAATTCTTTGCAATTCTGACCAATTGTTGTACATTAATACTCGTAGGGTACAGAGGTAAGATGTTCTATCTTTCAGACCTTTTGTTTCACGTTATTGGATTAGGCTGATTCAGCCGCCCCAGTCAGTTTTTGACTGGGGCGTTTTTTATTGGGCGAAAGAAAATTATTCTTTTGGATCAGTAGCTTAAAGTAAGCCTTCAAAAACCTTCTTTTTTGACCTTTCTAAGTCACTGCAAAATCTCGATTTTTCCTTCAAATTTATTGCGTTATTCATCCTGTAAATTTACGCCAGTCACACTATTATTTTTTCTTGAAGGAAACTAAGTTACATCTTTTTGAAGCTTTGCTTGGCTTAACTGTCTGAATTGTAATGCTATTGGGTGTTTTTGGAGTGAATGTTTGGTGATAAACAGGAAACAAGAGCGCTTTTTAACCTATTGAAATCGAATCTCAGTTCAGCAATGCTTCGTCACATAACAATAATTACCAATTTTTCTCTCCCGTTATCCCTGCCAGGAAGGTGGGGATTTTTATTGCCTGTTATTTAGTTCAGATAAACAAAAGCCCCACCAAATGGCAGGGCCGTGTCGAAGAAATTTAACAAATATTGTTAATTATTCTTCATCGCTCGCTGGTGTCTCTTGTTCGTCTTCTTCTATCAGGTGCGCTAGTGCTGGTGCAAACCAGGTATCCAGTTTTGCACGTAGCTGATCGACACCTAATCCTTTAAGTGAGGAGAACACATCAACAGAAACGTCACCACCGAAAGTTTCTACTTGCTTACGAACTTTCAGTAGAGTTTGTTTGCGTGCACCACTTTTTAGTTTATCTGCTTTGGTTAGCAAAACTTGCACAGGAATGTGGCTATCGATGGCCCAGAAAATCATTTGTTGGTCGAGATCTTTCATTGGATGACGAATGTCCATTAGAACCACTAAGCCTTTTAGGCACTCGCGTTTCTGTAGGTATTCACCCAAAGATTTCTGCCATTTGTTTTTCATTTCTACCGGTACTTGAGCAAAACCGTATCCAGGTAGATCGACAATGTGACAACCTTCTTCTACTTTGAAAAGGTTGATTAATTGCGTACGACCAGGTGTCTTTGATGTCTTGGCTAAGCTTTTTTGATTAGTTAGACGGTTAAGTGCACTCGATTTACCAGCGTTTGAGCGTCCTGCAAACGCAATTTCGACACCTTCGTCTTCCGGCAGGTGACGAATATCGGGTGCGCTGGTGATGAAATGCGTATTTTGGTAATGAATTTTTACGCTCACTGTTAACTCCATCTCGACTTTGTGTAGTCGATTGATTACTTTTTTGTGAAAATGTGTAAAATAACCGTGCTCGGCATAAGGTCGCCTATTGTACCATGAGTGTACGCGGTATGTTCACATTCCGTGGTACTGGAAGCTTGATAATTATAATGGAATGTCATGAAGAAATTAGCGCTAATTTTGAGTCTTTTAGCCAGTTGCTCAGTATGGGCCCAAGGTAATATTGAGGCTGGTAAAGCAAAATCACAAACCTGTGTCGCCTGTCACGGAGCAGATGGCAACAGTGCAATAACAACGTACCCGAAACTCGCAGGCCAACACGCTAAGTATCTTGAGAAGCAGTTAAAAGAACTTAAGCTAGGCATGACAAGTGGTGGTAAACAAGGTCGTTACGATCCTGTAATGAGTGGTATGGCAATGCCACTGAGCGATGAAGATATCGCAGACCTATCTGCTTACTACGCTTCGCTACCAGTTTCAGAAAACTCAACACCTGAAGATGTAGTAGCAAAAGGCAAAACGCTTTATACCGCTGGTGATGCCGAGCGTGGCCTAACCGCATGTATTGCATGTCATGGTCCTCGTGGCAATGGTACTGAGCTTTCAGGTTTCCCGAAAATTTCTGGTCAGCATGCTGACTACATCAAAGCTCAGCTAGAAAAATTCCGTGATGGCGACCGTGGTAATGATATGAATGCCATGATGCGCGACATCGCGAAGAAAATGACAGACGAAGATATCGAAGTGCTGTCTAAATACGTTGGCGGTCTGCACTAATATACCTAAATCGCTCAAGATCCTGCATCTTGAGCTGGTTGGGTAGATGTCCCTACATCGTTCGAGCAACTTGTACAAAAATGCCCTAGTGAATCCACTAGGGCATTTTTGTTCGTGACAGATATCACAGTCGAGTTTGGATGCGAAAGCGATAGTTGGCTCGGCAGTTTGTGAGACATTTGCCATACTTGATGTTGGCTTTTTCTTGTTAGTGTTTTTAAGTTTTTGATTAAATGATAATTTTGATTTTTTAGAAAAATAGGCGGATTATTTTTTCAACCCATTACTTGTGAGCATAACGGGATGGCGTAAAGTACAAGTCGTTCACAGGGAGTGAATGTAAGGATTTAAGACCACGGTTTAGGTCTCCAAGGATGTAGCTCGGATGCTTGGTGATTTAGAAAGGGATTTAGATAGGTAGGGAGCCTATCAGATAAGGATGGTCATCTCGTCTGACGGTTAAGACAGTGAAACGGATCAGGCACAGGAAGTTGCTCAGTAGACAGGAAGTAAACGGATAGCCAAAACTCATCAGGAAGATGAAAAACAACTCTTTTTGGCAGGGAAAGCTCTAAAAACAAAGGGATCATTGGTGCACCAAATGTGTGCAACACAGTTTCGCCAATTGATGGCACTTAGAAAGCGACAGTCTGACTGTCGCTTTTTTTATATCCGTTGACTTGCTCAGTCGTAACTTGAATTGAGATTACTGCACTTATTTAGCTTTATAGGTTGTAAACAAAGTTTTTTAACAAAAATTGCTGAAAAAATACTCAACAACACTCCAATCCGAGTTCACTTTCTGGTATGTTTCGCATCCCTGTTTGAGGAAGTCAGCATGCATACCTGTCCTTTATGCCAAAATCAGCGCACTCACCATTATTTTGAAGATAAGCGTCGTGAATATCTTCAATGTGAGCAGTGCAGCTTGGTATTCGTAAATCCAGACCAACGTTTGGATGCGGAAAGCGAAAAAGCTCACTATGATTTGCATGAGAACAACCCCGATGATTTGGGTTACCGACGCTTTTTGTCGCGTATTGCTGACCCGATCACAGAGCGAATTTCTCCACAATCAAATGGTATCGACTTTGGTTGTGGTCCTGGCCCAACGCTCTCCTTGATGCTGGAAGAGGCTGGGCACAACATGGCGTTGTACGATCTCTATTACCACTCTGATACGTCGGTTTTAGAAAAAACGTACGACTTCATGACAGCAACAGAGGTGATAGAGCACCTCTACCACCCAGATTTGGTGTGGAAGCAATGGTTGAATTTAGTTAAGCCAGGGGGCTGGATAGGCCTGATGACGAAAATGGTCATCGACGTGGAGGCTTTCAAATCATGGCATTATAAGAACGATCTCACTCACGTAGTGTTCTTTAGTCGTGACACGTTCCAGTTCCTAGCAGAGCGGGATAAGCTCGAACTCGAATTTATTGGTAATGATGTAATTTTACTGAGGAAACCCCAGTAATGAGCCGTAGTAAAAAATCTAGAAAACCGGGTGCCGCTGGTGCACCTGAGTTTGTTGTAACTCGTAACCGTACAGAATCTGATGTGGAAGGCCGCTTACGCAAGCGTGCTAAAAAGCGTAAAGGTCTGAAAACGGGTAACCGTAACTCAGAAGTTAACGAGCAGAAAAAGCAAGCTGCTGCACAAAATCGCGACCCGCGCTTAGGCAGCAAAAAGAAAATACCTCTGATTGTTGAACCTGCGAAGAAAATGACGAAGCAAGAGCGTCGTTTGTCGGCAGAGCAAGAACTAGAGATGCTAGAAAATGACGCGCAATTGAACGTGTTGCTAGACCGTATTGAAGCGGGTGAAAACCTGGGCACAGGTCTACAGAAATTCGTCGATGAGAAACTCGATCGCATTGAGAAGCTAATGGACCAACTAGGCTTGTTGGAACCTGAAGAAGAGGAAGACTTCACTGCACCTGCTGAGAAAAGCACGCGCAACGATGATGACTTGCTGGCAGATTTCGACGACATTAATTTCGACGACTATAAAGGATAATTAAGCTATGAATGTAACCTTATTAGCTATTGCTGGTGTTGTGATTATCATCGCACTCGCTTCTTATGCAGGTTACCTTCTGCTTCAATTGAAAAAGCAAAAGGAATTGCAGCTGAAGCATCAAAAATTGGCGATAGACAAACGTAACGCCAACATTTTTGAGAATGTGCATACCTTGTGTCAGGCGGGCATTCAAGGCCAGTGCGATTTATCTGAAATCAGTATCCGTGTGTATAACATCATGGATTATGTACAAGGTGAAGACCGCGTTGATTTCGATAAAACGTACCCTGCGATTTCTGAGCTTTACCACATCGTGAAAGATATGGCGCGTGGCGAAGAACGCCAACAACTTGCCAAGAAAGAGCGTATGCAACAGAACTTGACGCGTCATAAAGCGGAAAGCCGCCTCACTGATGCGATTATTGAGGAGCTCAAAGTGTTGCAGAAAAACGTCCAGCCACTGAATAATCAAATCAATATTCAGATGATTTAAGCGCGACCCCCAATAGTCTCCTTATGGCTAATGGGGGTATCGTGATCACGCTAGCACTTCTTTAGTTTTATACTTAAAAAGCCAGTCGGTGTTGCCACGCTTGTCATCGTCGTATGGCAAAATAGCGGCTCTGAATATCGGGTGACGGCTTTCGTTGCCCTAGCATTTAACGGAAAGTACCACCATGTCGAATCAACACACTGAATTGAAACAGCAAATAGTCTGGGATCAAGCGGTATTGGATAAGTACAACTATTCCGGGCCTCGTTATACGTCGTACCCAACGGCGCTGGAGTTTCATGAAGCGTTCACCATTTCTGATTATGATATGGCATGCACTCAATACCCAGAACGCCCATTATCGCTGTACGTACACATTCCGTTCTGTCACAAGCTTTGTTACTACTGTGGATGTAATAAAGTCATTACGCGCCACTCGCACAAAGCGGATGAATACCTCGACGTGCTTGAACACGAAATTCGTCAACGTGCTGCATTACTTGTTGGTCGCACCGTGACGCAATTGCATTTTGGTGGTGGTACACCGACGTTTCTCTCTGAAAAGCAAATCACGCGTGTAATGAGCCTGCTACGCCAAGAGTTTACTTTTAGTAGCGATGCTGAAATCAGTATCGAGGTTGACCCGCGTGAAATCGAGCTGATCATGCTGGATCATCTGCGTAGTGAAGGCTTCAATCGCTTGAGCATCGGTGTTCAGGACTTCAACAAAGAAGTGCAAAAACTGGTGAATCGTGAGCAAGATGAAGAGTTCATCGTTGCGATGGTTGCGCGCGCAAAAGAGTTAGGCTTTCGTTCGACGAACCTAGATTTGATTTACGGTTTACCGAAGCAGACCAAAGAATCTTTTGCCAAGACTCTAGAACAAGTGCTAGAGATGCAGCCGGGCCGTCTATCCGTGTTTAACTACGCGCACATGCCACAGCTATTTGCAGCGCAGCGTAAGATTAAAGACGAAGACCTGCCAAAGGCAGAAGAGAAGATGGCGATTCTGCAAGACACCATCGCGACACTGACCGGTGCTGGCTACCAATTTATCGGTATGGACCACTTTGCTTTGCCGGACGATGAACTTGCTGTTGCCCAGCGCGAAGGTATTTTGCATCGCAATTTCCAAGGCTACACCACACAAGGTGAATGTGACTTGGTTGGCTTTGGTGTTTCTGCAATCTCGATGATCGGCGATGCGTACGCGCAAAACCAGAAAGAGCTGAAGAAATACTACGCTCAAGTCAACGAACTTCGTCACGCTCTATGGAAAGGGGTCTCGCTGGACTCTGATGATTTGCTCCGTCGCGAAGTGATTAAGCAGCTGATTTGTAACTTCAAATTAGACAAGAAAGCCATTGAGTCTGAGTTTAAAGTGAGGTTTGAACAGTACTTTAAAGAAGATTTGCAGCTACTTCAGACCTTTATTAACGATGAGCTGGTGGAAGTGGATGATAATGAAATTCGTGTGACGCTGCGAGGTCGTTTGTTGATCCGTAATATTTGTATGAGCTTCGATAAATACCTACGAGCAAAGGCACGTCAGCAACAGTTCTCTCGTGTGATTTAATCAGAGATACAGATTCAAGATATAAAAAATGCCAGCAGATGCTGGCATTTTTTTATGTTTTCGCTGGATTTAAGCGCGATCTTTTACTTTTTCTCTCAGTTCCGATTTTTCTGCTTCTGAAAGGAACGCAATCTCAAGGCCATTGATTTGCGCTTGGCGAATCTGGTCTTGGCTCAGGCCAGCGGCTGGTGCCGCTACTTCGTATTCGTATGGCAGTTCGATGCCTTCAACCGCTGGATCGTCAGTGTTCAGACACGCAAGAACGCCATGCTCTAGGAACTGCTTGAGAGGGTGGTTTTCTAGCGTTTCTACCGTACTTGTTTGGTAGTTTGACGTCAGGCAAGATTCAATACCAATGCGGTTTTCTGCTAGGTAATCCATCAGTTTTGGATCGTGAATCGCTTTTACACCGTGACCGATACGAGTTGCGCCCAGCTCATTAATTGCTTGCCACATGCTCTCTGCACCTGCTGCTTCACCAGCATGGATCGTTACCCCAAGGCCAGCATCGCGTACTTGCTTGAAGTGAGACACAAAGCGATCACCCGGTTGGCCTAGCTCGTCACCCGCAAGGTCGACGGCAACGATGTGATCTTTCTGGCTCAGAATGCCGTCCAGTTCTTGTTGACATGCGTCAGTACCAAATGTACGACTCATGATACCGATCAGGTTGGCTTTCACGCCAAAATCGCGCATACCCGCTTGCACACCGTCCACGACGGCTTCAACAACCCCCGCTACTGGTAGTTTGTGTTTCATCGCCATGTAGTAAGGAGAGAAACGCAGCTCTGCGTAATCGATTTGTGCGTTTAGCGCGTCTTCTACGTTTTCGTACGCGACACGACGACACGCATCTAGATCGCCCAGTACAGCAACACCCCAGTCGAGCTTAGAAAGGAAAGCAACAAGAGAGGGTTCCGCTTCGACAATTTGAACGTGAGGAGTGAGAGACTCAATATCGTACGCTGGTAGGGCAATGCCAAACTTTTGGCCTAGCTCAAGAATCGTTTTAGTACGAATGTTACCGTCGAGGTGACGGTGCAAATCAGTAAGAGGAAGGTTCTTCGTTATCATTTTGTCGATCCGGATAGTTATGAACTGGAACAGGGCCCAAACATCATCTGTGACAATACATGGGTAAGATTTGCAGTTAAGTATAAATAACAGTTGGGTAGATTGTCAGTAGAGGATGACTAGGAAATCAACGATTCTCGCTCTTTTCTACTTCATGTTCACCAAATGTGTTGGCCATTCTTCTAGTGGCATAGGGCGGCTGTAGTAGAAGCCTTGCACCTGATTACAGCCTAAAGAGCGCAGTAATTGTGCTTGATTGCTATCCTCGACACCTTCCGCGACGACATTAGTTTTGAGACCTGCTGTGATATTGATGACGGCAGCGACGACTGAACTGTTTAAGTTTTCTTGTGTGAGTTGATTGATGAAGGTGCGATCAATCTTCAAGCAGGTAAACGGCAGAGAGTGGAGGTAACCCAGTGATGAGTAGCCGGTGCCAAAGTCATCTATCGCGATACCAATACCCATTTCACGCAGTTTAGTCATATTTTCTAGTGTGGTCGGTGCGCTATCAATGATACGTGATTCTGTGATCTCTAGTGTGAGGTTACTTGCTGGTAATTTCGTGATATCCAATACGCTTGTCACCGTATCAACAAAACTTGGGCAGGATAGTTGATTAACGGAGATATTCACATGCAGTTGGAAGTCCGACGGCCACTGTTTGCTTTCGATCGCTTGGTAAGTGTCGCGACAAGCTTGTAACAGAATCTGTTGGCCGATGGCTTTGATCATGCCGCTTTCTTCCGCGATTGGGATAAAATCTAATGGTGACACCATACCTGAGTCGCTATGCCAACGCGCAAGTGCTTCGGCGCCACACACTGTGCCACTGACGAGATCCACAATCGGTTGGTAATGAGGAATAAACTCTCGGTTTTCAATGCCAGTTTGGATCTTGGTCAGCATTTGTGTACGAAACTTTGAAGCGCTCGCTAGTTCTGGGCTGTAGTGACAAACACCAGTCAGTGAGTCTTGTTTAGCGTAACTTAATGCGATGCTGGCGTTGCGTAACCATAAAGGCATGGTTTCGTTTGGCTGGGTTTGTACAATACCAAGTGAAATCTTCATCACTACATTTTCGCCTTCCACCATAAATGGGGTGGAAAAGAGTTGCTGTAATCGACGCTCGGTTTGTTTAATTTTGGTTTCCGTGTCGACATTTGAGAGAAACACCGCGAATTCGTCACCACCAATCCGAGCCAATAATGCGTTGTCACGAAACTGCTGTTTTAACCTTTCAGCGATGCTGACCAACAGCTGGTCGCCGTTGTGATGACCCACACTGTCGTTGATATCTCTAAATTTGTTGATACCAAGTAAAAATAAACTGCCGTGACAAAGATCAGACTGATTTTCACAGATTTCGACCAAACCCTGACGGCTATATAAGCGTGTTAGAGAGTCATAAACCAACTGTTCACGCAATGCTTTGAATGAAGCTCTTAGATTGTTCGCCATTTCATTAAAAGCATGAACCAGTACGGTTGTCTCATACACATAACCAGGCTTTGGCATGCCGCTATCCCAATCCCCATTTGCCAGGTGCTGAGCGGCGGCGGCCGTCGCGTTAATTGGTCTAGTAACTCGGTTGAAAATGATCCAACTGATGGCGATCCCAAATAGGCTTACAATAATGCCAACGAGCCAACTCTCTTGCTGGCTTTTCGGTAACAGGCCGAGAAGCTCGGACTCCGAAATGGAGGTGCCAATAAACCATGTTAAGCCATCTTGGTCTCGATACGGGGTTAGCCGACTGAAAATACGTTGGCCATCATGTTCAAATGAAAAAGTATAAGGTTGCTTGGTGTTGTTGAGATCGAAAGACCGGACGCGGCTCGCACTGATTTTGATGATCGGGTCTGCGTTTTCAGCGGCAAGCAAACGCTGCCCTTTATCCGAAAATTTTGTGCCCCATGAGATGACGCTTCCCGGGCCTGAGTGAGCGATTAAACGATGATCTGGGTCCATGATGTAGACCGACGCTTTAGTGTTGTATTTTAACTCGCGCAGGAACTCGTTGAATGTATTGATACGAATGTCTGTCACCAAAACACCAGCAAATTGGTCGTGTTTGTACACCGGCGTCATGGCTGATAGCGTAATATCCTGGCGTTCATCAGCGTTGGTATAAATTTCAGACCAAGTGGCGTCTTGGCTATCTGCAACGGGCTTATACCATGGGCGAGTGCGAGGATCGTATTGGGAGATAACCGTTCGAATGTTGTTACTCACATGGTTGGTTCCATAAATAACCAGATCACCATCGGTGTGGCGATCTTGCACCATTAAGGTGTAATCGTCGGAAAGCTCGCGGCGAAAGCCTGCAAAGTCGCCGTTTTCTGAACCAAATGCGATTACATCCAACTGCGGTATCGATTGGTAAAGATTTTTGAATGCACTCAGCAGGTAGTTTTGAATGTCTGAGGTATCGTGAGGGCGATAAAGGTTGTGATAGCTGACGTTGTGCGCGAGAGCCATAACCGCAGTAAAAGGCTTACGTAGATAGCTATTGAGGTGGTCGTGGACGCTTTCGGTTAACACGGAAAGTTGCTTGTCACTGATATCCGTGACCACTTCTTCGTAACTTTGTTTTTGGACGTAGACAATGACACCGATCGCCAGTAAGAAGATCATGACAAATGGAATCAGAACAGCAGTACGCAGTGTAATTTGAGTCGTAGCAGTAGACATCGCCTAATCACATAGATGGTGGTGCGCCACAATTGTACTGATGTTTTTATTAATATCGAGTGACAAACGACGCTCGTTGTTAACGCACCACGTAAGTGATTGTCAGTACAATTCTTTTAATTTTCTGGTGAGTGTATTTCGCCCCCAGCCTAATACTTTAGCGGCATCTTGCTTATGACCTTTAGTGTGCTCTAAGGCTGCTTCTAATAAAATGCGTTCAAATTCTGGTAAAGCGTAAGAAAGTAGTTCTTTATCTCCTGCTGCGAGTGAATGCCGTGCCCAATCCGCCAATTGTTCTTGCCAACTACCATGTGCAGAGTCTGAAATGGATTTTTTCTCTTCGAGTAGTTCGCTTGGCAAGTCATTTGGTAACACTTCGCTACCACTGGCCATAACGGTTAACCAACGGCAAATATTCTCTAATTGACGAACGTTGCCAGGCCAATCAAGGCGGTTAAGAATCTCCACGGTCGACGGGTGGAGAGTTTTTGTTTCCACACCAAGCTCATCAGCCGCACGGATAAGAAAATGCTGTGTAAGCTTTTCAATGTCTTGCTTACGCTCACGCAGTGCCGGGATCTGAACGCGAATCACGTTTAAGCGATGAAATAGGTCCTCACGGAAGTCACCTTCGTGCACCAGCTTTTCTAAGTTCTGGTGTGTTGCCGCGACAATTCGTACATCGACACTGATCGGAGAGTGACCGCCCACTCGATAAAACTGCCCGTCAGCTAGAACGCGTAGTAAACGAGTTTGAATGTCCAATGGCATGTCGCCGATTTCGTCTAAAAATAGAGTGCCGCCATTGGCTTGTTCGAATCGTCCTTGACGAACATTGTTTGCCCCCGTAAACGCGCCTTTTTCGTGGCCAAACAGTTCCGATTCAATCAAGTCTTTGGGAATCGCCGCCATATTGAGCGCAATGAAAGGTTTGTTAGCACGTGGACTGTGACGGTGCAGTGCATGAGCAACGAGTTCTTTACCCGTGCCCGATTCACCGTTAATCAAGACTGAAATAGAGGAGCGAGAAAGACGACCAATGGCGCGAAACACCTCTTGCATCGCTGGTGCTTCACCGATAATTTCAGGCGTTTCTGCTGGAATGTCTTCTGGAGAGAGCTGCTCGCGTTTGTGTTCGTGGCTGTGTGCAATGGCTCGTTCAACCAGAGTTAAAGTTTCATCAATATCAAAAGGTTTTGGTAAATATTCAAAAGCACCTTTTTGGTACGCATTCACTGCCGCATCTAAATCTGAGTGTGCGGTCATGATAATCACGGGAAGGTCTGGGTAATCGCGCTGTACTTGTTTTAGTAGCTCCAACCCATCAATACCTGGCATGCGAATGTCTGATACTAGAACATCCGGCACTTCGCGTTCGAGCGCCATTAACACGCTTTCTCCATCGGCATAGGTTTCACATTTGATGTTGGCAGAGGAGAGCGTTTTCTCCATTACCCAGCGAATTGAACTGTCGTCATCAACGACCCAAACATATCCTTTACTCATGTAGTAATCCTTGCAGCAAACCGAAAAACTGACGCGACTTGAAGTCCATTAGCGCAATCAGATCGGCAGATAAATAGTAAATGTTGTGTGACCAGGCCAGCTTTCTACGTCTATTTTTCCATTGTGCTGGTCGATCAAATTTTGCGAAATAGATAGCCCTAATCCAGTTCCTCCCTCGCGGCCACTGACCATGGGATAGAACAGCGTGTCTTGTAGTTCCGGTTGAATACCTGGGCCGTTGTCTGTGATTTCGACACGAGCAGCGAGTTTACAGCGTTTGCCGTGAATATTGGCTTGATGCACCGTTCTGGTGCGAATGGTTATTTTCCCGTGTTCTTGATGGCTAAGAATTTGTGCGGCGTTGCTGACGATATTAAGCATTGCCTGTTCGATTTGGTCTGTATCCATCAAAATCTCTGGCAAGCTTGGGTCATAATCTCGTTCAATGATGATTGAGCGTTGTGACTCTAATTCAACCAGTTGGCGAACCTTTTCAAGAATTTGGTGCAGATTCTCTTGTGTCTTCTTACCTGGCTTTTGCGGTCCTAGTAATCGATCCACGAGCGCCCTTAAACGGTCTGCTTGCTCAATGATGATGTGTGTATATTCGGTGAGAGAGGGCTCTGGCAGCATTTTTTCTAGCAATTGCGCCGCACCGCGTAAGCCGCCAAGCGGATTTTTAATCTCATGTGCAAGCCCTCGGACTAACAGCTTCGCTGCTTGTTGTTGGGCGTGTTGGTTCAGTTCTTGAGAGAGTCGGCGCTGCTGATCAATTTTGCGCATCTCGACCAGAAGCATCAACTGCTTTTGCCAAGTGATAGGGCTAACCGTCACCTCTAGCATTAAAGGGCGGCCATCAACAACGAAAGTGACGTCACTGTCGGTGATGCTTTGGCCACTTTGCAACGGTTGAGTGAGCAGCGCGAGATCCAGCGACGCATGCTGAATCAATTGAGAAAGTGATTGTTCAATAATTCGTTTGGCGCTTTGAGAAAACAGCAATTCGGCAGCCGGATTGGCATAACGGATGGCCAATCCATCATCAAGAATCAGCGTTGCTGTCACCATATTGTTGAGAATGGCACTAGGAAGACTGGTATCCACATTACGTCCTTGTTTTGCTTTAAGATTGTGCGATGCACAATAATGGTGCAATTGAACGTTAAGTATGGCGAATAAATCTTAGAAGAAAAAGTGAAAAGCATCGCTGTGATGTGATTTTTTTCACCAGATATTCTATTTTGCCCCTTTTACGGTCGGCTTAACACTTGCTCTATGTAAATGCACCGTTATAGGGCTAGTAGATGCAATAAGCTTGCCGCTTCTTTTCGCGTGCACAGCAAGTGTGTGAGTGCCTCGGTCAATATTGTTTAACTGCCACACTATATGGTTTTGTGGTGCACCATAAGGTTTTCCATCGAGTAACAATTGCAATTGCTCACCGATACCAAGCTTGCGATTGGTTTCTAATTGAATATTGATGATGCCTCGATTGCTGCGGATGGTCTCGTTGTGCTTGGGAGTCAGCATCGAGAGTTCTAATGGAAGAGGCTTCTCGGTTGTTTTCTCTGGCTTGTTTTGTGATGCAGTAGATGGCGTAGTCTGAGGTGCGAGCGATTCAGTACTTTCTACCTCAGGAGCTGGTGCGCTGGCTTCAAGGTTTGGCAGTGCGATCGCTTTTGCTCCTTTGTTTGGCGTATCACTAAAGTGAACCACGCCATTTTCATCTACCCACGTATACGCGACCTGCGCGAAGGCGATAGAGGCGATTAACAATCCGCTGAGTGCACACAGTGATGGAATAAGCTGAACTTTCATTGCTCACCTTCTCTTGTTCGATGATTTCACGTTTCAATGGCTTAGCTCTTTGACCTGTAAGGAAAAATTCTAAGCGTATTTTTATTATCCCCTCATGTTAAACGTCGAAGCTTGAGTGGCGAATACAAAAAAGGCCCGCCTGCGAGGCGAGCCTAATATTTTATTGCTGTGTTTACATTTTACACAGTGTCGACCTTACACAGAGTAGTAAAGTTCGAACTCAACAGGGTGAGTTGTCATGTTTACACGCTCTACGTCCTGAGACTTAAGGTCGATGTATGAATCGATGAAGTCGTCAGAGAATACGCCGCCCGCTGTTAAGAACTCACGATCAGCATCTAGCTCTGCTAGCGCGTCTTTTAGTGAGTATGCAACAGTTGGGATTTCTGCTGCTTCTTCAGCTGGAAGATCGTAAAGGTCTTTATCCATCGCTTCGCCTGGGTGGATCTTATTCTTGATACCGTCAAGACCAGCCATAAGCATTGCTGCGAAACATAGGTATGGGTTCGCCGCTGGGTCACCGAAACGAACTTCGATACGACGTGCTTTCGGGCTTGGTACCACTGGGATACGGATTGAAGCAGAGCGGTTACGCGCTGAGTAAGCTAGCATTACTGGTGCTTCGAAGCCTGGTACAAGACGTTTGTACGAGTTTGTTGATGGGTTAGCGAATGCGTTGATTGCACGAGCGTGTTTGATGATACCACCGATGTAGTAAAGCGCCATTTCAGATAGACCGCCGTACTTGTCACCAGCAAATAGGTTTACGCCATCTTTTGCTAGAGACTGGTGAACGTGCATACCGCTGCCGTTGTCGCCAACAAGTGGTTTAGGCATAAACGTCGCTGTTTTACCAAACGCGTGAGCAACGTTGTGTACAACGTACTTGTAGATTTGGATTTCGTCAGCTTTGGTTGTTAGCGTGTTGAAACGAGTTGCGATTTCGTTTTGACCCGCCGTTGCCACTTCGTGGTGGTGCGCTTCAACAACAAGACCCATTTCTTCCATTACTAGACACATAGCAGAACGGATGTCTTGAGATGAATCTACTGGAGCTACTGGGAAGTAACCACCTTTAACGCCTGGACGGTGACCTTTGTTACCTTCTTCGTAGTCAGAACCTGTGTTCCATGCCGCTTCTACGTCGTCGATCTTGAAGAAAGAGCCTGACATGTCCGTCGAGAACTTCACGTCATCAAATAGGAAGAATTCTGGCTCAGGACCGACAAGTACAGTATCTGCAACACCTGTAGAACGCATGAAGTCTTCAGCGCGTTTTGCGATAGAGCGTGGGTCACGGTCATAGCCTTGCATTGTTGCAGGCTCTAAGATGTCACAACGGATATTTAGTGTTGCGTCTTCCGTGAATGGGTCAAGCACAGCAGAAGATGCGTCAGGCATCATTACCATGTCTGATTCGTTGATACCTTTCCAGCCAGCAACTGATGAACCATCGAACATTTTACCTTCTTCGAAGAAGTCTGCGTCGATTTGGTGAGCAGGGATCGAAATGTGCTGCTCTTTACCTTTTGTATCAGTGAAGCGTAGGTCAACAAACTTAACTTCGTTTTCTTGGATCAGCGATAGAACGTTTTCTACTGACATCTTGGATAACCTCCAGTGTTAATAAGCGGTAAAAGCTCGATTTATGAATTATTCATGAAACCTGGCATTGATTAATCAATTTGACTTTTCATTAATCGATGCTGTTTTAACTAAAGCCAAAACCGTGCCAAAAAAAATATTCCATTAATTTCAAGCAATTGTGTTTTTGAATGCTAGTTTGGTGCACTTGCTTGCACCAAAATGATCTTTGCTTGCACTATTATGGTGCCAAAAATCATTGTTGCACCATAATGTGACAGGTACATTGCGTATTCAGCCCATTTTTTGAGCAAGAGTCAATTTGAATTATGCATCGATTAGAATAAAGTTGCGTTTAATCAATTCGTTCTGAGGAAGAAAATGGGCATTAAGCGTAAAAATCGCAGAAATGCTCGGGAGTAGATCACATATTTCTAGGCTTTTTGCTAAAATCTGGTACATTATGGCCGTTTTTTTAATCAGCAAATGTCGCCAGAGAGCACCCGTTCTCAGCGTGGGGGCATTTCATCTATCTAAGTGAATCAATATCCATGGCTACTCCACAGATTGATAAATTAAGAAATATCGCGATCATCGCGCACGTTGACCACGGTAAAACGACGTTGGTTGACAAGCTGCTACAACAATCAGGCACGCTTGAGTCTCGCGGTGAAGCTGAAGAGCGAGTCATGGACTCGAACGACATCGAGAAAGAGCGCGGTATTACCATTCTTGCTAAAAACACAGCAATCGACTGGAACGATTACCGTATCAACATCGTAGATACTCCGGGACACGCGGACTTCGGTGGTGAAGTTGAGCGTATCATGTCGATGGTAGACTCTGTACTACTTATCGTTGACGCTGTTGATGGTCCAATGCCTCAAACGCGTTTCGTAACACAAAAAGCGTTTGCTCACGGTCTAAAACCAATCGTTGTAATCAACAAGATTGACCGCCCTGGTGCACGTCCTGATTGGGTTATGGACCAAGTGTTCGATCTATTCGACAACCTAGGTGCAACTGATGACCAGCTAGACTTTAAAGTAGTTTACGCATCAGCACTTAACGGTTGGGCTTCTCTAGAAGAAGGCGAAACTGGCGAGAACATGGAACCATTATTCCAAACTATCGTTGATGTTGTTGACGCGCCAAATGTTGACCTTGATGGTCCACTACAGATGCAAGTTTCTCAGCTAGACTACAGCTCTTACGTTGGTGTTATCGGCGTGGCTCGCGTAACTCGTGGTAGCGTTAAACCAAACCAGCAGGTAACCATTATTGGTGCTGACGGTAAAACTCGCAACGGTAAAGTGGGTACAGTAATGGGCTACCTTGGCCTAGAGCGTCACGAAGTGGAACAAGCTAACGCGGGTGATATCATCGCAATCACTGGTCTTGGCGAGCTGAAAATTTCTGACACTATCTGTGCACAAAACGCAGTAGAAGCATTACCACCATTGTCTGTTGATGAACCAACAGTAACGATGACGTTCCAAGTAAACACGTCTCCATTCGCGGGTAAAGAAGGTAAGTTCGTAACGTCACGTAACATCCTTGAGCGTCTTGAGAAGGAATTGGTACACAACGTTGCACTACGCGTTGAGCAAACAGACGATCCAGATAAATTCCGCGTATCAGGTCGTGGTGAACTTCACCTTTCTATCCTGATCGAAAACATGCGTCGTGAAGGCTTCGAGCTTGCGGTATCTCGTCCAGAAGTAATCATCAAAGAAGAAGATGGTCAGTTGATGGAACCGTTCGAAACGGTAACTATCGACGTAATGGAAGAGCACCAAGGCGGCATCATGGAGAACATCGGCCTACGTAAAGGTGAGCTGAAAGACATGTCTCCAGACGGTAAAGGTCGTGTACGTATGGACTTCGTTATGCCATCACGTGGTCTGATCGGTTTCCAAACGGAATTCATGACACTGACTTCAGGTTCAGGTCTTCTTTACCATACGTTTGATCACTACGGCCCTCACAAAGGCGGTAACATCGGTCAACGTGTAAACGGTGTACTAATCGCGAACGCGATGGGTAAAGCGCTAACTAACGCACTGTTCAACCTTCAAGAGCGTGGTCGTCTATTTATCGGTCACGGTGTTGAAGTTTACGAAGGTATGGTTATCGGTATTCACAGCCGTGACAACGACCTAACGGTAAACGCACTGAAAGGTAAGCAGCTAACCAACGTTCGTGCATCAGGTACAGATGACGCACAGGTTCTTACTCCGCCAATCAAGATGACTCTTGAGCAAGCACTAGAATTCATCGATGACGACGAGCTAGTAGAAGTAACGCCTGAAAGCATCCGTATCCGTAAGAAGTTCCTAACGGAAAGCGACCGTAAGCGTGCTTCTCGTGGCGCGAAATAATTTTCGTTAAGCGATTCAATTAAGAAGAAGCCTCGAGTTATGCTCGGGGCTTTTTGTTTTCTGGAGTTGAATATGAACCCGATTATTATCACCGGTGGGCCTGGTGCGGGAAAAACAACACTGCTGAATGCGCTAGACGCGTGTGGTTACGCCACGTTTCCTGAAGGGTCTCGCGACTTGATTGAGCAGCAAAGCCAGTTAGAAAATGGTATTTTGCCGTGGACGAATTTACCTGAGTTTGCCAAGTTATGCCTTGGGTTGATGGACAAACAAAAGAGTGATGCGCGTTGTCATGATGTTGCGTTTGTTGATCGCGCCATCCCCGACATCATTGCATACCTACAAGTGGGCGGCTGTAAGGTTGACCAAGCTTTCTTAACCGAAAGCGCTGGGTACCATAGTCAGGTGTTTACTTGTCGACCTGAAGCATCCATTTACGTACAAGATGAAGTGCGTCCGCACAGCTTTGAAGAAGCATTGGAGATTCATCAGTCGTTAGTGAGTGTCTATACTGAGTTGGGTTATGAAGTGGTAGAAGTGCCATGGGGAACTGTGCCAGAGAGGGTAGGCTTTGTTCGAAGAGTCATCGGTTTACTCGGTAAGGTCGCCGACTAAAACCTCCTCGCTAGGAGGAGGTCTGAATCATTTACTTTTGATTGAGCTTTTGTAGGAATTTATCGGACTCTGCAATCGCTTCGTTCATTTGTTTGATCGCAAACTGAATGTCCTTCTCTAAGCTAGAGAACTCACCTTGCAAAGAACCAATCGCACTGGCGTTAAGGTTGTGTTTTAAGTACAACGTGTTGTCACGCAGCGTGTCCAGTACCGGTGTCATCTTTTTCTCTGCACGCTTCATAGCGCTAAGCATGGTTTTGTACGAGGCTTTGGTTTCACGTAGCTTTTGCTCGCTTGAACGACGCAGTTTCGCACTCGAGTACAGCTCTAGCTCATCTTGCCACTCATCAAACAGTGCGCCGGATACGTCTTCAATCGCAGCAATACGGTCACGTACGTCTTGAGCCGCTTTTTCGCTATCTTCGTATTTGTCATTGATGTTGTTGTAGACATTTTCTAGCTCACCACCATCAAAGTTGGTGATCGCAGATAAGGCTTCAAGTGCACTGGTGAATTCTTCTTGTGCATCTTGTTGAGATTCTTTGGCATCTTCGACGCGGTCGACCATAATATCTCGTTTATGATACCCAACCTGCTCCATTGCTGAGTAATAAGCAGATTGACACCCTGTTAAAGTGAAAATTGATAGTACAATTGCTAATAAATAAGGCATTCTTATGTCCTCGGCGCTAATTATGGGATGAACTATGAACCAGTTATCAGAGAGTTACAAGGCGAGATTAATCAATCTACTGCCAAGTTGCGTCGCGTTTTTTACGTACCTTCTTAAGCGATTAACGCATGACCGTGTGAATGTGAACGCGGGCTATCTTGCCTACATTACCTTGTTATCCATCGTGCCAATGCTGACGGTATTGTTATCAATATTGTCGAAATTTCCCGTTTTTGCGAACGTTGGTGAGGTGCTGCAAGGCTACATTATTGAGAATTTTGTGCCAGCTTCTGGAGAAGCTGTACATACGGCATTACAGGAATTTGTGGCGAATACGGGCAAAATGAGCGCGGTTGGCGGTGGGTTTTTATTCATCGCAGCGGTCATGCTGATTTCCAACATTGATAAGAACTTAAACTACATTTGGCGAGTTAAAGACAAGCGCCGTTTAGTCTTTTCATTCTCTATGTATTGGATGGTACTCACGTTAGGGCCGATCATGGTCGGTGCGAGTATTGCGGCGACGTCGTACGTGACTTCGCTGCAAATTTTAGAGAACGAGACATTATCTGGTGCGTTTAATTTATTTCTGCGTTGGCTACCGTTGTTGCTGTCCTTTTTTGCTTTTCTTGGCTTGTATATTCTAGTGCCGAATAAAAAAGTACACCTCGCTCATGGTGCCATGGGGGCAGCAGTCGCCGCGATACTGTTCGAGTTGAGTAAAAAAGGCTTTGCACTCTACATCACTCAGTTTCCGTCTTATCAGCTCATCTACGGCGCGTTAGCGGCGATTCCTATCTTATTTGTTTGGGTGTATTTATGCTGGATGATCGTGTTATTGGGGGCGGAAGTTACGGCTGCGCTTGGTGAGCGAGAGCACTGGAGTGAAGATTTAGACATGATACACTCGACCGCTGAATCTCAGTTAACAGATGAAGGAAGCGAGAGTAGTGATAGCGCTAATTCAACGAGTCAGTGAAGCAGCCGTCCGTGTGGATGGTGAAGTCGTAGGAGAAATTGATCGTGGTCTGCTGGTCTTATTGGGCGTAGAGAAGGACGACGATGAAGCTAAAGCAAAGCGTTTAATGGAGCGTGTTACAACCTACCGTGTGTTCGAAGATGACGAAGGCAAGATGAACCTGAACGTTAAACAGGTGGAAGGTAAAGTGCTGGTGGTTTCTCAATTTACGCTGCCTGCGGATACAAAAAAAGGCACGCGAGCTGGTTTTTCTCGCGGTGCGCATCCTGTGGATGCAGAGCGCTTGTATGATTACTTTTCTGACTTGTGTGAAGAAGTTTTACCCACACAGCGTGGCCGCTTCGCTGCCGATATGAAAGTGTCCTTGGTGAATGACGGTCCAGTGACGTTTTGGTTGCAGGTCTAATCTGGTAACACAGGCGCCATAGTCTAAGCTTTAACTCCAAGCTCATGGAATTGGCTTGGAGTAATTTTTCCGACACTGATTAGTGTTGTGCTTTCAAAGGATTGATATGTTCAAACTCATTACTCCCAAAACCGATAATCAGATAAACAAGTATTATCAGTTTCGCTGGCAACTGCTTCGTGAGCCATGGCGTATGCCGATTGGCTCAGAGCGCGATGAATACGACGAAATGAGCCATCACCGCATGATTGTTGATGGTCGAGGTCGTCCTATGGCGATTGGCCGTTTATACATTACGCCGGACAATGATGGCCAGATCCGCTATATGGCGGTTAAAAATAATCGCCGTAGCAAGGGGATGGGTTCGCTGGTTTTGGTTGCACTAGAGTCGTTAGCGCGCCAAGAAGGAGCGAAACGCTTGGTGTGTAATGCCCGTGAAGATGCCATCGCCTTTTATGAAAAAAATGGCTTTGAGCGTCGAGGCGAGCTGACCGATGAGCGTGGCCCTGTGCGCCATCAGCAAATGGTGAAGCAACTGGATCCGATGGCCAATGTGTTACGTCGCCCTGAATGGTGTACTGAGCTTCAACAGCGCTGGGAGCAACAAATCCCAATTAGCGACAAAATGGGGATCAAAATTAACCAGTACACGGGTTACCAGTTTGAATGCTGTGCGCAGCTTAATCCTAACCTTAATCCGCATAATACCATGTTCGCTGGGTCAGCTTTTACCTTAGCAACCCTGACTGGGTGGGGGATGACGTGGTTGCTGCTTAAAGAGCGTGGGTTGCACGGTGATATTGTGTTGGCCGACAGCTCTATTCGTTATCGTCAACCAGTCGAACAAAACCCCGTGGCGAGTACTTCGTTGGATGGGATCAGTGGTGACCTAGACCGATTGGAGTCGGGACGCAAAGCACGCATCGTTATTCACGTAGTGATTTATAGTGGTGACACGCCAGCTGTGGATTTTGTCGGTACCTATATGTTGATACCGAACTACTCGCAGTTACTCAGTTGCTGATGGGGTAAGCGCCGACTGATCTGCTGGGCGCTTATCTGTTTCACCTTCTTGCTCTGTCGGTGAGAGGGTTTGTTCTGCTGCGGAATTCGTGTCGGGTACTTCATCTTCTTCGATAACTTCTTCGTAAAGCTCTTCCTCTTGAGTCTCCAAATTGATGTTATCAATCACGATAGGTTGCTCGATGGAAGGCTCATTTTTCTGTGGAGTCTCAATATCAGTAGGCTCGGCCAGTTTTGATGCGTTCACGCACTCATTACGGTGGGTTTCACCACTTAGTAGATCGCCTTCAATGTTTCCGCACGACTCTTCCAATTGATAAGTAATGCCACTTAGCGGGTTGTTGGCCATATCAAATGTTCCCCAAACCTTACCACTTATGGCTTTTCCTGAAATTGTGACCGGCTTTATGGCAACTTCCCCTCGTTGCGCGCTTAAACGCAGTGGACTTAAGGTAATGGCTTTGAGCGAATGATCCGCTTGGGACTTCAAGCGGGTATCTCGGAGATTGGCTTCCACTTCACCCGATAAGCTGTAGGCTAGCATGTTGCGATCACCTGATAACCCTTGTAGATCAAGGCTAAGATCGGAAAAACCATCAATAGCCAGTGTGTCGGGTAAAAAATAATCGTGGAAGAGCGATAAGGGAATACCATCAGCATTGACGTTGAGCGCCCAAGGTTGGCTCGGGGTACTCAAATCTATCTGTCCGATGCCTTCTACGTAGCCTTGCTCGAGTGGCGCAAAAAGGCGAGTCAATTGCCAAAAGCCATCTTTGCTTTGCATGGCAAGTGCTGCGTGAGACGTGAGTACTTGGTCATAGCTGGCGTTGACAACGCTGACTTCCAATTCGCCTTGCCAAAGGCCCCAACGTTGAGCCGACTGTTTAATATCAAGCTGTTGCCCTTCGATATTTAAACCGGAAAGTTGCCAATAAGGTTCGTGAGATAGCTGGATAATTTGGCTGCGCTCAATGTCGAGTCGTTCGATTGCAACATGCTCTAACTCGCTGGTGGCGGCGTGCCACCAATTTAGGTTGTCTTCTGGCTGTGTTGCCCACTTGAGGCCTTGAATAGAGGCTTCTTTGAGCTTCCATTGTGTTGGCGTGAACAATCCAGAAACTTGCACTCGACCTTGCTGCCAATCTAAGCTGAGCTCGTTGAGCTGGATTACTCCTGGCTCGATAGCGGCACTCAAACGTGGCTCTATTGCGGTTTGCTGCTGGAATCGAACGCTATCCGCCTGCAATGACACTTGAGCTTTTGTCTTCCAGAGAGACAGTGGCAGTGTGGCGTTTTCCACAGAAAGATCCAAGTTCTGCCAGTGCCAGTCGCCCCATTCAATATCGGCGTTAAGCAAATCTAAGCTATTAATATGATTAATGTTAAATGGTAGATCGTGCCAAGGTTTTGCAAGCAGTGATTGACGCTGCGTATTACTCAGTTTCAGCTTGTTGATGGTCACATTTACTAAAGACCAGCCTTGAGGATACTGCTCCCCTTGCCCAGATATTTGACTGTTACGCCAGTTAAAAGAGGTGCCATAAAGCGTACTGTCTTGCGGTTTGTAGTCTATATCGACTAAGACTTGATTAAAGGCTTCGCCATTCCAATAGAGTTGGTCAGCTGCAAGTTGAACTTCGCCATATGGTATTAATTGACCATTCCATTGTGGTGATTGAATTTGAAGGTCAATGCCATTGGCAGAGAACTGCTCGTCGGCGTAATCAATATTTTTGAGCGCGATTTGATGGAATAAAACGTTGTCTAAAGGTGGGAGCTTTGGTGCGCCATACTGCAAGCTCATACCATCAATCAATAAACTATCAACGATCCATTTACCATCGCGATAAACATCGGGATTCATCCATAAATCGACTTGCTCGATGTAAGACGCATCGTCTCCGCTGGTGTTCACGCGTTGTAAAGTTAGGTGATAGGGAAAGCCATAACGCACGCTTCCGGCCCGGAAGGGAAGAGAAAAGGTGTTTGACAGCAAGCGCCAGGTTGCGTCCGCGTAAGATGTTGTTAGCAGCGCAATCGTAGCGGCTGGAATGGCAACTAAGATAACCAGTAACAGAAGTAGAACTCGACGCGCTGTTTTCATCTTTGCTAGAACCTACGTGTGTTATGAAATAAAACTAGATAGGCTTTAGCTTGTATCAATATTCTGTGGTATTCAATAAAAAGCCCCTCAAAAGAGGGGCTTGAAGCAATTTTTGTAACTTGGCCTACGTAAAGGTGATAAGTTAATGCCAACTTTTCACTGCGTTTACGCGACGTCGCTGTTACTCGATTTAATCAATCTGAGGACCAGCCGCAACCAGGGATTTACCTTCAGCGTTGTCTGTGTATTTATCAAAGTTATTGATAAAGCGCTCTGCTAAATCTTTCGCTTTGCTTTCCCACTGAAGTGGGTCAACGTACGTGTCGCGAGGGTCTAGAATGCTAGGATCCACACCTGGTAGTGACGTTGGTACTTCAAGGTTGAAGATTGGAATGTGCTTAGTTGGTGCTTCTTCAATCGAACCATCAAGAATGGCATCAATAATTCCGCGTGTATCTTGAATAGAGATACGTTTGCCAGTGCCGTTCCAACCAGTATTCACTAGGTAAGCCTCAGCGCCCGCTGCTTCCATGCGTTTTACCAGTACTTCCGCGTATTTTGTTGGGTGGAGCGTTAAGAACGCCGCGCCGAAACAAGCAGAGAAAGTTGGTGTTGGCTCAGTAATACCGCGCTCTGTTCCCGCTAGTTTGGCGGTAAAGCCAGACAGGAAGTGGTACTTAGTTTGCTCAGGTGTCAATTTAGATACTGGAGGCAGTACGCCAAATGCATCGGCTGATAGGAAGATCACTTTATTCGCGTGACCGCCTTTTGATACTGGCTTAACGATATTATCGATATGGTAGATAGGGTAAGAAACACGTGTGTTTTCTGTTTTCGAACCATCATCAAAGTCGATAGAGCCATCGCCACGTACTGTTACGTTTTCTAGCAGTGCATCACGACGAATTGCGTTGTAGATGTCCGGCTCCGCTTCTTTCGAAAGTTTGATGGTTTTTGCGTAACAACCACCTTCGAAGTTGAAGACACCGTCATCATCCCAGCCGTGCTCATCATCACCAATTAGCGCACGTTTAGGATCAGTCGACAGGGTCGTTTTACCCGTACCAGATAGGCCGAAGAATACCGCTACATCGCCATCTTTGCCCATGTTAGCGCTACAGTGCATTGATGCGATGTCTTTTAGTGGAAGGAAGTAGTTCATCATGGCGAACATACCTTTCTTCATTTCACCGCCGTACCAAGTACCACCGATAAGTTGCATGCGCTCAGTTAGGTTAAATACGGTGAAGTTTTCTGAGTTCAGGCCTTGCTCTTCCCATTTTGGATTAGTGCATTTTGCGCCATTCATTACTACGAAGTCTGGTTCAAATGTCGCTAACTCTTCTTCTGTCGGGCGAATAAACATGTTTTTAACGAAGTGCGCTTGCCATGCGACTTCTGTTATAACACGAATGCTCAAACGTGTATCTGGGTTTGCACCACAGTAACCGTCAACAACAAACAAGCGTTTGTTAGAAAGCTGGTTTGTGACCAGTTCTTTTAGCTCGTCCCACACTTCAGGAGTGATTGGCTTGTTATCATTTTTCACTTGATCAGACGTCCACCACATATGTTCTTCTGTCGTAGCGTCTTTGACGATGTATTTATCTTTTGGTGAGCGACCAGTAAAGATGCCAGTGTCAACGGCAACCGCACCTAGTTCAGTAACCACGCCGCGCTCATAACCGGTTAGGTCTTCACGCGTTTCTTCCTCAAACAACATTTCGTAGCTTGGGTTGCGAATAACCTCTTTTACGTTATGCAGTCCGTGCTTGGTTAGATCAAGTGTTGCAGCCTTAGTATGTTCCATAACGGTCATAGGTGCTCCTTATAAGGATTTTGTAGGGATTTTGTAAGAATGTTTTAATTTTAATCTGCTCACCATGCTAGCAACGGGGCGGGGAGAAAACAGGGAGATAGCTCAAAATTTACCCATGATTTCAATAAGGTTTTAGGTAACCCGTCACATATTGGTGGGAATAGTCTATCGTGCACGCAATCCTTTGCGCTAGGGCAAAATCATTATTAATTGTTTAAAATTAAGCAGTTGTTTTATTACGCTTGAGGCTAGTTATTACGAGGGGTTGATCACAAAAAGACCAGCATTAAGCTGGCCTTTTGTAGGGTAAATTACGTGCTTGATAAGCTATGTAAATTAATGCAGGGTTTTCTTGTCCGTAGAAGCTTGTGCATACAGTTCAGTGACTTCAGATTCGTCAAACGTATAAGTTGTGCCACAGTAATCACAATGTAAAGAAACTGATCCAACTTCTGCCAAAATGTCATAAATTTCAGCTTTCTCAACGGTGATGATTGCGGCACCGCTACGCTCACGAGAACAGCCACAATGGAACTCGACAGGTTGCGGCTCGTACAGACGTACTTTGTCTTGGTTATATAGTCGATACAATAACTCGTTCGCTTCTAAACCAAACAATTCTTCATCTTTTACTGTATCAGTGAGCTGCTCTAGATGTTCGAAATCATCTGGAGAGCCAGTGCCGTCAGGGATCACTTGAATCAGCATACCTGCTGCGTGTGCTTTGCCCTCATGCTCACCAGTGCGGATCCATAGGCGCGTTTTTAACTGCTCTGAGTTTGCAAAGTAGCCTTCTAGCACTTCTGCTAAAGTGTCACCTTCTAATCCAACGACACCTTGGTAACGCTCGCCGTTTTTCGGTTCGATAGTGATCACAAGGTAGCCCTTACCCATTAGATCGTGAATGTTTGCGTCATCGGCAATATCGCCTTCCCAGCGAGCTACACCACGAACACGTTGGTTATGGTCACCGTTGATAACGGCAAGAGACACAGGACCGTCGCCTTGTAGCTGGATGGTGATTGAACCTTCGAACTTAAGAGTGGCAGTTAAAAGAGTAGTTGAAACGAGTAGCTCACCCAGCAGTTTCTCTATTGCTGCCGGATATTCCTTGCTGGAGATAACACGTTGGTACGCTTCATCCAATTGTACCAACTCGCCACGTACTGAAAGATCTTCGAATAGGTAGCGGTTTAAAACATTATTTGCCATGGAGTGCTTTCCTCGTTGGTAATTCCGGCTTTTATTGGTGTTTGAACTTAATGATGTCTCGGCGCTGCTTTTTGTCTGGGCGGCGTTCCGGACTTGGGTTGTGGGCATTAAGCTTACGTTGAGTCGCGTGTTCCTCACGTTTCGCTATACTTTCATTAGTTTCGCGATATAAGGTTTGTGCGATGGGAGCGCCTCGGCGTTGATCTGAGATTTGTTCGATGATCACGATTTTTTCTTCGTTGCCTTGACGAAGTCTTACTTCAGCGCCCACTTCAACGATTTTACTCGGCTTGCTTCGTTGGCCATTATAGTGGACTTTACCGCCATCGACCATGTTACGCGCGATGGAGCGGGTTTTGTAAAATCTTGCGGCCCATAGCCATTTATCTAGCCTAACGGCTTCATTTAGGGAACTCATAGAACACTACGCTATCTAATCACTGCCCGAATACGGCAATGAGTGATGGATTATTCACCTACAGATGGAGTCAAGGCGTATTTTTTTCAAGGGAGTTGGCAAAAACTGCATAAGAAAAAGGTATGAAAGACAACTTGTGATATAGTTCACTGCTCTTTGTTGAGTAATAATTTTATTGCAAATTTAGCAATTTAAAGTCGATAGCTATCGTTATAGCTTAAATGACGGACGTTAGAATAAAGGAATCCATTCAGTGAAACGTTTAGAGCTAAGTGCAGGATTATCAAGCAGACCGCTACTGGCTCAGATCAAGTCCAATCATTATACCATTCAAGCCAAACTTAGCTTGTTGCTTACCTGTCTGTTTATTGCGATAACCGGATGGATACTTGGCAAAATTGTGTGGTTAGCCATACCTCAATCGTCGGAAGTGCCGCAATGGCGTCCATCGGCGAGTAGCGTTACTGCGAGTAATAAAGGCGACGCGATAGATTTTAATGCCCTTCAGAATGCCAACCTATTCGGTAAATTCACTGAGCAAAAAGCGGCAGTTGTAGAGCAGCCTATTGTTAAAGACGCCCCTAAGACGCGCCTTAACCTCACCCTAGTCGGTGCGGTTGCCAGCAGTGATGCCAATACCAGCCTTGCTGTTATTGCTAACCGAGGTAAGCAAGCTACGTACGGTTTGGGTGAAGAAATCGAAGGGACACGTGCGACGCTAAAAGCGGTATTGGTGGATCGCGTCATCATTGATAACCAAGGTCGAGACGAGACCTTAATGATGCAAGGTATAGAATATAAGAAGCTATCTGAATCGCCGCAGGTAGCTAGGGCGCAAGCTCAGCGAGCAGAAGCAGCGACGTCTGACGTTGGAGAGAAATTAGAGCAAATCCGCGAGGAAATTGCGAAAGATCCACAAAGCGTTTTTAAATACATCACCATTTCACCCGTCAAAAAAGACGGAGACATTGTTGGTTATCGAGTATCACCTGGTCGTGATGCCGCATTATTTAATGATGTAGGGCTACAACCTGGTGATATTGCGGTTCAACTGAACGGGATCGATTTAAGTGATCCGTCTTCTTCAGTACAACTGATGCAAGTGATGAGCGATCCGCAAGAATTAAATTTAACTGTTGAGCGAGACGGCCAACAGTACGATATCTATATCCAATTGTAAGACTTAGGCAACCGGCGTAAGTTCAGGGAGACATACGTGAAACATTGGTTCAGCAAAAGTGCTTGGCTACTAGCAGGAAGTTTACTCTGCGTACCAGGTGCAATGGCAAACGAATTTAGTGCGAGCTTTAAAGGCACTGATATTCAAGAATTCATCAACATAGTGGGTCGTAACCTCGAAAAGACCATCATTGTTGATCCTTCAGTACGCGGTAAGATCGATGTCCGCAGCTATGACGTACTTAACGAAGAGCAATATTACAGCTTTTTCCTTAATGTCCTTGAAGTATACGGTTACGCAGTCGTAGAGATGGACAATGGGGTACTTAAGGTTATCAAAGCAAAAGACTCAAAAACCTCAGCAATCCCTGTGTTAGGTGATGGCAGCGCGCAAGGCGATAGTGTTATCACTCGAGTTGTCGCGGTGCGTAATGTGTCGGTCCGTGAGTTGTCTCCTCTACTTCGTCAGCTGATTGATAACGCCGGTGCCGGTAACGTGGTTCATTATGATCCAGCGAATATTATCTTGATTACTGGTCGTGCGGCAGTAGTGAATCGCTTAGCAGAGATCATCAAGCGTGTTGACCAAGCCGGTGATAAAGAAATTGAATTGGTGGAGCTGCGTAATGCATCTGCTGCTGAAATGGTACGCATTGTCGAAGCACTGAATAAAAGTGCGAATCAGAAAAGCACGCCAGAGTTCCTTGAACCTAAAATTGTGGCCGATGAACGTACTAACGCGATTTTAATTTCTGGTGATCCAAAAGTAAGAGCCCGCTTGAAACGTTTGATTCGTCAACTTGATGTTGAAATGGCGACAAAAGGTAACAACCGAGTTGTGTACCTGAAAAATGCGAAAGCTGAAGACTTGGTGGATGTATTGAAAGGTGTTTCCGATAACCTGCAAGCTGAAAAACAAGCCGGTCAGAAAACATCAGGTGCATCGCGTGGTGAGGTCGTCATTGCTGCTCACGCTGCAACTAACTCGTTAGTTTTAACAGCGCCACCAGATATTATGATGGCATTACAAGACGTCATTTCTCAACTCGATATTCGTCGTGCTCAGGTTCTTATTGAAGCGTTAATTGTCGAAATGTCTGAAGGTGATGGTATTAACCTAGGTGTTCAGTGGGGTTCATTAGAAACGGGTGCTGTAATTCAGTACGGTAACTCAGGAGCCCCGATTGGTCAGGTGATGGTTGGGCTAGAAGAAGCAAAAGATCAAACCCGAACTGAATACTATACCAACTCTAATGGCGAACGAACGCCATATGATGTTACTGAATCAGGTGACTACTCTACGCTAGCGTCAGCACTTAGCGGAGTAAATGGTGCGGCAATGAGTATTGTCATGGGTGACTGGACAGCGCTAATTAGTGCTGTTGCTTCTGACTCCAACTCAAACATTCTATCTTCTCCGAGTATTACCGTAATGGATAATGGCGAAGCATCATTTATTGTGGGTGAAGAGGTTCCGGTTATTACGGGCTCTACGGCTGGCTCAAACAACGACAACCCATTCCAAACGGTTGACCGTAAAGAAGTCGGTATCAAACTCAAAGTAGTGCCACAAATTAACGAAGGTGACTCTGTACAGTTAAACATTGAACAAGAAGTTTCCAACGTATTAGGCGCGAACGGTGCGGTTGACGTTCGCTTTGCTAAACGACAGTTAAACACCTCTGTCATGATCCAAGATGGTCAGATGTTGGTTCTTGGTGGTTTGGTCGATGAACGCGCACTTGAAAGTGAGTCTAAAGTGCCGCTATTGGGTGACATTCCGGTACTGGGTCACCTGTTCAAGTCAACTAGCACGCAAACAGAAAAACGTAACTTGATGGTGTTCATCAAGCCGACGATTATTCGCGATGGTGTGACGGCTGACGGTATTACGCAGCGTAAATACAACTTTATTCGCGCAGAACAGCTATATAAAGCGGATCAAGGGTTGAAATTGATGGCAGACGAGAAGATCCCGGTTATGCCAGCCTTTGGCCAGGAGCGTCAGCACCCAACAGAGATCCAAGCGTTTATTGATCAAATGGAAAACAACTAATGGTTGATATGTTAGACACAGCGCCAAGTATGCGTCGTCTGCCATTCAGTTTTGCCAACCGCTTTAAACTGGTGCTGGAGACAGAGCATCCTGAGCGTCCACCTATTCTTTACTATGTCGAGCCGCTTAACCCTGCGGCTCTGGTTGAAGTCCGTCGTGTATTAAAGAAAAGCTTCGTACCGCAACCTATCGATAAAGAAGCCTTTGATAAAAAGCTGACCGAAGCATATCAACGCGACTCGTCTGAAGCGCGTCAGTTGATGGAAGATATTGGTGCTGATAGCGATGATTTCTTCTCTTTGGCTGAAGAACTGCCGCACGATGAAGACTTATTAGAATCGGAAGACGATGCGCCAATCATCAAATTGATCAACGCCATGTTGGGCGAAGCGATCAAAGAAGGTGCGTCGGATATTCATATTGAGACGTTCGAGAAAACCCTTTCGATTCGTTTCCGTGTCGATGGCGTATTGCGTGAAGTCCTGACTCCAAGCCGTAAGCTAGCGCCTTTGCTAGTTTCTCGTGTGAAGGTTATGGCTAAACTAGATATCGCAGAAAAGCGTGTGCCTCAAGATGGCCGTATTTCGTTGCGTATCGGTGGTCGTGCGGTGGACGTGCGTGTATCTACGATGCCGTCCTCACATGGTGAGCGCGTGGTAATGCGTTTGTTGGATAAAAACGCGACTCGTCTTGATTTACATAGTTTGGGCATGACACCTTCAGTGCATGACAACTTCCGTCACTTGATTGGCCGCCCTCACGGTATCATCTTGGTGACGGGCCCGACAGGTTCTGGTAAATCAACCACCTTGTATGCTGGCTTGCAAGAGATCAATAGCAACGAGCGCAACATTCTAACGGTTGAAGACCCGATCGAATTTGATATTGATGGCATCGGTCAAACTCAGGTGAACCCAAAGGTCGATATGACGTTTGCGCGCGGCTTGCGTGCCATTCTGCGTCAGGACCCGGATGTGGTGATGGTCGGTGAGATCCGTGACTTAGAAACCGCACAAATTGCAGTGCAAGCGTCCTTAACGGGTCACTTGGTAATGTCTACTCTCCACACCAACACCGCAGTGGGTGCGATTACGCGTCTACGTGATATGGGTATTGAGCCATTCCTTATTTCTTCTTCGTTATTAGGGGTGCTAGCGCAGCGCTTAGTTCGAACGCTTTGTCCAAGCTGTAAAGAGCCGTATGAAGCCGATGCGGAACAGAAAAAACTGTTTGGTATGGAAGCGCATGAACCGTTAGAACTGCACCGAGCAAAAGGCTGTGAAGCGTGTAACCAAAAAGGCTACCGAGGTCGAACAGGTATCCACGAGCTCATTATGGTTGATGAGCAAGTGCAAGAGTTGATTCATCGAGAGTCTGGTGAACAAGAAATTGAGAGAGCCGTTCGCGCCCATACGCCAAGTATTCGCAGTGATGGTTTAAGCAAAGTACGTCGTGGTATTACGTCACTTGAAGAAGTGATGCGAGTGACGAAGGAAACCTAATGGCGGCATTTGAGTACAAAGCGCTAGATGCAAAAGGCAAGCATAAAAAAGGCACGATAGAAGGGGACAACGCCCGACAAGTGCGCCAGCGACTCAAAGAGCAAGGGATGATCCCGATTGAAGTGGTCGAGACGAAAGCTAAATCGGCTAAGTCTTCAGGTTCAGTCAGCTTTAAGCGCGGCATCTCGACATCTGAGCTGGCACTCATCACACGGCAATTGTCTACGCTAGTCCAATCAGGAATGCCTTTGGAAGAGTGTTTGCGTGCGGTCTCTGAGCAGGCTGAAAAGCCGAGGATTCGTTCTATGTTGGCTGCGGTTCGCTCGAAAGTAACAGAGGGTTATCCGCTTGCCGACAGTTTTGCCGATTACCCACACGTGTTTGATGAACTGTACCGCTCCATGGTTGCGGCGGGTGAAAAATCAGGTCACCTCGATACCGTATTAGAGCGTTTGGCAGACTATGTCGAAAACCGCCAAAAGATGCGATCTAAATTGCTTCAAGCCATGATTTATCCTGTAGTTTTGGTGGTATTCGCGGTTGTCATCGTTTCGTTCTTATTGGCGACAGTGGTTCCTAAAATCATTGAACCCATCATTCAGATGGGCCAAGAGTTACCTCAATCGACGCAATTTTTACTGGCAGCCAGTGAGTTTGTGCAAGATTGGGGGCTGATTATTTTCGTTGTGCTGGTGGCGCTTTTCTATGGCCTCAAACTGGCGTTGCAAAAGCCAGACTTTCGCTTAGCTTGGGACAGAAAAATCTTGAGCTTACCGCTAATAGGTAAGATCTCTCGAGGTTTGAATACCGCACGATTCGCACGAACGCTTTCGATCTGTACTTCCAGTGCGATTCCAATTCTAGAGGGTATGCGCGTTGCGGTAGATGTTATGTCTAACCGTTATGTGAAGCAGCAAGTGTTGCTTGCAGCGGATAACGTTCGAGAGGGCGCTAGTTTGCGTAAGGCGTTGGACCAAACCCGCTTGTTTCCACCAATGATGCTACACATGATCGCCAGTGGTGAGCAAAGTGGTGAATTAGAGAGCATGTTGACGCGGGCAGCCGATAACCAAGATCAAAACTTTGAATCAACAGTCAATATTGCTCTGGGTGTGTTTACTCCTGCGCTGATTGCATTAATGGCTGGATTAGTGTTGTTCATTGTGATGGCGACCTTGATGCCAATGTTAGAAATGAATAACTTGATGAGCGGATAATTTCGAATTAAGACGTGTCTACTAACGGCATGGCTTTAATCTAACTTTCGGAGAAAAAAATGAAGTTTAAGCGTAGTAAACAACAGGGTTTTACACTTTTAGAAGTGATGGTTGTTGTGGTTATCCTAGGTATTTTGGCAAGTTTTGTTGTTCCAAACCTATTGGGTAACAAAGAGAAGGCTGACCAACAAAAAGCGATTACGGACATTGTCGCGTTGGAAAATGCCTTAGATATGTACAAGTTGGATAACAGCGTTTACCCAACAACGGACCAAGGTCTAGAAGCATTGGTTAGTAAGCCATCTAACCCAGAGCCACGCAACTACCGTGATGGTGGTTACATCAAACGTCTTCCTAATGACCCTTGGGGCAACCAGTACCAATACTTAAGCCCAGGTGATAACGGTACAATCGATATCTTCACTCTAGGCGCAGATGGCCAAGAGGGTGGAGAAGGTCCAGCTGCAGATATTGGCAACTGGAACATGCAAGACTTCCAATAATTGAGCCTAAGCCAGCACTAATGAAACAAATGCGAAAACATAACGGTTTTACATTGATAGAAATTCTATTGGTGCTGGTTTTGCTATCTCTTACGGCTGTGGCCGTGATCTCGACGTTACCGACTAGCCAAAAAGATCTTTCCAAACAGTATGCTCAAAGCTTTTTTCAGCGTTTACAGCTGCTCAATGAAGAAGCGGTGCTGAGCGGTAAAGATTTTGGCGTTCGAGTGGATGATGCCAAATCGACCTACGCTCTACTGAGTTTAACCTCAGAAGGTTGGCAGCCTCTGAAATTAAAGCAGATTCCGAGCAAAACCAAGCTAGAAGAAGATATTACGCTACAACTCGAGCTCGGAGGTGGTGCTTGGGATAATGATGAGCGCTTATTCAAACCAGGTTCTCTTTTTGATGAAGACATGTTCGCAGAAGAAGAGGACGAAAAGAAAATTGAGCCACCGCAAGTGTTTATCTTTTCCAGCGCCGAAGTCACGCCATTTACCCTGTCTTTTTTTCCGCAAAATGGTGATGCCTTTAATGACGGTTGGCGAGTCATTGGCAAAGAAAGTGGACAAATTTTGTTATTAGCTCCGGGCGAAGAAGTGAAAGAGGATGAGAATGCGCAATTTTAAGCAAGCTCGCCCAAATTTGAGTCATCGCCGGACGAGAGGCATGACCTTACTGGAAGTATTGGTCGCACTGGCAATTTTCGCTACCGCTGCCATCAGTGTCATTCGCTCTGTGAGCCAGCATATTAATACAATCAGTTATCTAGAAGAAAAAATGTTTGCAGCCATGGTTGTGGATAATCAGATGGCAAATGTGATGTTGAATACCGGAGAACTCAAAGCGAAAAACGGCACAGAAGAGCTGGCAGGACGCACTTGGTTCTGGAAAGTCACGCCAGTCGCCACGACGCAGCCATTGCTGAAAGCATTTGATGTGAGCGTCTCGGTAGAGAAAAGCGCGAGCCCTGTAGTAACGGTACGAAGCTATGTGGCGCAATAATAATCCCCGCGCAAATACGCGCCAAAGGGTAAAAGGTTTTACACTTATTGAAGTGTTGGTATCGATTGCCATCTTTGCCAGTTTAAGTGTCGCTGCGTACCAAGTGGTATCGCAAGTACAGCGTAGCAATGCGCTATCACAAGAACGAACCCAACGCTTAAACGAAATTCAGCGTGCCATGGTGATGATGGATAACGATTTTCGTCAAATGGCGATGCGTCAAACACGTACTAATGGTGAAGAGCCTGCTAGCCGGCTAATTTTTTGGTCCGATTACCTGTTGGACTCCGATACCAAAGGACTGATGTTTGCCCGTTTAGGTTGGCACAACCCTCAGCAGCAGTTCCCTCGTGGAGAAGTAACCAAGGTTGGCTATCGCTTAAAAGAAGAAACACTGCAGCGAGTATGGTGGCGCTATCCTGATACGCCGGTTGGGCAACAAGGTACTGTTACTCCATTGCTAACGCAGGTCGAGTCATTTGATATGCGTTTCTATGATGGTAAGCAATGGAAAAAAGAGTGGGCTGAAGAAAAAGCGCTGCCGAAAGCGGTTTCTGTTGTTCTCACTCTCAAAGACTATGGAGAAATTGCCCGCACTTATCTCACTCCTGATGGCACATTGAGTCAGAAAGAGGAAAGTTCAGGAGACAGCAATAATGGTTAACCGTCAGCGCGGTGTTGCTTTGATTATAGTGTTGATGTTGCTGGCGATTATGGCAACGGTTGCTGCCAGTATGTCGGAACGTTTGTTCTTGCAGTTTCAGCGAGGCGCTAATCAAATCAATTACCAGCAAGCGTATTGGTACAGCCTTGGCGTCGAGGCGCTAGCAAAAGTGGGTATCGAGCAAAGTTATAAAGACACCGACACGATTAATATGAGTCAACCGTGGGCGATAAAAGAGCAAGTCTATCCGTTAGATTATGGTCAAGCGGCGGGACGAATTAGAGACAAGCAAGCGTGCTTTAATCTAAATGTATTGAGTCGTGTGCAACCAACGGGTCAGCAAATTACAAGACCATATTTAGTGAATGTATTGCAGCGCTTATTAGAAGAGTTGGATGTCGAGCCATATCAAGCAGAAATCATTGCAGACTCTACTTGGGAATACATTGATGCTGACGACTCTGTCCGTTCGACTACTGGGGTTGAAGACAGCACATATGAAGCGATGAAGCCTTCCTATTTAGCATCAAATGGTTGGATGGCAGATGCTTCCGAGTTACGGGCTGTCTATCAGGTGAGTGGTGAAATTTTCCAAAAATTGGAGCCGCTGGTCTGTGCATTACCAAGTGATGACTGGCGTTTAAACGTGAATACGATTGATGTTGAGCAAGCTCCGATTTTGGTGGCAATGTTCTCACCAAACTTAAGCAGTAGTGATGCGATTCAGCTAATTGAAAAACGCCCATTTGATGGGTGGGATAGCATTGATGAATTTTTAGCAGAGTCAGAAATGGCTGGCTTAAGTGAAGATGTAAAGAAAAACGCCAAAGGCTATTTGGGTGTGGATAGCGCCTTTTTTGAATTGGATGCACAAGTGTTGGTGGATGAATCACGTGTACGTATCCGAAGCCTTTTGCAAAGTACAAATAGAGAAACGGTGACCGTAGTTCGCCGTCGTTTTGGAGGGATCAGTGAGCGAGTTTCTGACCGTTCGGCTGAGTAGCGAACAACAAAGTACCATTCCTTGGGTGGTGTGGTCGACAGATCAACAGGAAGTGATTGCTAGCGGTGAAATCGCCGGGTGGGAACACTTAGATGAGTTGGTCTCATATGCTGGTCAGCGCCAAGTTGTGGCGCTGTTGGCGAGTAATGATGTGGTCCTGACGCAAGTGGATATACCACCTGGTGCAACACGCCAATTCGAGGCGATGTTACCGTACTTAGTGGAAGACGAAGTTGCTCAGGACGTTGATGGCCTGCACTTTAGCGTGTTGGGTAAACAAGCGGACAAAGCGCAGATTTGCGCAGTTGAACGTGCTTGGATTCAGACTGTACTGCAACGTTTTTCAAGCCAAGGTATCGCCATTAAACGCATTTTACCCGATGTGCTTGCATTACCGGTTCGTGGAGAGCACAGCAGTGCTGCAATGATTGGCGAGCAATGGCTAATTCGTCACTCTGCGACAGAGGGCGCGGTTGTCGACGCTTCTTGGTTAGACCTTTACCTCTCTTCTTATCTACAAAATCATGAAGGTTGGAAGCTCGATTGCTATAGCTCGGTCCCGGAATCTGCGTTACCTGAAATATGGGAGCCGCAACCAGAAGAAATGACGATGGCTTTACTGGCGAAGGGGGTGACAGAAAGCAAAGTCAATTTGCTGACTGGGATCTTCAAGCCGAAATCTTCTTGGGGTAAATACTGGAAGCTCTGGCAAAAAGCCACCATTGCTGCGGGGGTGCTTATCGTTGTCATGGTTGCGCAGCAGTTGCTCGTGGTCCACAAGTACGAAGCACAAGCTCAAGCGTATCGTGAGGAGAGTGAGCGTATTTTCCGCCAAGTGTTCCCAAATAAACGACGCATTCCTACCGTTAGTTACCTCAAACGACAAATGGATGATGAAGAGCGCCGCTTATCTGGTGGAAGTGGTCAGCAGGCAATGTTGTCATGGTTGGCGGCATTACCCGCGACGCTTGGTCAGGTCAGCGACTTGGAGATCACTAGCTTTAAATACGACGGACAACGTGGCGAAGTACGTATTCAGGCTCGTAGTTCAGACTTCCAACCTTTTGAGCAGGCTCGTGTGAAATTGGCAGAGAAGTTTAATGTTGAGCAAGGTCAGTTGAACCGTAGCGATAACGTTGTGGTTGGCAGCTTTGTTTTGAAGCGTTTGTGAGGTGATGATGAAAAATTTAATTTCTCAAGCTCAGGTTTGGTGGAGCAGCATCTCGCAGCGTGAGCAGCGTTTGGTCATGGGATGTGGCGCTATTGCCGTTATCGGTATTATTTATTGGGGTTTATTACAGCCAATGAGTCAACGTGCGGAGCTAGCTCAGTCACGTATTCAAAGTGAAAAGCAGTTGCTAGCTTGGGTACAAGATAAAGCGGATGGCATCACTGCACTGCGAAAAAGCAGCGGTGTGAGCTACTCTAGTCAACCGTTGAATCAGTTGGTTTCTTCTTCAGCTCGTCGTTATAAAGTTGAGTTGATTCGAGTACAACCTCGTAATGAGAGCGTTCAAGTGTGGATCAAACCACTCGCGTTTAATCAACTAGTGGATTGGTTACGTTACTTGAAAGAGCAACAGGGTATTGAAGTCGAATTTTTAGATATCGACCGAACAGAGCAAGCGGGCATGATCGATGTAAACCGCCTTCAGTTTAAGCGAGGTTAAGGTGAAGCGAGCAGTACTTTACGTTGTTATCTTTATCGTCTTTTTTTCAGTCAGTCTTTTAATGGGATTACCAGTCTCTTGGGTGTTACAACAAGCACCAACAGTGAGAGGCCTGGACATTCAAGGAGCCAACGGTTCGGTATGGCAAGGTCAAGCTGCTAGTATTCGTTGGCAGCACCAGAACCTTGGAGAAGTTAATTGGGATTTCCAATGGTCGAGTCTACTGACAGGTAAAGCTGAGTTTGCTGTGCGCTTTGGTCGTGGTAGTGAAATGGACGTTCGTGGGCGCGGTTTTGTCGGCTATAGCTTAAGTGATGGCCCTTATGCCAAAAACTTAGTTGCCTCGATTCCGGCGGTAAAAGTTGTTGAGCAAGCGCGCCTCCCTGTGCCTGTTGGTGTTGATGGGCAGCTTGAGCTGAATATTCGTCATGCGACTTATGCTGCGCCTTGGTGTAAGAACGGTGAAGGCACTTTAGTATGGAATGCCAGTGGTATTCAAAGCCCCGTTGGCAGCTTAGATCTCGGTCCTGTGATTGCCGATATAAACTGTCAGGATAGTGTATTGACGGCAACTGGTGAGCAGAGCAGCGAACAAGTCTCTGCGGCGTTCTCAGCAGAGCTGATGCCTAATCAACGATACTCAACCAAAGCGTGGTTCAAACCTGGTGCAGAGTTCCCATCCAGCATGGGGGAGCAACTGAAATGGTTGGGTAAGCCGAATGCTCAAGGTCAATATGAGTTTAATTACCAAGGGCGCTTCTAACCTATCGTGACAAAATCCAATATCTTAAAAGAGCTGCTATTGTGCAGCTCTTTTTGCTTTTGGATCATCGTAAGCTAAAACCTCTATTCGCTGTACATTCGATCTTGATTGGGAATGAGTGAAAGTTTAAAGCCATGATTTTTAATCGATTTGTTTCTTTTGTTCAGCTTTGCAAGTAATTGGAACATAGTAGGCCAAATACTCCAAGTGCTGTACAGAAGGTCAAAAAGAAAAGGCCACGAAGATATTCGTGGCCTTTCTATTGCTAGAATTTTGTGCTCTAAATTTTACCGATAGGGCGCTTAATCTTTGCGTTGTAAAATCTCATTCCAAGGTAAATCCGCATCACCAAGAACAATAAAGTTCGGGTTTTCTAGTGTTTCCCGCTCGTTATATGACAGCGGTTCTAATTGCGTGCTGAGAATACGTCCGCCAGCTTCTTCAACAATGCATTGTGTTGCAGCGGTGTCCCACTCGCCAGTTGGCCCCAGACGTAAGTAACAATCCACAGCCCCTTCCGCGACGAGGCATGCTTTCAATGCCGCAGAACCGAGCGGTATTAAGTCGTAATTCCAGGCGCTGCTCATACGGTTAGTAATACGATTGATGTCTTGGCGACGACTAATAGCAATTGCGATGCTTTGCTCTGGCTGTTCGTGTTTGTGTGTATGGATTTTGACGCTGTCCGACATGTCGGGAATTTTCCAGGCGCCTTTGCCATTATAAGCGTAGTAAGTCACGCCAGATACAGGACCGTAAACGACGCCCATGGTTGGTCGATTGTTGTCGACCAACGCAATAATAGTGGCAAAGTCACCACTGCGAGCGATGAATTCTTGAGTACCATCAAGAGGGTCGACTAACCAATAACGTTCCCACTGAGCGCGTTGCTCTAAGCTTATGTCTGCGTCTTCTTCTGACAACACGGGAATGTCAGGCGTCAGATCACTCAAGCGTTCAGTGATGAACTTGTGAGCTGCAATATCTGCACTTGTTACGGGAGTTTCGTCACTTTTGGTGTAGGCCTCGTATTGCTTCTTTTCATATATTTCGAGGATCATTTGCCCAGCACTGCGGGCAATCTCGATGACTTGAGGAAGTAGGTGAGATAGATCTTTTGTCATTGGCATAAGTGATAGTCCTTACTCACAGTGTTATTCGGTTCTAATGACCGTTATTGGTTATGCTTGTGAGTGGTGTTTGGTAAGTGTTTCAGTGCCAACATTAGCGCTGTGATGCTTCGTGCTTCACAGAAATCCATGTGAGTTAATAACTCTTCGGCTTGCGCAAGTGGCCAACGCACAATTTCCAGTGGTTCAGGCTCATCGCCTTCTTGCTTCTCTGGATAAAGCGCCTGTCCTAAAAATAGAGTCATTTTGCTCGAAAAGTAAGATGGCGCGAGGATAACTTGTTTCAACGGGGTTAACTGATTACAGCCAAAGCCGATTTCTTCTTTTAACTCACGATCCGCAGCTTGGTGTGGTGTTTCTCCTGGGTCAATCAGCCCTTTTGGGAAACCTAGCTCGTAACGTTCAGTTCCAGCGGCGTATTCACGCACCAGTAATAAATCGCCTTGTTCTGTTACAGGGACTACCATTACAGCATCTCGTCCACTTGGCTTCATACGCTCATAAGTACGGTGCTCACCATTGGAAAAACGAAGGTCGAGCGCTTCCACAGCAAACAGTTTGGATTTTGCAACCGTCTGGCATGAGAGTATCTCTGGTGGGGTTCGTTTCGGCATGACGCTGGCTCCTTGGTGTCGTTGGCGTTTACGAGATGCGTAAGATTCTTAATATATGAGAACTCCGCCTGAGTTTCTAGCGGATTTTACGAGTCGAGCTAAGCATCTCAGCATCACCTCAGTATCGATACAAAAATGGGAGACCGAAGCCTCCCATTTTCTGACAGTGTTTACTCTTAGTAGTAAGAGTGATCACCACGGTCATGTTCTGTTGCATCACGAACTGCGGTTAGTTCACCAATGAACTGGTTTAGCAGTTCTTTCTCGATGCCTTCTTTTAGTGTTACGTCAACCATAGAACAGCCATTACAACCGCCACCAAATGCAACAATCGCAACACCGTCTTCAGTGATCTCAACCAAGTTTACGTGACCACCGTGGCCAGCAAGTTGTGGGTTCACTTGAGTTTGGATAACGTACTCAACGCGCTCAACCAGTGGTGCGTCGTCCGCAACTTTACGCATTTTAGCGTTAGGTGCTTTTAGCGTTAGCTGAGAGCCCATTTTATCGGTAACAAAATCGATTTCAGCGTCTTCAAGGAATGGCAGGCTTAGCTCATCCACGTAAGCTGAAAAACCGCTGTAAGAGAGTTCAGTGTCGGTCGATTCTACTGCTTCTGGTGGGCAGTAAGACACGCCACACTCAGCGTTTTGTGTACCTGGGTTCACAACGAAAATACGAATGTTAGTGCCTTCAGGTTGTTGACCTAAAAGGTTAGCGAAATGCGTTTGCGCAGTTTCTGTAATAGTAATATTTGACACGACGAATACCCGAGTAAATTTGTAGGTTACTGCTGCTATTCTACTCTTGTTGACGTATGGGTCTAGTCTTTTTGATGCTAAGGCATGGCGAAGCGATCTAGAGAGAACGAGGAGCAGGTGTTCTGCAGATGCAGTAAATATCGATGCTTTCTACGCCAACTTCAAGTAGTAAATGACATAATTGTCGGACGGTACTGCCTGTGGTGACTACATCATCGACGATGGCAACATGGGAAGAGTGAGGTTGCTTATTGAGAATAAACGCGCCTTTTAAGTTTTGTTCACGGCTTGTTTTGGTATTACCACGCTGTGATTGGGCGAGCTTTACTCGACGAAAGACCTTCGCATCAAAATTAGTCTGCAATTGCTTGGCGAGGTGTCGGGCTAAAACATCACTTTGATTAAAACCCCGGCGCAGGTAACGCTGCCAGTGCAATGGCACACTGGTAATGATTGGAGCTGGCGTGGTGATGCGCTGTGCCAGTTGCTCGGTTAATGCTTTTACATGCCAAGACTCTCCGTGATCTTTAAAGCGCTGTACTTCCCGTGAAAGGGGAAAGTCGTAATCGCCTAACGTGTATAGCCTTTGCCATGGCGGTGGCTTTGAAAGACATTCACCACAAATACTATCCGTACTCATTTCTTCTTTCTGTAATGATAAACCGCAGCGTTGACATCGTTTTACCGGAGTTAGGTATTTTAAACAGTGCTCGCACCAGCGCAGAGTATTTGTGTGGCTTGGTGTTTGAATAGGGAACCGACACAGGCCGCATTGACTGCTCAATACGCGATGCATGATGTTTTGCCAGTGATGAGATAACATAGCGTTTATTCATGGTGATATTTTACTCAGCCTAACGCTTGGCTGAAGCCGTAGGGAATAAAATAAGTGGGAGAGATTGAGAGCATGAGCACGAAATTACACTGGCAGTCATTTGGTCAGGGACCAGATTTGGTATTACTTCATGGTTGGGGCATGAATGGTGCGGTATGGCAGCAGACAGTCGAGTCTCTTCAACCTTATTTCCGAGTTCATGTGGTTGACCTTCCGGGGTACGGGCATAGCGCCGAATCTCATGCCGAAGATTTAGACCATATTGCTAATCTGGTGGTGCAAGGTGCGCCAGAGAAAGCGATTTGGCTTGGTTGGTCCCTCGGAGGTTTAGTGGCGACGCATGTGGCGTTAAATATGCCCGAGCGCGTGGCTAAGTTGATTACGGTTGCCAGCTCACCAAAATTTGCCGCAGAAAAACCGTGGCGCGGCATTCAACCGAATGTACTGAGTGCGTTCACCTCTCAGTTGCTAGAAGATTTCTCACTGACCATTGAGCGCTTTATGGCGTTGCAAGCGATGGGCAGCCCATCAGCGCGTAAAGATGTTAAACAGCTCAAGCAAGCGGTACTATCGCGCCCTCAGCCAAAGCCTGAATCGCTGTTGGTTGGGCTAAACATCCTTGCTGATGTGGATCTGCGCGATGCGTTGACGTCTCTTTCTGTTCCAATGTTGCGTCTTTATGGCCGTTTAGATGGGTTGGTGCCAATTAAAGTAGCTAACGATTTGAGTGAACAGTTGCCTCATACCCAGCAGTTTGTTTTTAATCAGTCCTCTCATGCGCCTTTTATCACCGAACATGACGAATTTTGTGTTCAAATCCGAGAGTTTGCTCACGATTGAGCAAGTGCGAACGGAAATACCTCAAGTTGTTTAAAAAGTGGTCGACATAAAGACTGGTGAGGTTTTATTAGCCAATAAAGCTAAGCCATATTGACGAGTTGGGCGACTCTGAGGAGGGTTCGCAATGATTGTGTCACCGACCAACGTAAGTGTGCCACTGATCGCCCCATCCGTGAATGTGCAGACGGAACAAGCAGCTCGCGACAATAAAGTCCGAGAGCCTGTAACGCCAACGGTCGCATTGGCCAAAACCAATGCAGAGCGAAAAGTAAAAGGTGATGACAAGCGCCGACGTCAGTCTTCTTGGGATCCTTCAGAGCATCCTGATTATGATATGGAAACGGAAGTCGACACGCGTTATCAAGAAGAGCCGGAAGATACACTAGAACGGCTTTTTAGTTTGCTTGCGCTCAAATCGTATAGTGAAGACCAGGGGAAAGGCTACGCGATCCGCTTTCGCTTACCAAAGCGCATTTTGGATGCTGCGATCAATGAAGGATTAATGGAAAAGCGCAGGAAGGTGATCAAGTTTCATTATGGTCATGCAGTCGCTCCCCATACCCCGTCAGAAGTGATAGCAGTATTATGACGACTCAATATCCTACTCAAACAAAAACGCTCCAAGCAGGCTGACTGATTGGAGCGTTTTCTTTTTAGTTATGAAAGCTCGTTAGCGGTGAAGCCTAGGTAAGGTTACTTTTTCGCTTTAGCAAACGCTGCAGCAAACGCACCGCCCATCGCGCTGTTCGATGACGAATCATCACGGCGAGGCTGACGACGCTGCGGTTGGTCATTACGACGTGGCGCTGCTGATGAGCGTTGGCTGCGGTTGTCTTGACCCGGTTCGTCGTTCATACGCATCGATAGACCAATACGCTTACGCTGCACGTCAACTTCCATCACTTTCACTTTGACGATGTCGCCCGCTTTCACCACTTCACGTGGGTCAGACACGTAACGATCTGTCAGTGCAGAGATGTGTACGAGACCATCTTGGTGAACGCCAATATCAACGAAGGCACCGAAGTTGGCTACGTTTGATACCACACCTTCTAGAATCATGCCCGGTTCCAAGTCAGATACCGAGTTTACACCTTCTGCAAAGGTCGCCGTTTTGAATTCTGGACGTGGGTCACGACCCGGCTTGTCTAACTCTTTGATGATGTCTGTAATGGTTGGAACGCCGAAGTTATCGTCGGTGTAATCGACCGCATGCAGACCTTTAAGGAAGCTTGAATCACCAATCAGTGCTTTGATATCTTTGTTGTTCTTCTCAGAAATCGCTTTGACCACTGGGTACGCTTCTGGGTGAACCGCAGACGCATCAAGTGGGTTCTTACCATCCATAATACGCAGGAAGCCCGCACACTGCTCGAACGCCTTAGGACCTAAACGAGGTACTTTCTTCAAGGTTGTACGTGCTTCGAAGCGGCCGTTCTCATCGCGGAAGTCGACAATGTTCTGCGCGATGGTGCTTGATAAGCCTGCTACGCGCGTCAGTAGCGCCGCAGACGCAGTGTTCACATCAACACCAACCGCGTTTACACAGTCTTCCACAATCGCATCTAGGCGTTTTGCCAACATAGATTGGCTTACATCGTGCTGGTATTGACCCACACCAATAGATTTCGGATCAATTTTCACGAGTTCAGCCAATGGATCTTGCAAACGACGTGCAATCGACACTGCACCACGCAGTGATACGTCCATATTCGGGAACTCTTTTGCTGCAAGCTCAGACGCTGAGTAAACCGAAGCCCCCGCTTCACTTACGATGATCTTCTGAACTTTCAGGTTGCCACGTTTGATGACGTCTGCGACAAAGCTGTCGGTTTCACGTGAAGCCGTACCGTTACCAATCGCAATCAAATCCACGTTGTACTTACGCACCAACTGCTCAACGATTTGTGCTGACTTGTCGTATTGTTTTTGTGGTGGGTGAGGGTAGATGGTTTCGGTTGCAAGCACTTTACCTGTTGAGTCGACAACCGCGATTTTTGAACCTGTACGCAGACCCGGATCGAGACCAAGTGTTGCACGAGGGCCAGCCGGTGCTGCCATCAACAAGTCTTTTAGGTTAGTGGCGAATACTTCAATCGCTTCGATTTCAGCGCGCTCTTTCATTGCGCCCATTAGCTCGGTTTCCATGTGCATCGATACTTTGATGCGCCATGCCCAGCTGATCACTTGCTTACGCCAGGTATCCGCCGGTGCGCTGCTTAGCGTCACGCCATAATGGTCGGCGATAATCGTTTCGCAGTAAGACTGACGAGCGCCTTCTTCCTGTTCTGGATCAGCATTCATTGCCAATGTCAGGAAGCCTTCGTTACGGCCGCGTAGCATCGCCAGTGCGCGGTGCGATGGCACTTTGCTTAGGGGCTCGTTGTGGTTGAAGTAATCTTTAAACTTCTCGCCTTCTTGCTCTTTGCCTTCAACGACTCGTGAAACCAGTTCCGCATTGCGATTTAAGTGGTTGCGAATTTTTTCCAGTAAGTTTGCGTCTTCTGCGATGCGCTCCATGATGATCGCGCGAGCGCCATCCAATGCAGCTTTGGTGTCTGCGATGCCTTTGTCTGCATCAAGGTATTTGCTTGCTTCGCTTTCTGGCTCGGTTTGTGGATGATTCCAAAGCTGATCTGCGAGTGGTTCAAGACCAGCTTCAATCGCGATCTGACCTTTCGTACGACGCTTGGGTTTGTAAGGTAGGTATAAGTCTTCAAGACGAGTTTTGCTGTCTGCCTGCGCGATCTCTTGTTCTAGCTCTGGCGTCAGTTTGCCTTGCTCTTGGATTGATTTGAGGATGGTTTGACGGCGATCATCCATTTCACGAAGGTAAGACAGACGGCTGTCCAAAGTACGAAGCTGGGTATCATCAAGGCCCCCCGTCACCTCTTTGCGGTAACGTGCAATAAAAGGGACAGTGTTGCCATCATCAATTAGGGTGACAGCGGCGTTGACTTGCTCTGGGCGAACATTCAGTTCTTGAGCAATCATGCGACAGATAGCTTGGCTCATCCGTGTTTTCTCTTTTAATTCAGTTTTGGTTGTATAGAACATTGGGGTCGTTCGAAGAATTTGCAATGTTTTAAATTAACGAGGCAAAAATTTACCGGGCGCTGGTGGACATCAGTCATATTTATGTCAAAACTGTAATTAAATTGAGAACTTATATCCGCAGTTATCGACTAACCTAATTCCACGGTTGTTGATATCACTAAATGTACCTCGGCTTATACGGATAATCATGATGAAAAAAATGTCTTTGGCGTTAGCGCTTACGAGTGCCTTACTTGCCGCCCCGCTTAGTTGGGCGCAGTCTATCTCAGGAACCACACAAGCTCCCGTTTATCAGCTCGATAACAAATTGGTACTAGGGCGTGTGGAGAGCGTCTACTACAGTGACATTCCGGAACTAAAAGCGGTGCCATTTATTGGCAAGATTGATACTGGTGCAGATACGACATCGATGCATGCGGAGAATATCCATGTCAGTAGCTCACACCCAGATTACCAAGATTTGAAAGATAACGAGTTACTTTGGGCGATTGTCGATGACTTAGGTGGTACGAAGGCAAAGTGGGACGCCGACAGCTTTAAGCCATATCAAGTAAAGGTTAGCTTTACGGTTCCTCACCCTTATACAGGGAAGGAAATACAGATTACCGATGATCTGGAAAGAGTGAGCGCGATTCGCAGTCGGACAAGCAAAAAGCCCATCCTACGCCCGACAATAAAAATGCCGATGACAATCGCTGGTCACACCGTTGAGACGGAAGTGAACCTGACCAAGCGTACGCAATTCTCTTCTCCTATCTTGATTGGTAAAACCTATCTCGATGATAACGCATGGGTCTTCGCTGGTTACGATTACCTTCAAGAACAGCCAAGCGCAAAAATGATTGGCAAAAAAGAGACGGTTGAAGTCGAAGGTGTGCCATATAAGATCAGCATCTCAACTTCTAGCCGTTATACCAACGTCCATGCACTGGACATCAAGGTAGACAAAAAGCATAACGAAGTCTCTTTTATGTTAGAGGGCGAGAATGGCAAGCGTCATCCAATGACATTACCCTTGGTACGAATGCTGAAAACGACCAAAAGCGAGCGCCCTTTAGTCTATTTACCCGTCAAAGTCGGCGAAAATGAAACTCAACGTTGGTTGGTGTATCTGCGTGATCGCAGTAAGTTCAGTTCGCAAATTCGCTTAGGTCGGGACGTCGCGAGTCAGCACTTTGTTATTGATACGGACAGAGAAAATCTACTGGGTGGCGTAGAAAAAACGTTCAAAAGCGCGCTCAAATCAAAACCTCTTGTCGTTTCACCAGAAGAACAGGTCACCATTGATGGTTATACCGTCCCTGCTTACCCCACTTTTACTGTGAAAACGCCATTACTGCGTGTAAATGGGTTTGAAGTAACAGAAAAAGGTAAGGATGAATCCGTCACGTTTTATTTAATGAACGATGAGGGGAAAGAAGAAAAAATCACCAAACCAGTGTTGAAAAAGCTCAAGGTTGGCAGCGCGGTTCGCCCTGTTGTCGAAGGAGACTTTCTTCTCGGTAGAAAAGACACATCAATGAAGTTTGCGCTCGATGTGCTTGATGAGGGTGACACTCAACCCTTTTTCGTCTTTGGTCATGACATAGCCAAGGGTGGTGTGTTGCTGAACACTCGCGCAGATCATCTACTAGATGCAAGGCCACTTTTCAAAGCTGGCCATATCGAAGTGGCGGAAGTTGAGGGGATGTCTTTCCCTGTGAAGTTAGACACGGGTGCAGATGTAAGCTCAATCAATGCTAAGAACATCAAGCAGTTTAAGAAAGACGGCAAAGACATGGTGAGCTTTACCTATGAGAACGATCTTGGCATGAAACAGGCGTTTACTAAGCCTGTTGTTGATGTCATGCGTATTAAAGCGAAGAAAGGCGAGAAAACGAACGTACGCCCTGTGGTTGAAATGCATGTTAAGCTTGGCGAATTAGAGAAGAAGATCCGAGTCAACTTACAGGACCGAGGTCGCTTCCATTACAGCATGATTTTAGGTAAAAACTTCCTAAAACATGGCGCGGTTGTTTCGAGTGATACGAATTACATCGTGACGCAAAAACCGGATTACGAAAAGTAACACTCTGGCCGCCTTATCACCTTGATACCCAAAGCCTGAACAACGTTGGATCTTTGGGTATATCATCTCCTTAATGCTGCCAAAGAGCAGCATTTTTTAGTTGAGATAGGAGTTAATTTGAAAACTAAGCTGATTACACGAGAAGGTTACAACAAACTCAAACAAGAGCATGATTACCTTTGGAATGAAAAGCGCCCGGAAATCACCAAGATCGTCACTTGGGCGGCGAGCCTGGGCGATCGCTCAGAAAATGCGGATTACACCTTCAATAAACGTTTACTCCGTCAGATCGACCGTCGTGTCCGCTTCCTTCGTAAATTCCTGCCAGAAGTCACGATCGTTGACTATTCTCCGCAACAAGAAGGCAAAGTCTTTTTTGGTGCATGGGTGGAAATAGAAAATGAGGCAGGAGAAGTGAAAAAGTTTCGTATTGTCGGGCCTGAAGAGATTTACGGCGATGCGAAAGACTACATCTCGATCGATTCACCTATGGCGCGAGCGATGTTGAAAAAACAAGTGGATGAAGAGTTCACGGTACGCACCCCAGAAGGTGAAAAAGAGTGGTTCATCAACTCAATTGAATATACTCAACCGGCCTCGGAAGACTGAGGCTTTATCACCGATTCAAGTCTCATGAAGTTCACTAGAAGTGACTTGGGTCTCAACGTCAGAATATTTGGTATAAAGGCATGGTGCCTTTCTCGGAGAAGTAAAATGAACAAAGCAGTCATGTGTAGTGCTGCACTAACAATAGGATTCTCACTTTCAGTTTTTGCTCAAGATGAAGTGAAAGGCTGTGACGCTAAAGAGTTAGCGGTAGAGCAGCAGCTTGAGTATGCAAAAGCGCAAGGTAATGAGCATCGCATTAAAGGCTTGGAGCAAGCACTTTCCGCTATCCAGAATGAATGCTCGGAAGGTGAGCTGCGCCAAGAGCTGCAAGCAGAAGTGGAAGAAAAGACTAAAGAAGTTGAGGAGCGAGAGGAAGAATTAGTCGAAGCTCAGCATTCAGGGAAAGCAGACAAAATTGAGAAAAAACGTCACAAGCTGGCTGAGGCACAGCAAGAGCTGCTTGAGGCCAAACGTGAACTGGAATGGAATTATGGTCAATAGTAGGTGCTGAAAATACCTGCTAGAGAGAGAATAAAGCGCTTAAGATAAAAAGAGTAACAATTTGCTTGAGCACGTTAGGAAAAACAGTGATACATTTTCGACAATAGACGCTTCTGAAAGGATGTTTCAATGCAAGAAAATCATAAAATTTTAGTGGTTGATGACGATGCTCGTTTACGTGCTCTATTGGAGCGTTACCTTTCTGAGCAAGGTTTTCAGGTACGAAGTGTCGCCAATGGCGAACAGATGGATCGCCTACTAACGCGCGAAAACTTTCACTTAATGGTGCTAGACCTAATGTTGCCTGGTGAAGATGGATTGTCAATTTGTCGTCGTCTACGCCACGCGAACAACATGTTGCCAATTTTAATGCTCACCGCGAAAGGTGATGAAGTGGATCGCATCGTGGGTCTTGAGGTAGGGGCGGATGATTATTTGCCAAAACCGTTTAACCCACGCGAATTGTTGGCTCGCATCAAGGCCGTATTACGCCGCCAAACTGTAGAGTTGCCGGGTGCACCAAGCACTGAAGAAAAAGTGGTGGAGTTCGGGGAGTTCCGACTCAATCTAGGCACTCGCGAGATGTTCCGCGGTGATGAGGCAATGCCACTCACCTCTGGAGAGTTTGCTGTCCTAAAGGCGCTCGTGATGAATGCACGTGAGCCAATGTCACGAGACAAATTGATGAACATGGCGCGTGGCCGTGAATATTCTGCAATGGAACGTTCTATTGACGTACAAATCTCACGTTTACGTCGCATGTTAGAAGACGATCCGAGCAAGCCGCGCTACATTCAAACCGTATGGGGCCTAGGTTATGTTTTCGTCCCAGACGGCAAAGAGGTGTAACCTCTTCACTCCATAGCCAGCACTTGGCTATAGCAACTTCAGCCTTCATTACCTTCCCTTTGAAGGCTGAAATTTCGCGATTAGGACCACTAGGAACGTTCCATGCGCATCCGAAGTTCATTGACACAATCTATTCTGCTGTTCATCTCTTTGCTTCTCGCGAGCCAAGTTTTCTCTTACTACGCCGTTTTTAACTACGCGTTGATGCCGAGTTTGCAGCAGTTCAATAAAATTCTCGCCCATGAGCTCAATTTGGTGCTTGATGATGAAGGACCTTTAAAGTCTGATGCACCGTTAAGGCGTCAATTGTTAGAAAGATTAGGGGTGACGGTTCATAGTCTCGATAGCGATAAGGCGATTGAATTTCATCACGCAATGTCGATTGATTTGATGTCTGAAGAAATGAGCCAAGAGCTGGGTTCGCCCACAGAAGTGCGCTTATTGCTTGGCGATGAAAGTTACATTTTGTGGATGCACATCGAAAAGTTGCCGAACTCCATCATTCGTATTCCGTTATCTGAGCTGCAAGAAGAAGATTTTGCCCCGCTGTTTCGTAACAGCTTGATTATGGCGCTGCTGATCATTGCAGGTGGTTGGTTGTTTATTCGTTTGCAAAACCGTCCACTTTTGGCTTTAGAGAGAGCCGCGAAAGACGTCGGTCGAGGTGAGATCCCGCCCCCCTTAGCAGAGAAAGGCGCATCGGAGATTCGCTCTGTAACTCGAGCCTTTAATCAAATGTCGAAAGGTATTCAAGAGCTAGAAGAAGACCGAGCCTTATTAATGGCAGGGATTAGCCATGACTTACGAACACCTCTGACGCGTATTCGCCTAGCGACAGAAATGATGTCTCCTGAGGACAGCTATCTTGCGGAGGGGATCATTAGCGATACGGAAGAATGTAATGAGATCATCAGTCAGTTTATGGATTACCTCAAACCGGTGAACCAAGAATCGTTTGAAGCGGTTGATATCAGTACGATTGCCAGTGACGTCGCCAGTTCTGAAGGTGGTTATGAGGTTGAAATTGAAACAGATCTTAATCTTAACTTGCCGCCAGCCAAAGGAAGTGCGATTGCGATTAAGCGGGCGATCAGTAACTTAGTTGTGAATGCGCTACGTTATGGCAATGGCTGGGTCAAAATCAGCACTGGTGTGACAGCAGATAAGCAGCTAGTGTGGATTTCAGTAGAGGACAACGGACCGGGTATCGAGCATTCTCAAATCGCGAGGTTATTTGAACCCTTTACGCGTGGTGACACCGCTCGCGGTAGTGAAGGCACTGGGCTAGGGTTGGCGATTGTGAAGCGTATAATCAGCCAACATTCAGGCTCTGTGGTGATGCGTAATCGCAGTGAAGGCGGTTTAATCGCTCAAATCAGCTTTCCTACCAAGTAAGTCGATGGCCCGCACCCTTTAAAACAAAAAGCCCAACCTAATTAGGTTGGGCTTTTCTTATTCTCAATAATCTTAAGACTCTTTCACTTCCTGAGGAAGTTCATCTTCGTCTTCCAGTTTCTCTGGCAGAAGTAGATTTAAAATGATCGCTGTGATGCCACCTGCTGCAACACCAGTTGAGAAAATACTCTTAATAAATTCTGGCATAAATTGCAGGATCTCTGGTTTTTGTGCGATACCAAGTCCCATTGAGAAGGATAAGGCCATGATCAGAATTGCGCGGCGATCGAGCTCAACACGAGAGATAATACGCACACCAGCGGCAGCAATCGTACCAAACATGACAATCGTTGCGCCGCCAAGTACTGGCTCAGGAATCAGCTGAACAAAGCTAGCGACACCTGGGAACAAGCCAAGAATCACTAACATGCCAGAAATAAAGTAACCCACGTAGCGGCTCGCGACTCCTGTTAGCATGATGATGCCGTTATTCTGGCTAAACGTTGAGTTCGGGAAGCTGTTGAAAACGGCTGCGATTGCGGAGTTTAAGCCGTCTGCTAACACACCGCCCTTAATGCGTTTCATGTACACTGGGCCTTTTACTGGCTCACCAGACACTTCAGATGTTGCGGTAATATCACCGATGGCCTCTAGTGCGGTAATAAAGAAAATCAGTACCAGCGGAATGAACAGAGACCAGTCAAACGATAAGCCATATTGCATTGGTACGGGCAGTGCTACGATCTCAGTTGCGCCTAGCTGAGAAGTATCTACCATCCCCATAAAATACGCCATGATGTAGCCCACTAGCATCGCAATCACGATTGAAGCCACACGGATGTATGGGTTTTTCGAGCGGTTTAAAATCACAATTAATCCAAGTACCGTCCCAGCCAGAGCAAGTTTGTCTAAGCTGCCGAAGGTTCCTTCATTTAATGCTGCGTAGCCACCGCCCATTGATACTAAGCCGACTTGAATCAGTGTGAGACCGATAAGAGTGACGACGATGCCTGAAACGAGCGGAGTGATGATTCGGCGGGCATGCTCCAATACGCGAGATAGGAAAATTTCTGCAAATGATGCGACTAAAATCGTACCAAAAATGGCAGCCATCATGGTGCTGATGTCTGCTCCACCGGCTTTCAGCGATAGGCCTGCTCCAATAATAGGACCTAAAAAGTTAAAGCTGGTGCCTTGAACAGAGAGCAAACCAGAGCCAATTGGGCCAACGGTGCGAATTTGAATAAACGAAGACACGCCTGACGCAAATAAAGACATGCTGATGATGGTGTTCGTTTGGTCTGCAGGTACACCCAAAGACTGACAGATGATCAGTGACGGAGTGATAACCGCGACGAACATCGCCAATAAGTGCTGAAGTGCGGCAAAAATGGTTTGAGGCAAAGGTGGTCGATCGTTGAGTTGATAGACCAGTTCCGAAGATCGGTTTGAAGTTGTCATTGTTTGTCTCGCTAGTCGCAATATTTCCCTAGTTCTCGCTGAATGGGAGAGCAGGGTGGAGTTGACGTCGTTACCTGTGATTGCTGTTAATCAGAGTCAACTCAGGTTGGTGGAGTGTGATCTAACACACTTAAAAATTTGTGCGCGATTATAGAGAGATTTACTCAAAAAGCAAACGTTTGCTTTGTTTTTGGCGTATTAAAAAACGAGCCATTTGGCTCGCTTTCAATCATTACGCTTTGGAGTAAATATCCCGCTCACCCAACCAGCGATCGATAATTGCTGTTGCGTTAGTCGGGTAATTGTCATGAATATGACGCGCAATACGCTGAACTTCGGGAATCAGGCGTTGATCTCGAACTAAGTCTGCGATTTTGAAATCAGCAAGACCTGTCTGCTTTGTACCCAATAGTTCTCCAGGGCCACGAATTTCTAGGTCTTTCTGCGCAATGACGAAGCCATCGTTACTTTCACGTAGTACTCCGAGACGTTTTTGCGCGGTTTTTGACAGCGGAGAGTGGTACAGCAGCACACAATGGCTAGCAACGGAACCTCGGCCCACGCGACCTCTTAACTGGTGTAATTGTGCCAAACCAAGACGTTCAGGGTTTTCTATGATCATCAAGCTAGAGTTTGGCACATCCACACCAACTTCAATCACTGTCGTTGCGACCAGCAAATGCAGTTTATTGTCTTTGAAATCTTGCATCACCGCTTGTTTCTCTGCCGGCTTCATTCGTCCGTGTACTAGACCAATTTTTACGTCCGGTAGCTTACGTTGAAGCTCTTCTGCGGTATCTGCCGCGGCTTGCGCTTCTAATACTTCCGACTCATCAATCAGGGTACACACCCAATATGCCTGCTTGCCTTCGTTTAAGCAGGCATTTCGGACACGCTCGACGATGTCGTCACGTTTTGTATCTGGAATGGCAACGGTTTGAATCGGCGTTCGACCCGGTGGTAGCTCGTCAATCACGGAAGTTTCTAGATCGGCGTAAGCGGTCATGGCTAAGGTGCGAGGAATAGGCGTCGCCGTCATGATCAACTGATGTGGGTAGGCGCCTTGTTTTGCGCCTTTTTCACGCAATTCTAATCGCTGATGGACACCGAAGCGGTGCTGTTCATCAATGATGACCAAAGCAAGGTGATGAAATTCAACGTGCTCTTGGAATAGCGCGTGAGTACCCACTACCATTTGCGCTTCACCACTGGCAATACGAGCCAGCTCGGCTTCCTTTGCCTTACCTTTGAGTTTGCCCGCTAACCAACCGACTTGAATGCCCATTGTTTCAAACCAGTTTGCGAAGTTGATAGCGTGTTGCTCGGCCAATAGTTCGGTTGGCGCCATGAGTGCCACCTGATGGCCATGCTCAATGGCTCTAACAGCGGCCAAAGCGGCAACCAATGTTTTCCCCGAACCAACATCGCCTTGCACTAATCGCATCATTGGGTGCGGTTTTTCTAGATCGGCCTCAATCTCTTGTACTACTCGGGTTTGAGCGTTTGTAGGAGAGAAAGGCAGTTGGGCTAAAAGCTGCGTTTTTAGTTTATGACAAGGACCGAGAGGTAGCGCTGAATCCTTCTGACCTTTGCTACGCACCGCCAGCATCGATAAGTTTTGTGCGAGCAATTCTTCCATGATCAAGCGGATTTGGGCAGGATGTTTGCCTTCGTCAAACTCATCTAAATTAATGGTTGGTGGTGGGCGATGAATGGTGTGCAGCGCTTGCGACATAGTGATTTGATGGTCATACAACCCAGCTGGAAGTAATTCCTGCACTGCGGTTTTATCAAGCAGGGCTAAAGCTTGTTCGGTAAGGTTGCGCAATGTGATTTGGCGTAAACCATCGGTGGTGGGATAAACAGGGGTTAAGCTCTGTTCTACATCGGGCTTTTGCTCGCTAACGTAAAACTTGTAGTCAGGATGAACAATTTCCAAACCCATGCCACCGCGCTTAATTTCACCGTAAGCATGTACTAACTTACCTTGCGTGAAATTGTTCTTCATGGCTGCGGTAAAGTTGAAAAAGCGCAGCGTGATAGTGCCATTACCGTCGCTGATTTTTACCGTTAGCATTTTGCGCTTACCGAAGATGGTGTCGACTGCCATGACCTTACCTTGCACGCCCGCCCAAAGGCCAGCATGCAGTTTGGCAATAGGGTAAATACGAGTACGATCTTCGTAGCGTAACGGAAGGTGAAACAGCAAATCTTGAACGCTATGTAAGCCAACTTTGGCGAGTTTTTCTGCGACTTTCGCGCCAACTCCAGAAAGGGAGGTTAATGGGACGGCAGATAACATTTGGGCGGACATAGAGGGCTCAAGAAAATGGTTAACATAGCAGTATGTTAACCATGGAGCTGTGTTTTTGTACAGGAAAAAATAGTCATGCTTTAGTTAGTGTCATGATTTGACTGATAACCTATCATTCCGAGGAGCTTTAGCGACATCAGGATTCTATTTCCAACAAGTATGTCGCTGAAGTTAACACTATCAGCATCTGTATATTTGAGAATTAGATCCTGAACCACGCTCCTTCGCCGCCGTTCAGGATGACGAAAGTCTGTTACTTGCTTTGCATCTCTTGCCACCACGCGTCATCGGCGATGATTTGACCTTCTTCATCGAGTGGTGGGTAAACGAGCCCTTTTCGTTTCGCGACTTTTGCCAGCACTGGGTGACCACGTTCAAAGAGAATACGGTTGATTGTCTCTTTAGGCAGAGCGCTTTCTTCTCGGTCGTACATGCCTGCGGCTTCACGTTGACGTTGCGCTTCATACAAAATTACGGCACTGGCAACCGATACGTTTAGTGACTGCACCATGCCCACCATTGGGATAATAATGTCTTGATCGGCAAGCTGTTTGGCTTGCTCCGAAGCGCCAACCTTTTCGCTGCCTAAAATGATTGCCGTTGGTTTGGTGTAGTCGATTTCGCGAAAATCGACGGCGGTGTCCGAAAGATTGGTCACCAAAACCTGCATACCTTGCGCTTTGAGTTCGGTAATCGCAGTTTCAATCGAATCGTGAGTATCCACTTCAACCCAGTTACGCGCGCCTGCTGAGGTATGGCTCAGCGTACGCATTTTGTCTGGCCAAATTGCGTGAACTTTGTGTAAGCCTGTCGCGTCAGCGGTGCGGATCACAGCAGAGACGTTGTTTGGCTTATGTACTTCTTCGAGACAAAGTGTCAGATCAGTTTGGCGAGTTTTTAGGACTTGGTGAATACGGTTGTAACGTTCTAGGTTCATATTTATTGAGGTATAAAAAATCGCCACCTAACAGAGTAGGTGGCGATAGAGGTTAGTTCTTTCTGCGTCTGACTCGGGTTGCTTGAGGCATTGCCTTAATCTTACGCATGATACCAGCAAGGTGGACACGATCTTTCGTCGTCAACAGCACTGTCACAGTGTATAAACGACCATCACGTTCTTCCGTTGAAAGACCATGAATGTTTGATCCTGTTTTCGAGATCACGTTGGTCAGTTCTGCAAGAGCACCTTGGTTGTTAAGCATGTCGACTTTAAGTTCAGCAATGAACTCTTTATCGTAGTCTTCAGACCAAGCGACAGCCATATAACGGTCTGGCTCTTTCTGATAACCACGAACGTTCGGACATGTTTCTCGGTGAACAACCAAACCACGACCAGGCGATACGTGAGCAATAATGTGATCATCTGGGATAGGATGACAACAATTTGCAAACGTCAGCAATAAGCCTTCTGCGCCACGAATCGGAAGCTTCTTCTTCGAGTCCGTTGGGATTGAACTTGTTGTCGTGAGCTCTTCGGTGTCACCAAGGAGACGACGTGCGATCACAATGCTCATCAACTCACCCAATCCAATAGCAGCCAATAAATCATCGATGCTTTCTAGGCGAAGATCATTCAAGACTTCTTGGATATTTTCTGGATAAATTGAATCAATCGAGTGACGGCCAAGTGCGTGATTAAGTAGGCGACGACCTAAAGTAATCGACTCTTCACGACGCATCGTTTTCAGTACTTGTCGAATCTTAGTGCGGGCACGAGAAGTCACGACATAGTTCAGCCATGCCGCATTCGGACGCGCACCAGGGGCACTGATAATTTCCACCGTCTGACCGTTTTTCAATGCCTTACTCAATGGGTAAGGGTTACGATCAACACGAGCACCAACACAAGAGTTGCCTACATCGGTATGTACGGCATAGGCAAAGTCGACAGCCGTTGCGCCTAAAGGTAATTCAACGATACGACCTTTTGGTGTGAAGACGTAAATCTCATCTGGGAAAAGATCGGATTTTACGTTTTCAATGAATTCGAATGAGTTACCCGCGCTTTGTTGTAGCTCTAACAGGCTTTGCATCCAACGCTGAGCTTTTACTTGCGCAGTGGTGCCAGACTTGTCGCCTTTGTCTTTGTAAGACCAGTGTGCCGCGACACCTTTGTCCGCCATTTGATCCATATCTTCAGTACGGATCTGAACTTCAACAGGTACGCCGTGTGGACCAACCATGGAAGTGTGTAGCGATTGGTAGCCGTTCGCCTTTGGTACCGCGATATAATCTTTCATGCGACCAGGACGTGGCTTATACAAGCTGTGTACTTGGCCTAAAACGCGATAACAAGTATCAGCGGTATCAACAACGACTCGGAACGCATAGATATCCATGATGGTGTGAAAGCGCTGTTCTTTGGTTTTCATCTTGTTGTAGATAGAGAACAGGTTTTTCTCACGACCAACGACGCGAGCATTCAAGCCAAAATCTTGCAGACGGCCTTCTATTTCGCTGTGAATGCGTTGGATCATCTCTTTACGATTACCACGTGCGGCTTTAACCACTTCTTTCAGTACGCGGTAGCGGTTGGGATATAGCGCCTCAAAGCCCAACTCTTCGAGTTCGGTTTTGATATTGTGAATACCAAGACGATGAGCGAGGGGCGCGTAAATTTCTAACGTTTCACGAGCAATACGACGCTTTTTATCTGGTCGAAGCGCGCCAAGCGTACGCATGTTGTGCGTGCGGTCAGCCAGTTTGATCAGAATGACGCGGATATCTTGCACCATGGCCAGAACCATCTTACGAAAGTTCTCAGCCTGAGCCTCTTTCCTATCGCGGAATTTGAGTTTGTCCAGTTTAGATACACCATCAACCAATTCTGCGACAGTGTTGCCGAATTTCTCTTCGAGATCTTCTTTAGTTACATCACAGTCTTCAATGACGTCATGCAGCAAAGCAGCTTGGAGGGTTTCGATATCAAGGCGCATTTCGGCCAAGATACGAGCCACAGCGACAGGGTGGATGATGTATGGTTCACCGCTAGAGCGGGTTTGCCCTTCATGGGCATCTCTCGCTACCACATAAGATTGACGCAGAGCCTCAATCTGAGGCTCTGTTAGGTATTCTTGGGCAACGTCTTTGAGGCTATCGAATAGATACAAATTATAGGCCCGGGAGGTTGTTGAATTCTAAAGTCAGAATTAACGGTTGTGAGCGATGCTGCTTACTGCCGCTAGCTCTGCCGCTTCTTGCTCTTGCTGTTCTTGACGTTCACGAGCGTCTAGAACTTCTTTAGTAATTAAACCTTCTTCGATTTCGCGTAGAGCGATAACCGTTGGCTTATCGTTCTCTTCTGGCACTAGTGCATCTTTACCGCCAGTTTGCATTTGACGAGCGCGGCGAGCCGCAATCAGTACTAGGTCGAAACGGTTGCCAACTTTTTCAACAGCGTCTTGAACAGTTACGCGTGCCATGAGGACTCCAAATAGTTAACTAAAATTTTAGAATGACGAGAAAGTATACAACCTAACTACTTTATTTACTAGCAATTAGACAAGCCACCGTTTGTGGACTTTCTCAGGTAGTTTATTGTGTTTTTCGCACTGGGCAAAAAACGGGAAATTCTTTATGTTTTACAGCGTGACTTTTTTGAAGTTACTCTGCTAACAACGCGTCAAGCATACCTTTATATTTAGCAGCTTGCTTTTCTTCCTTCAATCTTTCAGCACGCAAGATAGCTTTAAAATCCATCAAAGCGGTATCAAAATCGTCGTTTACGATCACGTAGTCGTACTCGTTGTAATGAGAGATTTCCGACTTGGCTTCAGCCATACGCTTTGCGATCACTTCATCGCTATCTTGACCACGAGTGTTCAAGCGACGCTCTAACTCACCGTTTGATGGTGGCAGGATGAAGATGCTTTTGGCTTCTGGCATTTGTTCACGGATTTGGCGTGCGCCTTGCCAGTCGATATCTAGAAAAACGTCGATACCTTTATTTAGTGTTTCTTCAATCCATACACGAGATGTGCCGTAATAATTACCAAACACTTCTGCGTATTCTAGGAAGTCACCTTTAGCGATCAGGGCTTCAAACTCATCTTTCGCTACAAAATGGTAGTGGACACCATTTTCTTCACCAGGTCGCATGTTGCGCGTGGTGTGAGACACAGACACTTTCATTGCGTAGGTTGGGTTGCGTTCCAACATCGCTGAGATCAAGCTAGATTTACCTGCGCCGCTAGGTGCAGATACGATATAGAGAGTACCTTTGCCCATTGTACTGTTCCACTTTTGATTGGATTGATTGAGTGCCGAAGGAAAGTTCGACATTCTTATAACGATAGCACTGGCATTGAGAAATCAACCACCAAAGGGGTGGATATTGGTGATAATCCCGCCAGAAAAATGGAGGCGAAGAGTATCATGATCTCTATTTTGTTACCAGTTGATCTTTCTGTCTGTGATCGTCTTTGATGAAATAGTTACTTACGCCAGAGTGTTCCTAAACAGCGAAGAAGGAGCGTGATACAGGACTTACCATCCGCGCACTCTGTTATTAAAACCATTTCTACAACCGTTTAGTGTGCTGATTTTAGGTTTAGAGTCCCGATTTGGCTTGCGTGAGTGACTCTGGTTAAAAATAGGGGTTAATAATGATAAGACGGAAAAAAGGGGAAGCTTTCACTTCCCCAGGCGTGCGACTGACTCACACTTAATCTTCGAATTATCCTTGAGACTCTAGGAAATTTATCCAAGGGCTAACGGTTGACCTGAATTTTGGCGATTGAGCAGCGCCTTTCATCGCCTGCAAGGCCTTTTGTGGCTGCTTAAGCTCGAAATAGGCCATCCCGCGAATGTATTCAAGTTCTGCCTTTTGCTCTTTAGAGGCACTGGATGCCGCGCTTTCTACAAAACGAGTTGCTTCAGAATATTGCTTGTCTTGTATCATTAAGCGAGCAATCTGAATTTGCGTTTTAGCAGAAGGAGCGAGGTTATATGACTTTTTATAAGCGAGAATTGATTTATCTAGCTCTTTAGCTTGCTGCCAGAAACTGGCTAGGCGGTCATAGTTTTCCTTCGTCTTTTCAATGTTTCCAGCTGCCATTTCCTTTTCAAGAGTTTTGGCTGCTTTATATGGAATACCTTGGTAAGCCAAGAAGTTTACAAAGCGTAAATATTCCTTCTCTCCTTCTAGTTTCCCCATTTTGTAAACCATTTCTAGGGTGGCTAGAGAGTTGCGCTCTTGACCTAGCTCCATGTAGACACCAGAAAGTTGCATCCAGTAACGCTTTTTCTGAGGGTACTTTGAAGTCAGAGTTTTGAGTACACTGGCAACGCTTTTCAGCTGGCCTAACTCGTAGTGAGATGCAACGAGAATTAAGTACCAAGACTCACTTGGGCTCTTGCTCATCGCGATGGCTTTTTTGGTTGGCGGGATTGCATTTTTGTAATCTTCCAACTGAACATAAGCGCTCGCTAACGTGATATAAGCATGAGCTTGAGGCTTCTCTTTGGTTGTTTCTGCAACCTTGAACCATTCCTTCATCGTTTTTACAGACAACGTATACTTTTCTTCAGCTAGGTAAAGCTGAGCCAAGCTGTAGCGAACTTGTTGAGCAACAGGAACGGGAAGTGCGTCGAGCTGTAATGCTTCGGCAAAGTATTTTGCTGCTTGCACATAATTGTCTTGTAGCGAATACAAAAAGCCAGTCTGCTGAAGTAAAACTGCTCGGTCGTATTTTTTCGAACTTGTGCTTTCTAAAGCGCTTGCTAGTTTTTCTTTCGCTGCTGAATATTTTTCAGTTGCGATCAACTCTTGCACTTTGTTAACGGTTCGAAATGTCCGATCTGATAACTGAGGAGCTTCTTTTGCCATCGTAGGAGCGGCCATTGCCACTCCTGCGAAGAGAATTAAAGAAGCCACTTTGCTTTTCCATAAACTTTTCATCGTGACTCCTTAATTGGTTGAGAACTCTATTTCTTGCGATAGGCGCGAGCTAACAGGTTTCCCGTCAACCAATTTTGGTTTAAATGTCCATTTAGAGACTGTTTTTCTTGCCGCTCGACCGAGGCCTAAGCGTCGTGGTTGCTCTTTAAGAACTTTGATGTCCTCTACGGCACCACGTGCGTTGACGGTAAACTCTAATAAGACGACCCCTTTTTCTATTCCTGCTTTCGCAGCCTTCCTAGGCATTTGAGGTTGGAATGTCGCTAGAGGTGTTGGACCTCCGCTACCCGCGAGTTGCGCACCTCCACCCTGGCTATAATGTCCAAGCACCGAACCACCTGTAACATTTACGGGTAGGTCAAGCTTTGGCATATCCATTGGTGTCTGCTCCATCACCGGTTTTACTGTCGCTGTCACTTTCATTTCTGGCGGCGGCGGCGGACGCTTAGGCGGTGGTGGCTTTGGAAGTTCGCGTTTTTTCTCCTGTATTTTTTCGTCTGGTTTAATGCGAATAAACTCGACCATACGCAGGTCATCATTCGACACTAACTCGTGGCGCTCTTTGTTTACTAGCTTGTCCATCCCCCAGAACAACCCGAGGGAGACAATGAGCGCCAGTGCAATTGAGGCCAGATACCGCATAAGCTTAATCCTTATTGGTTGCGGCAATGGAGATGCTTTCTACACCTGCCATTTTGATCTGGTCCATAACCTTCACGACTACGCCAGCATTTGCTTCAGTGTCGGCTTGGATAACAACTGCGCCATCAGGGCTTTCTGCACGAAGACGTTCAATATTCGCGCGAACTGCGTCCACTTCGATGCGGCGTTTATCAACCCAAACATCACCCGCCGCACCAACTGCGACCATGATGTTACCTTTTTTCACGGTTTGCGCAGAGCTTGCCGTAGGGCGGTTTACTTCTAGACCAGCTTCTTTGACGAACGATGTTGTTACGATAAAGAAGATCAACATGATGAATACGATGTCGAGCATCGGTGTCATATCGATAGCGGTTTCATCACTGCTATCACTGCTATAGCGTCTTTTCATGACCTATACCTCTAATTCCATTTACTCAGGCAATATGCTTTAGCTTATCTTCCAGCTTTTGCGTTGTGACTTTGGCTAAATGATCAAGACGTGAACTAAAGAACAGTCCTGATAGAGAAGCCACCATCCCGGCTAAAGTTGGGATTGTTGCCTTTGAGATCCCCGAGGCCATTGCTCGAGGGCTTCCTGTTCCTGTTACCGCTAAGATGTCGAATACTTGGATCATGCCAACAACGGTGCCGAGCAAACCCAGTAGGGGACAAAGCGCAATCAATACTTTCACGATTGGCAGGCCCTTTTTATTCTCAATGTCCTGACGAGAAACAATTTCTTGTCGGATCATCTTAGCGTTCCAGCTCTGGTGCTCTGATCGCCCCTGCCATGAGCCAACGGCTTTTTTCATGGCTTTTGGAGCGACGGCAGCAAAATAGAACCAACGTTCTAACAATACTGCCCAAAGCATAAAGCTGAGGATGAAGATGGCGACGAGTACATCGCCACCCATTCCCAAGAAGCGCCTAATTGATTCAAGTTCTCCAACTAACCACCACATAACGCCTCCTTAGCTTTCGGCTTTATGTAGTTTTTCCTGATAGCGAGCGATGAAGCCTGCACTCTGTTCTTCAAGAGTTTGAACCAAACGACGACCTTTACTGTGTACGATGGTGTACAGGAACAGTAGAGGAATTGCGACAACTAGACCAAGCATCGTAGTAACAAGTGCTTCAGAGATACCGCCAGCCATTAGCTTAGGATCACCTGTACCAAATAGTGTGATTGCTTGGAACGTACCGATCATACCCATAACCGTACCCAGTAGACCTAGAAGTGGTGCTACAGAAGCGAACAGTTTGATTGAGCTGATAAAGCGTTCAATGCTCGGTGCGTTACGTAGGATGATTTCGTCCAGTTTCGCTTCAAGATCTTCAAGGTTGTCACCTTTGTGCTCTTGGTAAGCCTGGATAACTTCACCCAGAGGGTTACCAGGAATCACGGTTTCTGATTTCGCTTGCTTACGCATTTTACCGCCAATCACTTGAAGGCGTAGGAAGCAAACTAGAGCAATGATAGCGCCAACTGCACCCATACCAAGGATGACGTAACCTACAATGCCACCTTGATCAATACGTTCTTGAACGGTAGGGCTTTGTACAAGTAGAGACAGAATTACACCACGGGATGGGTCAATAAACAGTGGCTCATAGCTGTTTGACGCTGACTCAAAGCCCGCAACATGACGTGTAATATTGGTGCGAGGCTGTCGAGAGAGTTCTTCGAACTTACCTGTTTGAGGTACATAAGTAACGTACTTACCATCGGCAATCGCGTTAAATTCACCGACAAGAGTAACATCGCGAACCGCTTCTTTACCTTCGCCATAAACAACCGTTGCTTGGGTTGTTGCTGTCTCGCCTGAGGCAACCACTTGTTGAAGAATGGTATGCCAGAATGCTTCTAGCTCTTGTGTTGATGGCAGTTCTTTGCTTTCAGCCAGTTTCGTTAGTAGAGCGTCACGCTCTGGGAACTGAACAGCGTTTTGAGAAGCAGCAAATAAGCCCTTAAACTCGCCCGCATATTGGCGGACCACACCAAACATTTCGCCCAAAGTACCAGAGCGAACACGTAAGGTTTCTGTTAGTTCAGTCAGCTGCTTATCGTTTTCATCAAATGTCGCTTTAAGTTGATCGCCCAGTGCTTGCTGTGAAGCTAGCTCTTCACGAGCCTGTTGCAATAATGCCGCTTGCTTATCTCGGTTGTTCTTGAACTCAGCTTCACGGGCTTTGTTCTCTTTTGACTCAACGATGCTTTCTGATTTTACGTTTTTGAGTAGTTCAGATAGGTTTTTAGGCGTTTCTGCTTGTACGCCTGAAACCATAAATAAGCTCGCTAGTAGACCAGCGGCTAGAGTTTTGAATCCTTTCATCTCTTATTCCTCCCCAGCATATACAGGCAATTTGATTAGCGCTGGTGGCGCTTGCTTCTTCGCGATACGAAGGCCTTGCTGTACCGCTATGCGGTAGCTTTCCGGTAATGTTTCCCATTGACGTGTTTGTTGGTTCCACATACCTGTCTCACCACCGTCTGGAGATTGGAATAAAAGCGCCGTGCGACCAATACGTAGGAAGTCGTAAGTCACGGTTTCCCCATTTCTATCTAGGCTAGCTTTGTAAGATTCAATTGAGCGAGAGAAGCCTTCTTCAATTTGGTAGGCTTCCATCACTTTACGGAATTTCTCAGAAGTCGTTACGTCGGCGCGATCCATGAGACGACGCAGTTCTTGGACACGTTTATTACGTTCTTTTTTCTGGAAAGGCAGATCGAGAGTCACAAACTCATCGAGTGCATCGATCATTTTAAGTGTTAGTGGCACTACTTCTGTTGCCGTTTGATCGATCTGAGCTATTTGGTTATTTAATGAGTCCAATTCACCTTGCTGTGATTGAACCATACGATTAATTTGCTCGTTGTAGACTTTCATGCTGTCGATTTGACGTAGCAAGCCTTTGTATTCTGCCAACATGCCTTCAGTACTTTCGGCATAATTGTCGATTTTTTGTTGCGAAGCTTCTGAAGATTGATTTGCTTTTGCTTGTGTGGAAACGACAGCACCAGAGTTGGCCGCTATAGAGCTACTACTGATAGTAAGCAATGCTGCAGCTATGGCACTGAGACCAAATTCCTTGAATTTCATGGTTGCATCCTTGTCAGTGTTTTAGTCAGTCGAAAAGGGCGCGGAAAACCCGCGCCAAATATTTTTTAGAAGTCGTATGATGCCTCGACGTATAGCTGACGTCCGATTGGATCGTCATACCCAGTTGCATAGAATGGAGAGGTATCGCTTAGAGGATCTGCAGGCGGTACTTTGTCAAACATGTTGATAGCACCAAGAGTTACACGACCACTCTCGTTGAATTGGTAAGAAGCCGTTAGGTTCCACGTTGTCATACTAGCGATTTCTGCTTTGTAACCCGCTTTTTTAGCAGAATCACAGTCATCAAAGTAGTAACGGTTTGCGTAGCTTGAACACATACGGTCGCGGTATTTACCAAATAGGTTGATAGCGACATCTTCATATGCCCAGCCAAGATTTAACGTTGCGGTGTATTCAGGCATGAAATCTCTTTCATCCGTTACAGGTTCGCTGTCGTTTTCTTGATATTCAGCAATCAAGATCTTCGTTACAGCAACACGCGTGTTAAATGAACCGAACTCATTAGTGTCGTATGCGTATTTGATCGCTAGGTCAATACCAGAACGCTCTTCATACGACTGGTTCACTGGACCATAGGATACCGACTTGATGGTGCCATCTGGGTTACGAACGACTTCAGTACCTGGGTATTTACCTGGATCGTTAATTACATCTTGGTAAGTTGGTGCAGTTACGACGTCTTCCATTTTGATGTGGTACCAGTCAACGGTTACACCAAGATCATCCACAGGCTCCCACGCTAGGCCCAAGTTAATGTTTGTACTTGTTTCTTCTTTCAGCTCTGAGTTAGGGCCATTAAGCGTATCGAAGTACTGAGTATCACACTCTGGGTACTTATCTTTATCTTGTGGGCCGCTACCACCAGCATTGGTACAAAGCTCTGGGTCAAAGCCAGAACCAAAGCCTCGAGTTTGATCACCAAATAGTCGCTTCAAGTCTGGAGCTCGGAAGCCTAGACCGTAGCTACCACGTAGCAATAGGGTGTCAGTAGGACGGTATGCTAGGGCTACTTTAGGAGTGAATGCGCCACCAGTTGCCGAGTCGTCGAAGTAGTGGTCGTAACGACCAGCGACAGTCATTTCTAAATCTTCAATGATGGGAATAAGAGCTTCAACACCAAGACCAATCTGATCACGGTCACCGCCGCCTGATGTTCCACCTAGGCCAGAGAAACCACCAGCTGCTGTTGTAGCATCAATCGTCTCATTGTAGTCAGTACGGTTCCATTCACCATAGACAGCAAAGCCAGACATACCTGCAGGAAGTTCAACCAAATCACCAGCCAGTGAGCCGTTAACAGAGTAAAGCTTTGAGTAAGCTTCTTTGCTTGAAGTGCCGCTGTATTTGTCTACAACGTCTTGAGAGATAGGCCCTAGAAGATCGACATCACCATTTTGTACAGCTTGGTCGAGAGTTAGGAAGATTGCTGGGTTGCTTGTTTCAACGCTTTGCTCAGAGTAACCAGCGGATAGGTCCCAATCATACGTATCAGCAAGCAGGCCGTTCAAGCCTAAGGTTAAGCCAAAAGAATCGGCTTCAGTGTTACTTTCGCGTGGTCCAAATTCGACCATACGGCGAGTGTATTCGCCTTCGCCGCGGAAGTGAGTGGCATCAACTTCTACGCTGTAAGGGTTAGGTTCGAATTCAGATTCTGTAGACTTGTAGCCAAAACGGGCTTCTGCCATGGCAGTGACATTGTCGTTAATGTCCATTTCACCACGTAAAAGTAGGTCTACTTGTTTGTTTTCTGGTTTTAATGTTCGGTACGCAGAGCGGTTAACACCACACTTTCCATCCGCTCGTTCAATCGCGGCATCACCAACGACTTCTTTACATGAAGAACCAGCATCAGCTGGTGTTAGGACTGTTCCGTTGGCGCCTTCAAAGTTTGCACCGTAGCTAGAGTAGCCACTTAGCTGAGAACGGCTAGAACCGTCATCGCCAGCCCAATCATCTCGGTCAGATTGCTTTAGCATTTCGTTGCCCGCAAATTGGCCAACGAAGAGAATACGTTTGTCGTCAAAGTTTTTGCCAGCTACAACGTCTAAACGACCATTTTGGTAACCACCATCCGTCGCGTCACCCGCGCGTACTTTTACAGAAACGCCATCAAAGTCTTTCTTTAAAATGAAGTTTACGACACCACCGATTGCGTCGGAGCCGTAGATAGCAGAACCTGAGTCGGTCATTACTTCAACACGCTCAATGGCGGCGACAGGGATTTGGCCGATATCTTGGAAGTTAGATGTACCATTTTGTGCTAGCGGGTATTGAGGAAGACGACGGCCATCAATAAGAATCAATGTGCGCGACGCGCCAAGGCCACGTAAGTTGACTGACTGCGCTGCTGGTGTAAACGAGAAAGAGTCTGTTTGAGCCATTACACCACCTGTGTTTTGGGTCAAACTGTTCAATACGTCTTGCGCGCTGTTAAAGCCTTTAGACTCAATGTCTTTACTATTAATAACAGTAACTGGTGAAGGACCTTCCATATCCGTCGTGGAGATACGCGAACCAGTAACTTTCATCTTTTGAAGTTTTTCAACTTGCTGCTCTTCTGCCAGTGCTGTTGCTGGGGCTGCAACTGCTGCTGTCCCCAAAGCAAGGCTTATCGCAACAGATAAAGCGGTTGTGTTTTTATACATCCTTGTTGCTCCGATTATTATTATTTCCTATGTCTGGCCGCATAGCGGCCAAATGTGACGTTAATATTTCGTTAACGTTCGGCCAATGTATAACCGAGATGAAAAAAGGAAGTCAAACCAGTGGTAAACGGGGATGCTTAAATGTAAAAAAGATGTAAATAACCAGACTTCATTTAAAAGGCGGAATAAAAAACCGAATAATGTTTATGAATCGATATTAAATTTCAATAAAACACCGTATTTTGTGTTTCTTATAAACTTTAATGACTTATCTTGCCTATGGTTTTTTAGTGGGTAATTGAATCTGGAAAAAGATATTTTTCCAGTGAATTGTTCTGAGATGAGTTTTATATCGAATCCATACTTTGTTAGCTCGAACTTATTAGGTGGTATCAAAATATGATACCCATTGCGGTTAAAGGGCTCACTCGTATTTTTAGGTCAAATATAACCTTGGATTATGTGTCTATTTATGTGTGTAGGGTGCATTTTTATGTAGGGTTTTGGCTCTAAACAGCCTAGATTGATATTCTGTATGAATTATTTTTGTGGTTTTTTATAATTTTTTACAAAAACATTTCTGTTTTTCGACATCGAAGGAAGTTTGTCATGTTTTGGTTTCAAACACTTGAAGCTGATGTGGATTCAAGATAAATATGACGCTGAAATTATTGCAGTAGTAGAAAAGTCTAGCTCTTGAGGCGCAGGGAGTGTGCTTCAACAGTTTTAGTTACTACGAGATAAATATGCACCATTTTGGGCGGAAAATATCCTCTTTCACTCCGTTTGAACTGGACAGTAGACAAGGAGCAAGTTGTATATGCTGTCGTACTTTTTACGCCGTTTGGCGTTGGTTATCCCAACGTTTCTCGGGATAACTATTCTCATCTTTGCTATCACTCGTTTCGTGCCTGGCGGACCTGTTGAACGCATGTTGTCACAAATGCAGTCCCAGGGGGACGGCGCCGCATCAATGACGTCTGCGGGTGGTAATACGGCCCTTTCTGACGATCAAATCGCGGAGCTGAATGCGTTTTATGGCCTGGATAAACCTGTAACGGAAGCGTACGTCGAGTGGTTAAGTCGTTTGGTAATGCTAGATCTTGGCGAGTCGACGCGTTACTACGAGCCTGTCTCGGACATGATCGCAGAGCGTTTGCCAGTGTCGTTGTTTTATGGCGGCATGACCTTCTTTATTAGTTATTTTATCTCGATTCCTCTTGGTTACTATAAGGCGCTCAAGCACGGTTCTGTGTTTGATTCCGCTTCTTCAGTACTCATTTTCGTAGGCTACGCGCTACCAGGTTATGTGGTGGGTGTATTGCTGATCACGTTATTTAGTTATCACTTGGAATGGTTTCCGATGGGAGGCTTTGTCGGCGATGACTTCGACGATTACGAAACCTTCTTTGAACGCGCTAAAGACATTATGTGGCATGCGGTGTTGCCTTTGATCTGTTACCTCATTGGTGATTTTGCCACGCTGACGATGACAATGAAAAATAACCTGATGGAAAACCTTTCCTCAGATTACATCCGCACCGCAATTGCGAAAGGATTACCTTTCAAAAAAGCAGTTCGTAAGCACGCGTTGCGTAACAGCTTAATTCCAATCGCGAGTCACTTTGGTAACTCTTTGTTGTTCTTCATGACCGGTGCCTTCCTGATTGAAGTTATCTTCAATATTGATGGCATTGGCTTATTGGGTTACGAATCAATCATGGAGCGTGATTACCCTGTTGTTATGGGTATTGTCGCCATTAATGCGTTGTTACTGCTCATTGGTAACATCATTTCAGATATTTGTGTTGCTTTAGTCGACCCACGTGTGAAGTTTGGAGCGTAACATGATTAAAGTTAGTCCATTAACTCAAAAGAAAATTCGTCACTTTAAAGAGATCAAACGAGGCTATTGGTCGTTTGTTGCTCTTTCTATCATGTTGATCCTTTCTCTATTCGCCGAACTTTTGATTAACAGTAAAGCGCTAGTCGTCAAGTTCGATGGTAGCTACTATTTTCCTGTTGTCAGTGACGTACGTTTAGGTAGCGAATTCGGCCAAGAGTCATCCAGCGAAGCGGATTATCGCGTACTGCAAAAAGCGTTTGAGGCCGAAGGGGGCGACAACTTTGTTATTTTGCCGCTTGTGCCATGGAACCCATATGAACAAGATTTTAGTGGTGATTTCCCGCCAACAGCACCTAGCGCCGAAAATAAGCATTATTTAGGTACAGATGTGATAGGTCGCGATATTTTGGCGCGACTTGTCTACGGATTCAGAACGGCGATGGGATTTGCGTTGCTTACGATGGCCATCTCCTACGCGATCGGTACTGCAGTCGGTTGTGCTATGGGCTTTTGGGGCGGTAAATTTGACTTGTTTGTACAGCGACTTATCGAAATCTGGTCAATGGTCCCGTTTTTGTACGTCATTATGATTCTTGTCTCAATCGTTCAACCGACGTTCGCTCTCTTTGTCGCTATTAACGTGCTTTTCACTTGGATGGGGATGACTTGGTACATGCGGACCATGACCTATAAAGAAGCGGCACGAGAATATGTAATGGCGGCTCGTGCTTTAGGGGCATCGACCGGACGTATCTTGTTTAATCACATCTTGCCAAATACGATGGTGATGATTGTAACCCTAGCGCCTTTCACTATTGCAGCTAACATCACAGCACTGACTGCTCTCGATTACCTAGGCTTAGGCTTGATGCCACCAACGCCAAGTTGGGGTGAACTACTGCAACAAGGTAAGTCAAACTTAGATTCGCCATGGATTGTTGCGTCAGTAGTGACTTCTATTGTTCTGGTTCTGGTAATGGTGACCTTTATTGGTGAAGCCATTCGAGCGGCTTTCGACCCGAAAAAATTCACACGCTATGTTTAAGCGAGCATTGTGAGCAAAACATAAAAAAGGGAAGTTTTATGAAGAAATTATTTTTAGCGTCCACGCTGAGCGCCCTGAGTTTTGGTGCAATGTCAGCAACGCTTCCGACCGACTTAGACTGGCAAACAAACTGGGATGAGCCTCAATATGGTTCGCCAGAAGCGAAACGTGGAGGGACTTATCGCACCTTTATGTCAAGTTTCCCGCAGACGTTACGTAGTGTTGGCCCAGATGCTAATGCAGGGCTACGTTCTTTTATCTTAGATGAAACACCAGGCTTGGTGGTCCGCCACCCAGATACTTTAGAGTTCATCCCTGAGCTTGCTAACGAGTGGGCGTTAGCAGGTGACAACAAAACGGTCTATTTTAAACTCAACCCTGAAGCCAAATGGTCGGACGGCAAACCTGTGACTGCCGACGATTTCGTTTTCATGCTGAAATTTTATCGTTCCAAAGACATCTTGGAACCTTGGTACAACGATTACTACAACAAAACGATTGCGGATGTTATCAAGTACGACACTCATACGTTTGCTGTTAAGGCGGCGAAAGAGTTCAATCCGGAAGAATTGCTGTTACGAATGGGGGCGCTGCGCCCACGTCCCGCACATTTTTATGCTAATCCTTCAAAAGATGAAAATGGTGACGGTATACATGACAACTTTGTCCGCTACTACAATTTTAAAAGTGAACCAACGACCAGTGCATACTACCTAGATGACATTAAAAAAGGTAAAAGTGTTACCTTCAAACATGTCGGTGAAGACTGGTGGGGTTACAGCAATAAGTATTATCAACATCGTTATAATGTCGACAAAATCCGCATCACAGTGATTCGCGACAGTGATATCGCGATGAAGCACTTTGAGAAAGGGAAGCTGGACGCATTTGGTCTTGTTTTACCAAGCTTATGGCATGATAAATCGAATACGGAACCTTACCAAAAGGGATACATTCAAAAGTTCTGGGGTTACAACCAATTCCCAGTTGGGGCTGGTGGTGTATGGATGAACACCGCGATGCCTTTGCTGGATGATTTAAACATTCGCAAGGGCATTACTTACGCGATTGACTTTGATGGCATGATAGAGAATGTCATGCGTGGCGACTACTCCCGTAAACCGAACCCGACCGGTTATGGTCATGGTAAATACACCCTACCAGATGCTAAGGCACCGAAGTTTGATCCCGCAAAAGCGGCTGAGGCATTCGAAGCCGCAGGCTTTAACAAAATTGGTTCTGATGGTATTCGTGTTAATGATAAAGGTGAGCGCTTAAGCTTCGAGCTGACCTACGGAACACCTGTTCATACTCCTCGTATTGCCTTTTTGCGTGAGCAAGCCAAGCTAGCAGGGCTGGATATTGAGCTCAAGTTAGTTGATGGCTCATCCATGTTCAAATACGTACGTGAGAAAAAGCACGATTTGGCTTTCTTAGATATGGGTACGTCTGAGATCCCAACGTATTGGGAGTATTTCCATTCAGTCAATGCGAACAAGCCGCAAACTAACTCTTTCACAAACTACAGCACGCCTGAACTGGATGAAAAGATCATCGAGTATCGTTTTGGCATGGATATGGATAAAAAGATTCAGCTAGGTCATGAGATTCAGCGTGACATCATTGATGCTCACGTTATCGTCCCAGGCTACATGGTTCCTTATGTCCGCTATGGTCACTGGCGCTGGTTAAAGTTTCCAGATAAGCCAATGAATCGCATGACAGAGGCGCTGTTCAGTGGTTCAATCATAGGCGATGGCACTTACTGGATTGATAGTGATATCAAAAAAGAAACGAAACAAGCGATGAAGTCAGGCAAAGCTTTTGAACCTGTTGTTGTCGTAGATGACACTTATAAGCTGTAAGGATTGGTTATGGAAAACGATGTAATCCTAAGTGTTAAAGATCTCGAAGTTGAATTTACCACCGATGATGGGCCAGTGAAGGTTCTGCATGGTGTGAACTTTGATGTGCGAGCTGGACGTACACTCGGTCTGGTGGGAGAGTCAGGTAGTGGTAAGAGCGTAACCTCAATGTCGATCATGGGGCTATTACCTAAGCCATATGGCAACATCATTAAAGGTGAAGTGAATTATCGCGGCACCAACCTAGTTGATTTGCCTGCGGAAGAGATGTACGCCATGCGTGGCGATCGCATTTCGATCATCTTCCAAGACCCAATGACGGCGCTCAACCCAGTGCACACCATTGGTCGTCAAATATGTGAAGTGCTTGAGCTCCATCGACCTGAGCTCGACAAAAAGGAGCGGGAGGCGTACTCGATTGAAATGCTGGCAAAAGTAAAAATTCCAATGCCAGAGAAGCGATTGAATGAGTATCCCCATAATCTATCTGGTGGTATGCGCCAGCGTGTCATGATCGCGATGGCATTGGCCTGTAAGCCGGATATTCTGATTTGTGATGAACCGACTACAGCGTTGGATGTTACGGTTCAGGCGTCTATCCTTGAACTGATGAACGAGCTTCAGGAAGAAACGGGCATGGCGATGATCTTCATCACTCACGATCTCGGGGTTGTGGCAGAAGTGTGTGATGATGTTGCCGTGATGTATGGCGGGCGTATTGTCGAAAAAGCAGAAATTTTTGAGTTGTTTGATAACCCACAGCACCCATATACAGAGCGTTTGATGGGGTTGATGCCGAGCTTAGATAATGAGCCAAAGCAGATGATCGATATCAAGCCTATTGATGCCAGTATGTTTGCCAGTTAACTGAGCAAAGTGAACCAGTCATAAAAGAGGATGTTATGGCAAAAGAAGTATTAAGAATTGAAAATCTTAAGCAGCACTTTGTTTCTGGTAAAGGGCTGTTCAAGAAAGGCTACACCATCAAAGCGGTAGACGGAGTTTCACTGTCTGTTTCTGAAGGTGAAACACTGGGGCTAGTTGGTGAGTCAGGTTGTGGTAAAAGCACCCTTGGTCGCACGATCTTAAAGTTATACGAGCCAACAGAAGGTAAGATTTTCTTTGAAGGTAAAGACATCACTAAATTGTCTGTTAAAGAGATGCGCTCGCTGCGTAAAGACATGCAAATCGTCTTTCAAGACCCAATGGAGTCACTCAATCAGCGTCATACCATCGGTATGATTCTGGAAGAACCGTTTGTTATTCATAAAATTGGCACGCCAACAGAGCGTAAACAGTGGGTAAAAGAACTTTTAATCAAAGTGGGATTACCAGAAACGGCAGTAAACCGTTATCCACATGAATTTTCAGGCGGACAACGGCAGCGTATCGGTATCGCTCGCGCGATTGCATTGAAGCCTAAACTGCTGATTTGTGATGAATCGGTATCTGCGTTAGATGTGTCGGTACAGGCGCAAATCTTGAACCTATTGCTACAACTGCAACAAGAAATGAACTTGGCGATCATATTTATCTCTCACGATCTCTCGGTGGTGAAACATGTTTCTGACAAAGTTGCCGTGATGTATTTTGGCAAAGTGGTAGAAGCAGGCAGCGCTAAAGAAATTTATGCAAACCCGCAAAACGAATACACCAAAAAACTCCTATCTGCGATTCCGATCACTCACCCTAAATATCGGAAGAAAAAGCGCGTAGCTGAAAAAAAGCAGCAAGTGGCGTAAGTGATGCCACAGGTCCTATAACACAAAAACGCTCCGCCAAATAAGCGGAGTGTTTTTATGAGTAAATACCAGAACTTGGAGTCGATTCGCACTGATGTTTATTCTGATTGATTGAAGATCGTTGCATGCTAAACTCAAGGCCTATTTTCTTTGTTTGGATAATGGACCATGCCGTCGAATTTACCGAAATCCTTTAGTCGACCTTTCCTGAAAATCTTCCATATTTTGGAGGCGGTGTTATTAGTCTCTATTACCTTGGCGACGTTGTACGCCATGATGCAAGAGTTTGTGCACGTATTTGTAGAGAAGCGTGTCTTACTCACGGATATTCTGTTGATGTTTATCTATCTGGAAGTGCTCGCCATGGTGCAGCAGTTCGTGATGAACGGTAAAATTCCGGTACGCTATCCTATCTACATCGCGATGATGGCCATCGCCCGCTACATCACACTCGGAATGAAAGAGCTGGATGCAGTTTTGGTTGTGTGGTTATCTCTGGCTGCGTTTATTTTGGCTGCGGCTACTTTGCTGATCAGAATTGGGCACCATTATTGGCCCTACGTTGATAACAGTACCTTAGAAAAAGACGAATAAAAGAAAACCCCGTATTAGCGGGGCTTTTTTGTTTCAATACTCGATGACTTTTAGATCATTCAATGTTTTGGATCTGCTCACGCATCTGTTCAATTAGAACTTTCAGTTCAACGCCCGATGCGGTGATGTCGGTGCTGATGGATTTCGACGCTAGCGTGTTCGATTCACGGTTGAACTCTTGCATCATGAAATCTAGACGACGACCCACTGCGCCGCCTTTTTTCAGAATGTTCGTGGTTTCTTTTACGTGAGAATCAAGACGGTCTAGCTCTTCTGCTACGTCTGATTTCTGTGCCAGAAGGATAAGCTCTTGCTCAACGCGAGATGGGTCTAGCTCTACTTTTGCATCTTCAAATTTAGAGAACAGACGCTCACGTTGCCACTCTAGTATTTCTGGCATGCGTGCGCGCACTTTCGCAACTTCTGATGTGATCGCTTCGAGGCGTTGCTCAATCAGCGCCTTCATGTTCTCGCCTTCACGAGCGCGCGCTTCAATAAATTCATCCATTGCGCCATCAAACGCTTCTAGTAGCACTTTATTTACCGCATCCATGTCTTGCTCTGGCGTTTCCATTACCCCCGGCCATTGCATAACTTGAAATGGATTGATTCGGCTCAGTTCACCAGTCATGTGCATGACTTGTTCAGCGGCTTTAATTACCTGGCTAGCAAGCGCTTCATTGATGCTAAGCTCACCTTTTGCGGCAGGGTTTGCTTCAAAACGTAGATTACATTCTACTTTGCCTCGCGCTAAGCGCTTACGAAAACGCTCACGTAAAACGGGCTCTAACCCGCGAAATTGCTCTGGCATGCGGAAGTATGTTTCTAAATAACGCTGGTTCACGCTGCGGATTTCCCATACCGCAGAACCCCAATCGCCTTTTACTTCTTTGCGTGCATACGCTGTCATACTGTAAATCATCGAATTTTCCTGTCTTCATTTTTTGAAAATTACTTCAAGAGTGTATCACGCTGCGTCGATAGGTGCGCGGGATGTATGGATTGTTTATGTTGTGCCAGATGCGTAACCTATGAATCCGGAATCGATTCCGTTATAATCTTCGCCCAACCAAATCGTCTTCTCCTCATATTTAAGGTAGATGCCCATGCGTCCAAACGATCGCAAGGCGGATCAAGTTCGCCCTATCAAAATTACTCGTAACTACACAGCTTATGCTGAAGGGTCAGTGCTAGTTGAGTTCGGTAACACCAAAGTGTTGTGTAATGCGACCGTCGAAGAATCTGTGCCACGTTGGCTAAAAGGTCAAGGTAAAGGCTGGGTTACAGCTGAATACGGCATGCTACCTCGAGCAACACATTCGCGTACTCGTCGTGAAGCGGCAAGTGGAAAGCAAGGCGGCCGTACGATGGAAATTCAGCGTCTTATCGCGCGAAGCCTACGTGCAGTTGTCGATCTAAAAGCCATGGGTGAGTTCATGATCACCGTTGACTGTGACGTTATCCAAGCTGACGGTGGTACGCGTACTGCATCCATCAGCGGCGCAAGTGTTGCAATGGCCGATGCATTCCAACACCTAGTAGATAGCGGCAAGCTAAAAGCAAACCCAATGAAAGGCCACGTAGCGGCAGTTTCAGTTGGTTTGCTAGGTGATGATGTTCTGTGTGACCTTGAGTACGTTGAAGATTCAGCGGCAGACACAGACATGAACGTGGTAATGACAGAAGAAGGCAAGATGATTGAAATTCAGGGCACCGCAGAAGGTGAACCGTTCAGTCACGAGCAGCTGATGGCTCTGCTAGAGTCGGCGAAAGTCGGCATTACGGAAATTGTCGCAGCGCAGAAGGCGGCGTTAGCCAATTGATTTAAATAGCTCCCATTATGGGGGCTATTTTTTTATCTCGACAATAGAGAAATGAATGATTGTCGAGAAGAGACACAAGAAACCAAGGACATAGAGAGAAAATAATGAAAGCATACCAGCGTGAATTTATTGAGTTTGCACTTGAGAAAGAAGTTCTTAAGTTTGGTGAGTTTACTTTGAAATCTGGCCGTAAAAGCCCGTACTTCTTTAACGCTGGTCTTTTCAATACTGGTCGTGACCTAGCGCGTCTTGGTCGTTTTTACGCAGCCGCGCTCGCTGATTCAGGCATTGAGTTTGATGTGCTGTTTGGCCCTGCGTACAAAGGGATTCCAATCGCGACGACAACAGCAGTCGCGCTGGCGGATCATCATGACGTCGACACGCCTTACTGCTTCAACCGTAAAGAAGCGAAAGATCACGGCGAAGGCGGTAACCTTGTAGGCTCTGCGCTTGAAGGCCGTATCATGCTAGTAGATGACGTAATCACAGCAGGTACTGCGATTCGTGAATCGATGGAAATCATTCAAGCAAATGGCGCAGACCTTGCTGGTGTGTTGGTTGCGATTGACCGCCAAGAAAAAGGCAAAGGTGAGTTGTCTGCGATCCAAGAAGTGGAGCGTGACTTTGGTTGTGCAATCATCTCAATCGTTAGCCTGACTGACCTTGTGACTTTCCTTGAAGAGAAAGGCACAGACAAAGAGCATCTAGAAGCAGTTAAAGCGTACCGCGCAGAATACGGCATTTAATTGGTTACTTTTTCCGAAAAAGTAAAAAGGGCAGATGGATATTCATCTGCCCTTTTTTGTTTTTGGATTCATCGCCTTGACCACTTACTTATAGCGAATGCCTTTCTCGACATGCTCATCTTGCATGGTTTTATAGCGTTTATGGAGCCACATCCATTGCTCTGGAGCGCGTAGAATGACTTCTTCCACATACTTGTTCATATAAGCGGCAGCGGCGACTTCGTCTTTTTGTGGATAATCGGCTTCAATGCACTTATCGGCGATGATGTCGTACTTTCCTTCGTCATTGCGAAACCCTGAGCCTGGGATGATCGCACATTTTGAGGTATACGCCAGAATGCTCGTGCCTGTTGTCGTACACGCATCGTCTACGGCAAAGAAGGGCACAAATACTGATTTTTTGCGACCGTAATCGTGATCCGGTAAATAGAACAGACGCTCACCGCTGCGTAAAACACGAATCATCTTTTTTACATCTTTACGATCAATCAGTTTATTGCCGTTATGTGTCCGTCCCCAATACTGGATAAAGTTATAAGCAGGATTATTATGCGGACGAAACGCGCCGTACCCGGCCACGCCTAACACGGCGAAAGCACGCGCAGTGATCTCTAGATTAAGAGCATGGACACAACAAAGTAGGACGCCTTTACCTTCTTTGGCTTTTTCACGCAGTGCGCCGAGATCTTTCTCGACGATCAGGTTTTTAAAGCGCCAAGTCGGCCAGAACCAAGTGATTCCGGTTTCTATCAGTGCCATACCGGTATTTTTGAAGTTCTCTTCAACAATATGTTGAATCTCTTCAGGTGTTTTGTCTGGAAAGGCCAATTCTAAGTTACGCTGAGCAACGTGGACACGCTTTTTACCGTAGCGCATGCCAAGTTTACCGAGTGAACGACCTAATGAAAGCAGCAGCCGATAAGGAAGAATATTGACGAGGATGGCCAACAGACCAAAACCAAGCCATACGCCCCAGTTACGAGGGTGAAGAAGTGAAAGAGAAAACTCGGGCTGCGTGTATTTGTCTTTACTCATAGTCTTTTACTTTATTTGTGCACTTAAAAGCGCCCAGTACTCGTCAAAGTTTGCAGTCGGCTGGTATTTAAAGTCGCTACGCACAAAGCGGTTTAGGCTCCCCTCAACTTGTCCCAGAATTTGCGCAGCTAGGATGCGCTCTTCGACAGGGAAAGACTTCCCTTCACGAATCTTACGTTCACGCAGGATTTGGCGCAATTGTGTTTCTATACGCTCAAAGAGTTGATTGATGCGTTCACGTAGACGTTCATTTTCAAACATTAGAGCATGACCCGACAAAATGCGTGTCAGACCTGGGTTACGTTCAGAGAACGCCAAAATAAGGTGCATCACCATACGAATACGCTCTAGTGTATCTTTTTCGTCGTCTAGAATACGGTTGATGCGTGTCATCAAGGCTTCTTCAATGAACTCAATCAACCCTTCGAACATGCGCGCTTTACTTGGGAAATGACGATACAGCGCGGCTTCTGAAACGCCGACTTGCTTGGCCAGTTTTGCCGTAGTAATGCGTGAAGCGCCATCTGTTGATTCAAGCATTTCTGCCAATGCTTGTAAGATCTCTTCACGACGGTTGGATTTTTTACTGCCGGCCATTAGTTACTTCCTTTCAAAATACAAAGTTGAGCGGAGGGGATTATAAGACGCTATTTCGCCTCAAACTAGACCACTAAGGGTGGAATGGGAGATTTAACACCCTTAGTTGTCATTTTTGTACCAAATTTATGCCAGCTTTTGTAAAAAATTGGCAGGGTTTTCAAACGTTAGTTACATCAATTGATGCATTTTTTCGAGAATTTTAAAGCTCAATGCTTCTTTTGATTCTAAAGCGAGCGCAAGTTCACCTTCAGGCCAGTAAAGGGTAATTGCGTTGTCGTTGCTGTTAAATCCTTGCCCTGCAACCGAAACGTCGTTTGCACAGATCATATCGAGGTTTTTCTTTGTTAACTTGCCTCGAGCATAGGTCGCTACATCATTGGTTTCAGCCGCAAAACCGACGGTAAACGGACGCTTCTCCGTCATTGCTGCCACAGATGCAACAATATCAGGATTTTTAACCATATTAATGACCATTTCGTCGTTGTCTTCTGTCTTTTTCAACTTTTGAGACGCGATCGTTTGTGGGCGGTAGTCGGCAACGGCAGCGCAGCTAATAAAGGCATCATGCTGGCTTGCATGTGTCATAACGGCTTCTTGCATCTCTTGTGCGCTGGAAACATTTATGCGCTCAACACCTACGGGCGTATTTAAACTGACAGGACCGCTCACGAGGGTGACTTTTGCTCCCATCTGCGCTGCGGCGCTCGCCAATGCATAGCCCATTTTCCCGGAGCTATGGTTCGTAATGTAACGCACTGGATCAATCGCTTCGCGAGTTGGTCCGGCGGTAATGAGTATCGACTTACCTTCTAGCAATTTTGGTTGAAAGAACTGTTCACATAGATGTACTAGCTGCATTGGTTCCAGCATTCGACCTGGTCCTACATCACCACAGGCTTGCTCTCCTGCCGCAGGACCCCAGATGTGCATACCACGACGCGCTAACGTAGCGATGTTCTCTTGGGTTGCGATATTGCGATACATCTGTTGATTCATCGCAGGAGAAACAGCAACAGGGGAATCCGTCGCGAGCACGAGCGTAGTAAGTAAATCGTTCCCCATGCCTGCGGACATGCGCGCGATTAAGTCCGCGGTCGCGGGCGCTAATAGCACTAAATCTGCCCATTTGGCCAATTCAATATGGCCCATAGAGGCTTCCGCTGCTGGGTCTAGTAAACTGTCCGAGACAGGACGGCCCGAAACGGCTTGCATGGTTAAAGGGGTAATGAACTCTTTTGCGGCTTTCGTCATTACAACTTGAACTTGCGCTCCTCTCTCTATGAGGCGACGGGTTAGCTCCGCACATTTATACGCGGCAATACCGCCACTGATGCCGAGTAGAATTTTCTTTCCTGCTAGTGTTTGCATGTGAGATCTCCAATTTGATGACCGGATTTTAACACAATTCAAAGTCTGACCGCCCGAGCATATATAACGAGAAGATAATTCACATCAAACTCCAGAGTATTAATCTGACCGAGGAAGGGAAAATTCTCGCCTACCTCACAGACAAGTTGCGCGGAGTTTGCAAGTCTGAAAAGAAAAAGAGGTAGTGGAAACCATGGTGTTGAAAAGTCGAAACAAATTGCTGCTGATAACCCTAATTCCGCTGTTGTTGATCACTACGTTGATCTCAGTGGTGTATTACATCAACAGCAGTAAAAGTTTGGAAGCGGAGCTAGCAAGAGACAGGCAAGAGCTCATCGAAACGAAAAAGAAAGAGTTACAAGCCTACATGATGATGGGCGTGACGGCGATAAAACCGTTATACGACGCGGATGTAAATGGAAGTAATAAAGAGGCAGCAAAAGAAATTCTGAAAGCCATGCGCTTTGAAAGCGATGGTTACTTTTTTGCCTACGACTCTCAAGGTGTGAATACGTTGCACGCCATCAAACCTGCATTAGAGGGTAAAAACCTTTACGACTTAAAAGATGAAAATGGGGTCGCAGTTATTGCGGGCTTGATTGACGCTTCTCAAAAAGGGGATGGGTTCCTCTATTTCTCGTGGCACAAACCGACCATTGACGCACAAGCGCCTAAGTTGGGCTATGCAGAATATCTATCGAAATGGGACTGGGTTTTAGGTACTGGCGTTTATATTGATGACATCGACCAGCAAGTTGCGATGCACAGAGAGTTAAAGACTCAAGAGCTAAAAGAGCATACGTTATCTGCCGTGTTGATTTCCGTTATTGGATTGATCATTACCAGTGTTCTCACCAGTATCGTGGTGTCTAAAGGCATTCAGCCATTACAACATGTCGCGGCTTCATTAAAAGATGTTGCCGCAGGCGGCGGTGACTTAACGGCTCGTTTAAAAGTCGAAAGTCAGGATGAAGTCGGTGAAGTGGCGGCCGCGTTTAATGAGTTTATGGATAAGCTGCACCCACTGATGCAGGACATTCATTGCTCTGCGACGACAGTACAGACCGTTTCTCAAAGCCTGAACACTCAGACCAGCCAAGCGAGCGGTCAAATGCAGGATCACTGTTTAGAGACGGACAAAGTCGTGACGGCAGTGACGCAAATGAGCATGACTGCCAAAGAAGTAGCCAGCAATACTAATGCGACCGCGCAGGCAATTGACGATGCCAACAGTCAAGTCACCGCCGCTCAGCATGAGGTCGAGCAAGCAATAGAAGGCATTACCGAACTCGTGACGGAGATAGACAGCACGTCAGATGCAATTTCTGAGTTGAGTTTACAGACCGAAAAAATAACCAAAGTGCTGGATGTGATTGGCGAGATAGCCGAGCAAACGAATTTGTTGGCCCTAAATGCGGCGATTGAAGCGGCTAGAGCCGGTGAGCAAGGTCGAGGGTTTGCCGTCGTTGCGGATGAAGTACGCTCGTTAGCCAGTCGTACACAAAATAGTACTCATGAAATTGGCGACATGCTCAAGCAGCTACAAAATGGTGTATCAAGAGCGGTCAGTACGATGTCGGTGAGCCAAAAACGAGGTGTAAAAACGGCGGAAGAGTCCGCGCTCATTCAGCAATCTCTTTCTGGTGTTCATCATTCTATCGGAACAATTCGAGATATGGGTATTCAAACCGCGTCTGCCGCAGAAGAACAAAGTGCGGTTGCAGAAGACATCAACCAAAACTTAGTGGCTATTCAACAGATCGTGAACAACATTAATGAGACGTTGCAGCATGCCGAGTCAATCAGCACGCAGCTATCACAGTCTGGAACGGAAATTCACGGCTTGGTTGGCAACTTTAAACTCTGATGAACTGTTAAGTTGCATGGAAAGCACTGATGGTACGAAGAAAGCGAAAGTCATACTCGACTTTCGCTTTTTGTTTTGTGGAATAGGGACACTTTCCATATAAAGGGACATCAGATGATACTGAAAGCTTTGCCAAATGAGTCCATGCCCAGAGAGAAGCTACTGCAACGAGGGCCGCAAGCTTTGACCGATGCCGAACTGCTGGCCATCTTCTTGCGCACAGGCACCCGCGGAATGAACGTGATTGAGCTTGCAGACTTCCTTATTCAAGACTTTGGTTCGCTCAGACAACTATTTTCAGCATCAGAAGAAGAGTTTTGTCGTCACAAAGGATTAGGGCAAGCCAAGTATGTTCAGTTGCAAGCGGTACTAGAAATGACACAACGTTACTTGGCGGAGACGCTAAAGCGTGGTGATGCCTTAACCAGCCCCGACCAAACTAAGTTATATCTGTCTTCTATTTTAAGGGATCGGCAAAGAGAGGCTTTTTATATTCTTTTTCTCGATAACCAGCACCGAGTGATAAAAGATGAAATTTTATTTGAAGGAACGTTGGATGCAGCGTCGGTGTATCCGAGAGAAGTTGTTAAGCGTGCTCTGCATCATAACGCGGCGGCTTTGATTTTGGCGCACAATCATCCTTCAGGCGTTGCTGAGCCGAGCCAAGCTGACAGAAGGATTACAAGGCGTCTCACCGACGCATTAGCATTGGTGGATATTCGTATTTTGGACCATTTCGTCATCGGAGATGGGGAAAGTGTCTCTTTTGCTGAAAGAGGCTGGATGTAACTGTGCGTTTTTTAGGTTGTTAGTTGCTAAAAATCTGCTATCATCCACGCCACTAAATTTTTAACTGAATTCAGCTTGGACTGCTAAAAAAATCTGCTGTCTAAAAAAAGATCACGAAAACCTGTAAAAAGGATCTGTTCGGGTCTTGAGCAATGCATATCAAGTTAGTATAATGCGCGACCTTTGATAGCCTTGTATGGATTTTCCATAGCGGTTCTTAACCTCTAACTTCTTTTCGAGAGATAGAGAGGTTCGGCCACCAAGGTTGATATCGAGCTGAAACGATTTTGGAGAAGACATTCATGTCACGAGTATGCCAAGTAACTGGTAAGCGTCCAGTAACGGGTAACAACCGTTCACACGCACGAAATGCTACTAAGCGTCGTTTTCTGCCGAACCTACAAACTCATCGTTTCTGGGTAGAGAGCGAAAAACGTTTTGTTAAACTACGTCTATCTGCTAAAGGTATGCGCATCATCGACAAGAAAGGTATTGATACTGTTCTTGCAGACATGCGTGCACGTGGCGAAAACGTTTAAGAGGAAATAAGCAATGGCAAAGAAAGGCGTTCGTGAGAAAATCCGTCTAGTATCTTCTGCAGGTACAGGCCACTTCTACACAACTGATAAGAACAAGCGTAACATGCCAGGCAAATTTGAGATCAAAAAGTTTGATCCAGTAGTTCGCCAGCACGTTATGTACAAAGAAGCAAAAATCAAATAATTGGTTTCAGTCTCTTTGATGAATTGAAAAACCCAACTTTCGAGTTGGGTTTTTTATTACCTGAATAAAAGTGCTGAAGATAAAGTGTTCAGTACGTCATCGGATTATAAAGTACTGCTGAAGTTATTTTACTGGTCCGACTCTATACTCGAATTTTTGATTGATCGCTCTCTGCCGCTTAGTCACCACTCCCTACTCACTTGCACACCGTTGTTCTAGTCAAGCTCAATACTCTTTGGTAATTTACTCATAACGATAAGAGAGTAGAGATGGTTATGCGTGTGAGTCCGGCTCGTCGCCGCCGATGGAACAATATTCTTATTCTGGGCATTATCGCGTTTATAGTGATCTTAAATGCGCCGATGTGGATCAAAACTTACCTATTAACAGACCAAGCAGACCCTTACCCAAATGTACTTCGCTCCGACTATACGGTGGAGTCTTTGTACTATAGTGGCTGGGAGTTTGAACTGCATGATGGACGATGGCAATCCAACATCAAAGTTGATGCACCGATCAGTGAACTTGTATCACACTGGCAATCATTGGAAGGGACCGAGCTCACCTCAGAACAGTACGATCATTTAAAACCTAACCTGACGGTACCTGAAACGGTAGAAGTTTGGTATCAGGATCTCGAAGAGCCGCAGCGGGTGACTTTCTTTCGTTTACCTGATTTTTGGCTATTTAAAACCTGGCAAGACAAATGGGTCGCTATCTCCGTCGATGAAAACTACCTTATGCCAGAGTAGAGCCTTTTTGCGTCTATACCCCTAATAAGCCTCCCTATTTATCGTTTTTCTTTTCGATTATGCTAGCAGCGAGAACTATTAGCCGGTGAATTGGAGAATCTAATGCCTGAGTTGCCAGAAGTTGAAGTGAGCCGTATGGGGATTAGCCCTCACATGGTTGGACAAACGATCCAGTCGTTTACTTTTCGAACGCCTAAATTGCGCTGGGATATTCCTACAGAGCTTAAAAAATTGGAAGGGCAGGTGATCCGTGCGATTAGCCGTCGTGCGAAATACTTACTGATCGAGACAAACACAGGTACAGCCATTGTTCACTTGGGCATGTCGGGGTCTTTACGTGTTCTAGATGCTGACTTTCCGCCAGCAAAGCACGATCATGTGGATCTCAAACTAAGCAGTGGAAAAATACTGCGTTATAACGATCCGCGTCGTTTTGGGGCATGGCTGTGGTGTGCTCCTGGCGAGTCACATGCTGTGCTAGCAAACATGGGGCCTGAGCCTTTAACTGAAGAGTTCAATGCGGAATATGTAGCGGAGAAAGCTAAAAATAAGCGTGTTGCCGTCAAGCAGTTCATCATGGACAACAAAGTCGTGGTTGGTGTCGGAAATATCTACGCGAATGAGTCGTTGTTTAAATCTCGAATTCACCCTTCAAGGCCCGCAGGTAAGTTGACTTCTCAAGAGTGGGGGTTACTTGTTGAAAATATCAAAATGACACTTGAGATTGCCATTACGCAAGGTGGGACTACGCTGAAAGACTTTGCGCAAGCCGATGGAAAGCCGGGTTACTTTGCACAAGAGTTATTGGTTTACGGAAAAGCAGGAGAGCCATGCCCAGAGTGCGGCGAACGACTTCAAGAGCTAAAGATTGGCCAACGTAATACCTTCTTTTGTAGTGAGTGTCAGAAGTAAGTCGAGCTATTATCGAGCTTAAGTTGTTGTAATCTTGCGTTCGAGCCTCAATAATTCAATCAGTTTCGAATAACTTAGTAAATTATATGAAAGTCATTTATCCGGGCACTTTTGATCCAGTGACTAATGGTCACCTCAATCTAATAGAACGTACTCACGAAATGTTTGATGAGGTTGTGATTGGCGTAGCCGCAAGCCCATCGAAGAACACTATGTTTTCATTGGAAGAGCGCGTTGCACTGATGCAGGACGTTGTAGCGCATTTACCTGGTGTGACGGTAAAGGGGTTCTCCGGGTTATTAGTGGATTTCGCGAGAGATGAGAAAGCTAAGGTTCTTATTCGTGGTTTACGAACAACGGTAGACTTTGAATACGAGTTTGGACTGACCAACATGTACCGAAAGCTATTACCAGGAATCGAGAGCGTATTTTTAACTCCTGAAGAAGAGTTTGCGTTTTTATCGTCGACTATCGTGAGAGAAGTAGCGATTCATGGCGGAAGTATCGAACAATTCGTTCCCAAGCCAGTAGCCATCGCGATTGGGGAAAAACTGAATGAAAGACAGTAAGTTCCCTTATTATTTCTCAAACGCTCTCTCGACACTTATCCCTCGCTTTGTATATCGAGCACAAGCCAAGCGTTTACTTTCGAATCTGACCGAGGCAGAGCTGCAACGCTGTCTTGAGCGGGTGAACTATTACAATAAGTGTGAAACGCCGTTTTCAGTCGATAGCCGAGAACAAAGTTACTCGACCATCGATACATTCAAAAAAACGAAAGGCTGGACGTATTTTTTCGATCTTCGCCAAGTTGTACGCTATTTCCCTTCCAGTTTTGCGTTTAACTACATCAATGGCGATGTTACACACATCCCCAATGTACCGAGCTTTATAAAAAGCCGCCCTATTTTTGGTAACAACCAAAATTCAGTGGTGTTGAAACTTAATCAAGTTCGTCATTTTAAATTTATTGACGATCCTGTTCGCTATCAAGATAAAAAGGACATGGTAGCGTGGCGCGGCGTGGGTTTTCAGCCGCATCGTAAAAAGGTGATTCATGCGTTTTACAACCATCCGCAATGCAATATTGGCCAGACCCGCCCGGTAGAAGGGAAACCATGGGAAAAGGGCTTTATGAGTATTGAAGAGCAACTGCAGTATAAGTTTTTGCTCTGTATAGAAGGCAATGATGTGGCCACCAACCTTAAGTGGGCTATGTCGTCTAACTCCTTGGTTATTATGTCAAAGCCAAAATATGAGACTTGGTTTATGGAAGGTAAGTTAGAGGCAGGCGTCCACTATGTTGAAGTGAAGGATGACTATTCGGATTTGCCCGAAAAGATGGATTATTACCTAGCGAATGAGCAAGAAGCATTAGCGATCATTGAAAATGCGCACCAGTGGGTTGAGCAGTTCAAAGATAAACGTAAAGAGCGTTTGATCTCATTGATGGTTGCCGATAAGTACTTCGCTTTATCTCAGCAACAATAAAAAGGGGCGAAACGCCCCTTTTTTATAATCTTAAGCTTCTAGAAATTGATCAACACCATTCTCACAGCGTTTAAGCTTGTTTTTAATTGTGTTTTCTAAAATCTCGTCATTTTGTCCGAGTGACGCGCGAGAGTTTTCTACGTGGTACAAGTGGTAGCCTACACCTGCAAATTTTAGGTAAAGACGTGACTTACCCGCATTCAACATGCGATGAACAAACTCGCTGTCTTCGCGTCCCCATCCAACAAAATCTTGGTTGAAGCCATTCACCTCGATGACATCTTGTCGCCAAAACGCCATGTTGCAGCCGCGAGTGGCTTTATCGTTATTACGCTCGTAAGAGAACCATTTCGATAGCAAGGCGTTGGTGATGCAGTTTTTACGATTGCGAATGCCTTTGCTGAAAATGGAAGGCACTAAGCCGTTTTCCATGATGGCCTTGCTGCAGCTTTCATCCGTTAACACACGTCCACCCTGCACAAACCAATTTGGTTTTGCGACTTGCTTATGTGATTCAATAAACGTTTGGGACAGCACCATGTCGCCATCAATCATGATGAGGTAGTCACCTGATGCTTTGGCGATCGCACGGTTGCGGCTCATTGAAAGCTGAAAGCCATTATCCTCGTGCCAACTATGAATCAGTGGAACCGGAAAACCTTCACGCATTTGGTCAACCATTGCTTTGGTGTCTTCTCGAGAGCCATCATCTGCAACAATGACTTCGTCAGGCAAAACGGTTTGACGTTTCACGCTTTCTAACACCGCTTTTAATGCTTCTTTCCAGTTGTAAGTGGTGATAATTAAAGTCGTTTTCATGATTTTTTTGCCTGTTCACGTAAGTAGAGATCGATATATTTTACAAAAGTAGAGTGCATGCTTAGCCAAGCTAGAATGAAGCCATGCTTGCCATCAAGGAAGCCTCGTTTGAGAACATACATCTTCAAAAAGCTAGCAAGAGCGTGAACGATAGCGGTCGTTAAACCCGCTTTCTTTTTACCTTCACGTTCATCCGTCCAGGCCTTGAGGTAGCCAGTGGTTTTATTGATGTAATGATGAAGGTGCTCGTAAGTGTAGTGATGCAGTCGACCATCCAGTTTTTCAGTTTGATAGTTTTTCTCATCAACTTTTTCATGAACGAGCGAATCATTATATTGTGTATATTCGGTGCGATATAAGCGCACAATCCAGTCTGGAGACCAACCAGAATGGTAGATGAACTTACCAAACGCTGAGCTTAGTCGATTAAGTTTGTATAAAACGTTCGGCTTATTGGCTGATACCGCGTGTAAGATACTTTCTTTTAGCTCTGGAGTGACTTGTTCGTCCGCATCAAGCCACAAAACGTAGTCTGCCGTAACGTATTGCTGCGCCAGTTGGCGCTGTTTACCGAATCCTGGCCAATCTAGGTTGGTGTAAAACTTATCTGTGTATTGTCGGGCGATTTCTTCGGTGCGATCAGTGCTGCCCGAGTCTAGAAGGACAATCTCATCGACCCAATCTTTTACTGTGTCTAGACAAGCTTGTAAGTGCTTCTCTTCATTTTTTACAATTAAGGCAACGGCTAAGGTTGGTTTGGACAAGGTCATTTCCTTCTTAACAAATCAAGACAGTAAGTTTACTGGTATTGAGGATACAAATCTTCTAAGACTTGATCGAACATGCTCATTACTTGAGTGCTGGTAATGCGGTTCATTGCCGTTTCATCTTTAGCGCGAGTTCGCCAGCTTAACTCGTGACTGTTTTTACCTGTTTCCGCAAAGATCGTTTCTTCATACACTGAGACAACGTATTTTAGATAACGGTAAGGTCCCACTCGCAGCGGATTATGGTGTGCATAGAGCCCGATGATTGGTGTTTTCATTGCATTCGCCATGTGTGCTGGTCCGGTATCGGGGGCGATGACCATTTCAACCTTATCTATTAACGCAAGCATTTGCAGAATTGAACTTTGTCCAACTAAATTTAGACACGGTTCTTCCAAGCGAGATTGAATGGCCTCTGCCAGATCCAATTCTACCTGAGCAGGGCTGCCTGCCAGAATCACGTTCCAGCCTTTTGCTCTGGCGTGATGAATCACATCCACATAACCTTCCGCGTTCCAGTTTTTATAAGCTTTGCTCGCACCAGGCACAATCAGCAGGTTAGGTTTACTACGAGAAATATGAGACTCTGCCCAAGCTTGATCGTGGTCTGAATAAGAAAGTACCCAGTCTAGTCCTGCCTTTGGTACCCCAATTTGATGGGCAAAGGCCATTAAGCCATCTGCGACATGCAGAGATTGCGGGGAAGGCACTTTGACATTGGTAAATAGTGTTTGAAAGTCCTGGCTTCTATCAGAAGAGAAACCAAGTTTGTATTTTGCTTTAATGCCCAACGTTGCGACACTCGCTCGAATCGCGTACTGCATATGCAATAGCGCATCAAACTCTCTGCCTTTCAGCTGTCGCCAAAGTGATTTGTAGCCATCAAGTCCCGCTTTTTTATCAAAAACAATCACTTCTACACCATCGATGGCGGCTAATAACTGGGCTTCAAGTTTACCCGTTATCCAAGTAATCTGGGTCGAAGGCCAGTGTTTCTGAATAGCTTGAATGCTGGCGATAGTATTGCAAACGTCTCCGATAGCGGACAAACGCAAGACGCATAGTGACGATGGGGCAGAAGTGAACATAATTATTGTCTGATTCGATGAATAGAGGCAGGTAAATTATGCAGACATCCCCAATAAATGTAAAATACACGGCTCGAATATAGCTAAGTACTGATAAGTGTTCTGCAATGTCAAAGACAACACCACATCAATCGCAAGAATCTGGCAAGCCGGGTAACACCGGGCTAAAGCGCATCGTTAAAGCGACGGGTTATTCGATCCAAGGATTAAAAGCGGCTTTTAAGCATGAAGCTGCCATTCGACAAGAGTTGGCTCTGTTGAGTATTGCTGTGATTTTGGCTTGGCTAGTGGATGTCGGCATGGTTGAGCGTATCTTAATGATCGGGGTCGTGGTATTAGTCTTGATTGTAGAGCTTGTAAACTCAGCGATTGAGGCGGTAGTGGATCGTATCGGTATTGAACGGCATGAACTCAGTGGGCGAGCTAAAGATATAGGCTCTGCTGCCGTTATGGTTGCTTTGGCGTTTGCTGCATTTACTTGGTTGTATATATTAGCCAGCCGGTATTTAGGCTAGAGGGTGAGCGCATGACTCAACAGTATAAAAACAACAACCAAGTGATCTGGTTTGATGACGAGATCATTACAGACCCTAGCCAACCGATATTTGATGCGGAATACTGGCAGTCCTTAGACAAGGTGGTTGGCAGTGCGACGGGGCGAGGCACGACATGGTTTATCCAACTAGAGAACATGCAAGCGGCACTACGTCATTACCGTCGTGGCGGTTTGTTTGGGAAGTTAGTTAACGATCATTATTGGTTCTCTGGCTGGGATAACACCCGTTGTGCGCAAGAGTTTCAGCTTTTGTTGGCGCTAATTGAGGCTGGGGTGCACGTTCCTCGTCCTATTGCAGCAAGAGCCGTAAAGTCAGGACTCTTCTATCAAGCTGATTTATTAAGTGAGCGAATCCCAAACGCCAGAGATCTGGTTAGTATCTTGCAAGAACAGTCTTTATCGGTAGAAATGTATCAGAAAATAGGGCAAGAAATTGCCAAGATGCATCAGGTTGGCGTTAACCATACCGATTTGAATATCCACAATATCTTGATCGACGACAAAGATAAGGTATGGATTATCGATTTTGATAAGTGTCGTTTTGAAACTTCTGGTGACTGGAAGCATCAAAATCTAAATAGACTTCTGCGTTCATTTAATAAAGAGCGTTTAAAGCGACAGATTATTTGGCAAGAATCCGATTTTGAACATTTTCAGGACGGTTATGCTTCTCAATCTTAATTGAGTTTTTTATCATTTTATATTGATTGCTCTAAGTAAGCCTTCTTGAGTCTAACGATGCTCGAGTGAGTCTATAAACTACAATAATCATAAAGTATTCATGTGTATCTGATGGCACAAAAATTAACGTAGGTAACATTTGTAATGAAAATATTAGTAACCGGTGGAGCAGGCTTCATTGGGTCAGCTGTTGTCCGACATATCATTCGTGACACCCAAGATACCGTCATCAATTTAGATAAACTGACCTACGCAGGGAATCTAGAATCACTGGTTGATGTCTCAGAGAGTGAACGTTACTACTTCGAGCAAGTGGATATCTGTGACCGAGCTGAACTAGATCGCGTGTTTTCAGAGCATCAACCCGATAGGGTGATGCATTTGGCGGCTGAGTCTCATGTCGATCGTTCTATTGATGGTCCTGCTGCTTTTATTGAGACCAACGTGATGGGCACTTACCATCTGCTCGAAGCGGCCCGTCAATATTGGTCGAACCTAGATGAAGCGCGCCAATCGGCATTCCGTTTTCATCATATTTCTACGGATGAAGTGTATGGCGATTTAGAGGGTACGGACGATTTGTTCACCGAAACCACCTCATACGCGCCGAGCAGCCCATATTCTGCATCTAAAGCTTCGAGCGATCACCTGGTTCGCGCTTGGCAACGTACTTATGGCTTACCAACACTTATCACTAATTGCTCCAACAATTATGGCCCGTATCACTTTCCAGAGAAGTTGATCCCTCTGATGATTCTAAATGCCCTCGATGGCAAGCCGTTGCCTGTGTATGGTGATGGTATGCAGATCCGAGATTGGCTGTTTGTGGAAGACCATGCTCGCGCGCTTTACAAAGTGGTCAACGAAGGTGAAGTCGGTGAAACCTACAACATTGGTGGTCACAATGAAAAAGCGAATATTGAAGTGGTGAAAACCATTTGCTCGCTACTTGAAGAGCTGCGACCAAACAAACCTGCAGGTGTTGAGTCTTATGAATCTTTGATCACGTATGTGAAAGATCGCCCTGGTCATGATGTGCGCTACGCAATTGATGCCACCAAGATTGCTCAAGAGCTTGGCTGGACGCCAGAAGAAACGTTTGAAAGCGGTATTCGCAAAACCGTCGAATGGTACCTAAACAACCCACAATGGTGGCAACGTGTGCTTGATGGTTCATACAGTTTAGAGCGATTAGGAGCGGGCGAATAATGAAAGGCATTATTTTAGCAGGTGGCTCGGGCACTCGCCTTTACCCTATTACACGCGGTGTCTCTAAGCAGTTACTGCCGGTTTATGACAAACCAATGATTTACTACCCGTTGTCAGTACTTATGCTTGCGGGCATTCGTGAAATCTTGATCATCACCACGCCAGAAGACCAGGAGGGTTTTCAGCGTCTATTAGGTGATGGCTCAGAGTTTGGCATTGAGTTGCAATACGCGATTCAACCAAGCCCAGATGGCTTAGCTCAAGCCTTCATCATTGGTGAAGAATTCATTGGCGATGACTCAGTATGTTTGGTGCTGGGTGACAACATCTTTTATGGGCAAGGGTTCACACCTATCCTTCAGCAAGCTGCGATGAAGACCCGTGGCGCGACGGTATTCGGTTATCAGGTTAAAGATCCTGAGCGATTTGGCGTTGTAGAATTTGATGCCAATATGCAGGCGATTTCGATTGAAGAAAAACCAGTAAAGCCTAAATCCAATTATGCTGTCACTGGGCTGTATTTTTATGATAACCGAGTCGTCGAATTGGCAAAAAAAGTCAAACCTTCAGCTCGTGGTGAATTAGAGATTTCGACGCTAAACCAAATGTACCTTGAGCAAGGTGACCTGAATGTTCAATTACTAGGGCGCGGCTTTGCTTGGTTAGATACTGGAACGCATGAAAGCCTACATGAAGCTTCTTCGTTTGTTCAAACCATTGAAAATGTTCAAGGTCTTAAAGTTGCCTGTTTAGAAGAGATTGCGTGGCGCAATGGGTGGTTAACAAGAGACCAGATACTATCCATTGCAAAACCGATGCAAAAAAATGATTACGGACGTTACCTTTCCGAGTTAGTCACCGAACAAAAATAGCACTACTCGTTAGTTGCAATGAGATATTAAATGATGAGCAATGAAATTGTTCCTGTAACAAAACCATATCTACCGTCAAAAGATAAGTATAAACAATATGTTGATCGTGTGTACGAGAGCGGTTGGTTGACCAATAGTGGTCCTCTCGTTAAGGATTTAGAATCTCGACTAGCTGAGTATCTTGGTGTTAAGCATGTTATATTGGTTGCAAATGGCTCATTGGCACTTCAAGTTGCTTACAAAGCACTTAATCTAGCTGGAGAGGTGGTCACAACACCTTTCTCTTTCGCTGCGACCACAAGCACGCTTAATTGGGAAAATTTAACCCCTGTTTTTTGTGATATTGAAAGTGATACCTTTAATATCAATCCTGATTTAATTGAAGATCTTATTACAGAAAAAACGTCTGCAATAGTACCGGTGCACGTGTTTGGTAACCCATGTAAAGTAAATGAGATTCAAGCTATAGCAAACAAGCACGGTCTAAAAGTTATCTATGATGCCGCTCATGCTTTTGGTGTGGACCTAAATAAAAAAAGTGTATTAACGTACGGTGATATAAGTACATTAAGTTTCCATGCCACAAAGTTATTCCACACGATAGAGGGTGGAGCTGTGATTACACAATGTGATGAGCTAGCAGCTAAAGTACGCTCTATGATTAACTTTGGAATAACAGGACCGGATTCAATAGAAGGTGTTGGAACCAATGCCAAGATGAATGAGTTTGAAGCCGCTATGGGTCACTGTGTTCTAGATGATATAGAAAGTATCATGACCAAGCGAAGAGGCTTATGGCAAAGTTATCAAACCCACCTTTCTGATGTTTTCCAAATGCAATATTGGTCGGATAGCTCAAAACCTAATGGTGCGTACGTACCAATCGTGTTTGACTCGGAGCAGTCATTACTTAGAGCTAAGGCTAACTTGGAAGCGAATAACATTTTTCCAAGAAGGTACTTTTATCCAAGTTTAGATCTTGTCGATAGTTATGGTCATGAAGGAACTCCATGTGAAGTTAGTCGCTCGACTAGTAAAAGGATCTTATGCTTGCCTATATATTTTGATTTGTGTGAATCAATGGTAAACAAGATAAAACAAATACTTAAAAAATCATGATTGGTTGCAAAAAGAGAGTATAAGATGAGAAACAGCATCCTGAAATATCTACAAGCATCGTCGATGAAACATCCAGAAAATATTTGTGTTTCGGATTCGATCCACTCTTTGACTTATGCAGAAAGTACAGCAAAGTCATATGCTATCTCATTGCAACTAAGACAGCAGGGAAGTTTAAACAAGCCGATTGTTGTGTTTGCGAAAAAATCTGTAAATGCACTCTCCATGATCTTTTCTGCGACAATGGCTGGAGGGATTTACTGCCCCGTAGACATTAACTCACCTAAAGAACGACTATTAAAGATCTTATCTAACCTTCAAGATTGTCTTGTTCTTTATGATGAAACGTCTCGAAATTTATTAAATTCATTAGAATTAGATAGTCCAATTTCAACTATTAATATCGATGAAATACCAACATCTAAGCTACCTATGCAAGATATTTGGGCTGATATCGAAAAGTTTAATCAAACCGTTATTGATAAAGATCCATGTTATATAATTTTTACTTCAGGCTCTACAGGCACACCAAAAGGTGTCACTATTTGCCATTCTAGTGTTATTGATTATATTGATTGGGCTAATTCAGCCTATGAAGTGAGCAAGGCTGATATTATTGGTAGTCAAGCACCACTATTCTTTGATAACTCGACTTTAGACATCTATTTGGCGTTGTCTAATGCGGCAGAATTGCATGTTATTCCTGAAAGCGTGTTTATTTTTCCTCAGAAAACACTTGAATACCTGAAAGAAAAAGCAATAACAACGATCTTCTGGGTTCCTTCATTGCTTGTAAATATTGCGAACCTTAAGTTACTTGATCAGTTTCAATTGCCATGCTTGAAGAATGTATTGTTTGCTGGGGAAGTAATGCCAGCGAAGACGATTAAGTACTGGTTAGATAAGCATCCTAATGCTCATTACTCTAACTTGTACGGACCAACAGAAATTACCGTTGATTGCACCTACTATGATGTGCCGTCAGACTGGGATGGGGATAGCTTACCTATAGGGATCCCTTGCCATAACTCAGGAATTCTAATCCTAGATGAAAACGACCAACGTAATGATGAAGGTGAATTGTGCGTTCGAGGCTCTAGCTTAGCGCTTGGGTATTGGGCTAACTCAGAAAAAACAGAAGAGGTATTTTGTCAAAACCCACTTCAAGATAAATACATTGATATGATCTATCGTACCGGAGACTTGGTTAGACTTGTTGATGGTTTAATTTATTATATTGGTAGAAAAGACTTCCAGATTAAGCACAATGGCTATCGTATAGAACTTGGTGAAATTGAGTCTCAGATCATGGAGCTAGATGCTGTCGAACAGTGTGTTGTTGGTTATTTATCAGAAGATAAAGTGCTTTATTCTTTTGTTCAATGCAGTAGTTCGATGAGTGAAGTTGAGCTTAAAGTTGCACTGACGAAACGTTTACCAAAGTACATGATTCCAAGCAAGATTGGCTTTGTACAAGAAATGCTTTTTACGCCAAATGGTAAGTTAAATAGAAAAGCTTTTTCAGAGAAAGCACTACAAGAATTTGTAAAGGTTAAATAGTAGTATGTGTGAAAAAATTATAGCAATCTTAACCACAATGAAACCAGAACATGAGTTTGCTAAAGATACTGAACTTTTTGAATCAGGTCTGTTGGACTCTTTTGATTTGTTAGTCCTAGTAAGTGAGATCGAAGCTCAGCTAGCTATTTCAATTCCTGGTGAAGGTTTGGTTCCTGAGAATTTTGTTTCGCCGCATGTTATTGGTGAGTATCTTAAAACGATTCAAGGTTAATTTATGAAAAGTGATATTGGCAATATCTCGCTGAAAGGGATAGTCGCAGCCGTTCCAAAGCATATTTCTTACTTTGATGATGAGATAAAAAACTACTCACACACAGAGCAGAGTTCTAAAAAGCTGAAGAAGCTAATGGGATACAATCAACATCATGTTGTTTCAAAAGAAACGGCGCTCACTGATATGATTTTTCCTTTGCTTGAGGACCTGTCAACCACTCTTGGGTGCGACTATCAGGATGTGGATGGAATTTTGGTGGTAACTCAAACTCCTGATTACCCAATTCCGTCAACGGCTTCGATAGTACATGGCGCTTTTGACTTTAAAACCGATTGTTATTGCATGGACATCAACGATGGTTGCAATGGCTATATTCGAGGTTTGTTTGAAGCTTCGAGCCTAGTTCGTAATAGTGATGCGCAAAAAGTGTTGCTAATTGCTGGTGATGTTTTAAGCCGTAAGGTTTCTTTAAAAGATCGTAACTCATACCCTCTTATTGGGGATGCAGTTACTATCACTTTAATAGAAAGAAGAGCGGAAAATGTGAAGGCCCCTCTTGAGATCAAACATGATGGTAAAGGAGCAAAAGCTTTAATGATCCCATCAGGTGGTATGGTAAACCCTTGTACCTCTGATACTGCCGCTCTTGCTGAGGACGAAGAAGGAAATTGGCGTTGTTCTGAGCATTTGGTCATGCAAGGTAGAGATGTTTTTACGTTTACTCAAACAACGGTAATCAATTTTATTAAAGAGTTTATTGAAACGAACACAAAACCAGAAGAGATTGACTACTTTTTCTTTCATCAAGCAAATAAGTTTATCTTGGATCGTTTCCGTTCAGCACTGAAGGTAACGGAAGAGCAGTTACCTTCAGAGGTAGTGACTATTTATGGTAACTCTTCGTCCGCAACTGTCCCAATGTCGATTTTATCATCTTGGATGAAGAATTCGGGCTTTGAGGGTAAAAAAGCACTATTATCAGGCTTTGGTGTAGGTCTGAGTTGGGGGGCGACCTTGATTGATGTCAATGAACTTACACTATGTAAACTAATTAAGTTGGATGTATAAATGACTGTTTTTTTGGAAGAACTAGCTGAGATCCTAGAGTTGGAAGTAGAAGAGCTAACTCCTGATTTTGAATATCAAGAAACGGAAGAGTGGGACTCTTTAGCCCAATTATCTCTTATCACTTTATTCGCAGATGAATATCAAGTAGAAATTGGACACGGTGATTTAATCGAACGAAAAACTGTGGGTCAATTGCTCGAGCTACTTCCTCAGTAATTTCGATGAAAAGAAAAGTTCTTATCACAGGAGCGACTTCAGACATTGGCTTGAGTATTGCTCACAAACATGTTCAAAAGGGAAACTTTGTGATCCTTCTTGGACGTAATGAAGAGAGCCTTAAAACCGCTGAGGAATCTTTAGGAAAAGATTCCTCAGCCGCTTATGTTTGGGATTTGAAGTCTCCTTCATCATTAAAACCGCTGCTGAAAAAGATCGTTACTGAGCAAGGTAAAGTTACAGATCTTATCTGTGCTGCGGGCTACCATAAAATCTTGCCGTTGAAGTTAGTATCGGATGAAGAGCTTCTTTTGACTATGCAAACGAACGTAAATAGTCACTTGATCCTTTGCCAGCTTTTTTCGAACGCTTTATATTCAGATAAGTCTCAGGATAGAAGTATTACACTGATTTCTAGCATTGCCCATTTCGTTGGTGAGCCAGGATTAGTTGCTTATTCTGCAGCAAAAGGGGCTTTGATTTCTGCAAGTAAATCAATGGCTAGAGAATTAGCTCCGCGTAAAATCAGAGTAAATACCGTTTCGCCTGGATGGGTTGAGACCAAGCACACAAAAGATGTAGCGGTTGATTTGGGCGAAGCAGCACTTGAAAAGTTACATAACCTATATCCTTTAGGTTTAGGCAAACCTGAAGATGTTGCAGAGGCCTGTTATTTTTTGAGTAGCAGAGCGTCTCGCTGGGTGACTGGTTTAGATCTTGTGATTGATGGAGGGCGCAGTGTCTAAATTAAAGTTTGAAACCGTAATCGTGATCGGTTTTGGTAAGATAGCTCAAGACGTTGCTTCCAAGCTTCTTCAATATGATGTGACGCTGAAATTGTTACAGACAGAGATGCAACCTTTTTCTACTCTTGAGTCATTTGCTCAAAAACACGACGTCGCATATCAATTTAAGCATACGAAAGAAGATATCGAGTCTTCGTTACTCAGGTGGCTGTCTGGTAATACATTAATCATCAGTGCGAATAATAACTACCTTTTTAAAGGGAAGTTACTGACTTTAAAGAATGTAACTATTATCAATTTTCATAATGCACTTTTACCAAATTTACGAGGAAGAAACGCACCTAGTTGGGCTATTTTTCATCAATTAGAAAAAACCGGTGTCACTTGGCATTATGTTGATGAAGGTGTAGACACTGGTGAGGCTATTGCTTTTTCCGACGTATTAGTTGATAAGCATGACAAAGCATATCAGGTCGCTCATAAATGTATGCATGCCGGATTAGAAGCCTTTTCAAACGTAATTGATGAATTGTTGCAAACAGGCAGTACTCCTTGCTTGACTAAACAGCCATTGAGATACGACTATCTGTATCTGTCCAAAGATATCCCCGGAAATGGCTGGCTAGATATAAAACAATCAACGCTTGAGAACTATCGCATATTGAGAGCATTAGATTATGGACCATTTAAAGTTTTTCCTAAGGCTCTAATTGATAATGATGGTGATAGATACTCTGTACGTGCTTATCAGTTTATTGATGAACCAAGCGATAAATCTGTAAATAGTAGCGAAAATAGCATCGTGATAAATGATGAGTTTGGCTTATTAAAAATACACGTTGAAAAAACCGAGATTGAGCAGGGGTAAATAATGTCTAATCCAATTATTATATTTGGAGCTAGTGGTCTAGCTGCGGAAGTGTACAGCTGGATACAAGATGTAAATGATATTCGTGAACGTTTCTTGTGTTTTTGTGTGACTGACGAATATTTTGTATCAGGAACAACATTTTATGGCCACGAAGTAAAATCAATCTCCATGCTAGATGATCTTGAACAGTTTGATTTTATTTTGGCATTTGGAGGGGAAGGTTATGCTCGCGCTAGTATTGCCGAAATGCTAAAAGATAAAGGCGGTAATGCTATCTCATTTATTCACCCTAGTGTTGTGTTGAGCCCATTCTCTTTAATAGGTGAAGGTGTAATTATTAACCCAAACTGCAGCATCTCTCCTGGTGCAGCTATTGGTGACTTTTCGCTCATCAACTGTAATTGTGCTATTGGACATGATGTCAAAATTGGTCGCTATACCTCTTTACTAGGAAGCAATACCATCAATGGTCATGTAGAAATTGGTGAGAGAGTATTGATTGGCTCCGGAGCAACTATCCACCCTAAAGTTAAAGTAGCAGATGATGCGACAGTTGGCATGGGAGCTGTCGTATTTACCAAAGTGAGGTCAAATACCACCGTTCTAGGTAATCCTGCTAAAAAGATATAACTCTTCTTAATTAAATAAAATAGAAGACAGAGGAATAAAATGTCCACCAAAGTCTCGGTTATTTGTACTTGCTATAATCACGAAAAATATATTGAGCAGACACTTTTATCTATACTTAATCAGACAGTAGACTTTGAATACGAGTTGCTTATACATGATGATTGTTCTCCTGACAATAGTCGAAAAATTATCGATAGAGTTTTTAATGAGTATTCTGGGAAATGCCAAATAAAGAGAATTTATCCAGAGGAGAATATATACTCTAAAGGGTCATCAGCTGTACTTTTTAACATGTTGCCTCATGTTGATGGGGAGTTCATCGCTTTTTGTGAAGGTGATGACTATTGGGTTGATGACAACAAGCTTCAAAAACAGCTTGAAGCTTTGGCAAACCATAAGGATATTAATGCTTGTTTTCATCCTTCTTTGACTTTGCTAAAAGACCAGTTGGTTGACAAGAAATACGGATACCAAGGCGATTTAGAAAAGAAAATACCTTATCAGTACGTCATTAAGAAGGGCGGAGACACTATGCCTATGGCATCGATGTTTATTAGAAAAGAGCCGTTTTTTGACCTAATTTATCAACATGAAGACTTTTTCAAGCTTTATGGCGAGCACTCTGTGTTGCAGATTATCAATAGTATCGAGCAAGGCGCCTGGTACCTCCCTGAAAAAATGTCGGTTTATCGTAGCATGCATGAGGGCTCTTGGAGTCTCCAGCAAGCAAAAGACCCAACGGCAGAAGACCGAGAGTTTGAGCAATATAAAATCCGTATTCTTGGTTTGAACAAGATCTATCGCTATAAGTATTGGATATGCTTTTTAAGTATATATCTGAAAAAATCGAAAAAACATTACCTAAAGAAAATAAAGCGTTGGTTTAAAACTAAAGCTTAAAATAAAGCCGAGTTAATACTCGGCTTTTTTAGATAGAAGAGGTGGCTGTGGTGGTACGTTGTAAGGAGCCTGAGTTTGCTAACATAAAATGAGCAAGCTCTGACGTGATGTGCTCATGAACTGCGACGTCTTTAATTAGAGCCACGATAGCTCTTGCCAGTTCATCCTCATTTTTCACAATTTTGATGAGGTTGTTCTGCTTCATTTCATGTACGATTTCTTTGAAGTTAAAGAAGCTTGGACCATTGATAATAGGGACACCCAAAGCAGCAGGCTCCAATACATTGTGCCCACCAACCTTATCTCCAATTAGGCTTCCCCCCATAAAGCAGATGTCCGCTGCGCCAATCAACGTTAGCATCTCACCCATTGTATCGCCGAGATATACTTGAGTATTCGTCTCTACTGCATGCGTTGAAGTACGACGCACAGTGTTAAAGCCTTGCTGTTGGCAAAGTGCAAACACATCATCAAATCGTTCCGGATGGCGAGGAACCAAAATAAGTAATGCATTTGGATGAGATTTTAAAACTTGTCTATGTGCATCTAATACCTGTTCGTCCTCGCCTTTGTGGGTGCTAGCTGCAATCCAAATCGGACGATCGTTTCCAAGTTGGGCTCGAAGCTGCTGTCCTTGCTGTTTCACTTGCTCTGATATTTGAATATCGAACTTAATCGAGCCAGTAACGGATAGTTTCTTTTTCTCAACGCCTAAGCGTTCGAAGCGCTCTGCATCTGAATCCGTTTGGCAGAGTACTTGAGTTAGGCATGGATGAAGCTGGTTAAAAAGCCGCTGTATTTTGGCGTAGTTCTGACACGATTTTTCAGATAGGCGAGCATTCACGACTGTTATAGGGATACCCGCTTTGTAAACATGGTGAAGCGTGTTTGGCCACAGCTCAGTCTCAATGATCAACATTTGTTTTGGTTGTACTGATTTAAGAAAACCTTTGATAGCAAAACCAAAGTCAATTGGCATATAGCGGTGTTCAATTAAATCACCCAACTTAGCAATCTGTTCAGCTCCGGTACTTGTTGTTGTAGTAACTAGAATAGATTGTTCGGGGTTTTGTTCCTTAAGGGCTTTAATTAAAGGTGTTGCTGCTATGCTTTCACCAACAGATACGGCATGTATCCAAATAGGTTTGTCGTTGCTTTTTAGCTTGGGAGTTATGCCAAAGTGCTCTTTCCAGCGAGAGCCAAACTGAGGCTTATTTGGTTTGCTCTTGTACAAACCAAATAAAAGCAGCGGTGACGCTAGGGCGAGTAGTAAGGTATAAACAATACGAACTAACATGAGCTTATCGTAATGGCGTCAAGTTTTTGGATACTATCTAGCACTTGCTTAGGCGAAAGTTCTGTCAAACACTTAAGGTGTTTGTATTGACATTCACGCTGGAAACAAGGGCGACAATCAATATCGGTATGAACAATCTCCACTTTTTCTGCGAGTGGGGGGGTGTACTTCGGTGAAGTTGAGCCATACACTGCAACAACATTACAACCAACCGCAGCTGCCACATGCATTAAGCCTGAGTCATTCGCGACAACAGTCTTACATGCAGCAAGTAGGTCGACCGCTTCAATTAAGCTGGTTTGGCCTGCCAGAACATGAATGTGCTCATGGAATTGCGTCGGAACAAGTGCGCGAATATTGTTACAAGTCTCTAAGTCCTTTTGAGAACCAAACAACCAGATTTGATGCCCAGAACGAGCCATTTGTGTCGCAACTTCAGCGTAGTGTGTTTCGGGCCATTTTTTGGCAGGACCAAACTCTGCTCCTGGGCACAGTCCGATAATTGGTAGGTCTTGGGCTAAGTTGAACTTTTTGATCGTGGCTTGTTGCTCTGCCGCGTTGATTTCAAGGCGTGGGCGAGGCAAGGTTTCAAGCCCGCCGAGAGAGTTAGAATCCACCATTTCTGCTTTTGGATAAGCTAACGCTACATAGCGCTCTACCATGTACTGAAAAGACTTCATGTTAGGGCGTAAATCATTCAATAAACCATAGCGCATTTCTCCTTTCCAGCCAGTACGAAGAGGAATGTTGGCAAACCATGGGATCAGTGCCGATTTCGCTGATTTAGGCAAGATATAGGCGTGGTCATATTGCTTTTCACGTAACGATTTGCCAATTTCCCTGCGGCCTAATAAGTTAAACTCACCATGACCGATAGGCATTTCAATCGCTTGATGGATTTCTGGCATACGCTCAAGAATCGGTTTACACCATCCTGGAGCGATAACGTCAATTTGGCTATCTGGATGGCGTTGCTTTAATACGATATATAACGATTGCGACATTACCATATCGCCGACCCATGCAGGGCCAATGACTAAAATCTTCATGCTTTGTTTTTCCAGTATAGGAATTTCAAAATTGACTCATAAGTTCTAAAAAGTTCAGCGTATATTTTATTCGCAAGAGTCATTTTGGATTTATCTTTTCTTTTACCACCAATCGTCGAAGCAATCTCTGCTCTAGTAAAGAGATCTGGAGACACGCTGTAAACTTGAACACCATGTCTCCATGGTTTTTCCATGTAGTCATCGACTGGTTCAATAAACTTTTGAGCATGCATAACAAACTTTGATGCTGCTTTAGGTGTGACGATATAAGCGGTGGTACCACAAGTGCCTGCTGAGTATCCCCCTAGCATATGATTATCATCAATAGGTACGATTGGGGTGAATACACGCTTCTGAGTGGCAGACAATTTGATGTAGTCATAATTAGAAGTCAATGGAAGGGTATGTTCGAGTACTTGCTTCAGCCCTTCTACGGGGTCGACGTTGTCTTCTAAGATGACGATCGGTTCATCAAGCTCAACACATCGAACCCACAACTCGTAATGGCTTGCAAAACAGGCGACTTCACTGGTTTTTAATTGATACCCTTTGCGGCGTAGAGTAATGGTTGGACGACTTTTTTCTGAATGAAGAAAACGGTCAACAGAGCCATCTACTGCATCAAAAAATTCAAACGTAATGCCTTGTTGTTTTAACTTTTCTTCAATACGTTCTCGGCGATCTAGTGATCGAGCCAAGCTTACGACAAATACTTTCACTGCACTTTCCAGTCGCTGTTATATCTTGGTTTAAACAAATTGTAATAGTTATTGCCGTCTTCTTGAGAGTGCAGCAACTGTAGTACCCACATATATTGTTCGGGTTTATCACCGACAAAATATTCAATGGCTTCATTACAGGTACGAGCGTCTTGCTCTTCGCCTTTATCCAGCTCAAACGCTGGTAAAATCTCAATATCAAACGTACCATCTTCAGTGTTCATCGACGCAAATAGAGGCAGTACTTTTGAGCGTGATAGTTTCGCAATTTTGCCTAAACCAGGTAGCGTTGCTTTACGTGTTGCAAAAAAATCCACAAACACACTATGCTCTGGGCCGTGATCTTGATCAGGTAGATAATACCCTACATAGCCATCTCGAATGGATTTCAGAAAAGGCTTAATGCCACCTGAGCGTTCATAAACACGGCCACCGTATTGGACTCTTTGCTTGTGCATCAGCCAGTCAGCAACATCATTCTTTTGTTTCTTCGCCATTGCAGAAACTGGCATTCCCATTGAAGCGAGCAAGATAGCAGGCACATCAATTGCCCAAGAGTGGGGAACCATTAAAATCACATTTTCGTTGTTATCAATGTGCTGTCGTAAAATGTCTAGGCCGCGAATTTGGCAACGGTTCTGAAGCCATTTTGGTGAGCGTAAACTTAGTAACCCGAAGCGAAAAAAGAACATGGCTGCTGTGTAGAGTGTTTTTTCTATCAAAGTTTCACGTTCTTGGAACGACTTTTCCGGAAAACACAGCTCAAAGTTAACCCTCGCTCGGTGAGCTGGACCTTTGTGGGATTTACACAGTTTTTTGGCTATGGTTTTCGCTAACCACTTTTGTAAACCCAGAGGCATTAATGATAACGGTAAAAATAAGATAACACCTAACCACGTGCCCCAGTACTTAGGCGACAGAAAGTGGCGCTTAAACTCAGGGTTATATGCTTTAGGGTCGAAGTCATCACGTTTTATGGTCATGGCGTGTCTAGTTACCTATTCGTGTGTGGGCGAAGTGGTTTAAATGAGAAAAAGATAGTTAGGAATGATACAGGCTATTGCACTTGAGTAAAGGTGGCAGGTTATGGTTCTACCACCTTGTGGTGCTTAACTGTTTTGGATAGTCAAGTATTCGGCAACGCCTTCTGCAACTGTCTTGAATTCAACATCACAACCTGCGGTGCGCAGTTTGGTCAGATCCGCTTGTGTGAATTCTTGGTAAGCGCCTTTTAGGTGTTCAGGGAATGGGATGGTTTCAATTTGGCCTTTGCCATGATGCTTGATAACTGCTTTTGCTACCTCTTCAAAAGATTCAGCACGGCCAGTACCACAGTTAAAAATACCTGATACGCCGTTTTCTAAGAACCACAGGTTTACTTTACATACATCACCAACGTAAACGAAGTCGCGTTTGAATGATTCGCTGCCCGCGAACAATTTAGGATTTTCACCTGCGTTAAGTTGGTTGTTTAGGTGGAACGCAACTGATGCCATGCTACCTTTGTGGTCTTCACGTGGGCCATAGACGTTGAAGTAGCGGAAGCCGGTGATTTGAGAAAGGGTCTCACCATGCTCTTCAGCGTCTTGCCATAGGCGACGAACGTAGTTATCAAACTGCTGTTTCGAGTAACCGTATACATTCAGTGCGCCTTCGTATTCGCGTTCTTCAACGAAAGTATCGGTATCGCCGTAAGTGGCTGCGGAAGAAGCGTATAGGAATGGAATCTCGCGATCTAAACAGTAATGCAGCAGCTCTTTAGAGTACTCGTAATTGTTTAGCATCATGTACTTACCATCCCACTCAGTCGTTGCAGAGCAAGCACCTTCGTGGAAAATTGCCTCAATCGGACCAAAATCATCGCCCGCCATAATTTGGGTCAGAAAGTCGTCACGATCCATGTAATCTGTGATGTCCAGATCAACTAAGTTCTTAAACTTTTTGCCATTTTTTAGGTTGTCGACAACCAGGATATCGTTAATACCAGCTTCGTTTAGTGCTTTAACAATGTTGCTGCCGATCATGCCAGCGCCACCAGTTACGATGATCATAGAACTTCCACCATAGATTAAAATTTTCTCAGGAATTCTAGCAAGAAACGAAAAGTAGCGCTATTGGAAGCAGGAAGATAGGTTTGAGTCTTCTATGACTCTGTATCTAGATATGAAAAAGGGAGCCGCAGCTCCCTTGATTACTTTATTATTCCACATCCGAACGGTTAGGCCTTTGATACCAAGGATTTCGCTCATCGGTCAACTCAATCAAGCTGTATTTACGTCCGAGTTTCTGTCCTCCGTCACGAGTAAGAGGCTGCCAACTAAAGTTCGCACGATTGTTGCTTGGCTTAACGGTCATGATGTCAAATGGAATCGACAAGTAGAAACCTTTGGTAAAGCTACCTTCACCAAATTCATCCGCAGACAAGTCTGTAAATGACGCAAAGGCACCAGCAATTACGCCACTCTTGAACTGCTTAGAAACGTTGATTTGTGTACCAACATCACCAGCTAGGAACTGACCAACATCGAATTGGATCATCAAGTCTTGTAGGAATTCCCATTGAGGGTAGTAGTAACCAGATACAAAACCAGTGAAGCCTTTATCAATAACTTGGAACGGACGTCCATATTCTGGCACGTTTTGCCATTTCTCATCGTAAACACCGAAGTAACTTTGTGGATCACGTTGAGAAATTACGTTGACGTCAGCGCCAATCGCCCAGTTAGCTCCTTGTGGACGGTAAAGAAACTCGGTACCGACTCCAGCAAACATACTCTCCAGATAGCCCGCGTAGAATTGCTGATCCATCGTATCGGAATACTCTTGGAACCAAGTCAATTGTAAGTTTGACATGGTTACAGCATGTTCATTTTGGTAAGCGCGGAACATGGTGCGAACACGAGGAACAGTAGTGCCATCAGGTGGAGTGACATAAATAAACTTATCGTAGTTGTTATACCAATCCCAGTATAACGAACCGCCAATTTCAAGGTTGTCCGTCAGCCAATATGAGGCATTACCGCTTAGCCCTACACTAAAGAGATAGAAATCTTCAGCGTTTCCGAGAGTTTGAACTAGTTTAGGTGCAAAGCCCCAATCAAAACGTTCAAAACCATCGTAGACAGATTCTCCCATTGGCTGAGTAGTAGCCCTTGAGGTTGCATCTTCTATTTTCGGATTGATGTAATTAACTTGGGCAAAGTCGCGATATTTCTCTTTGGAGATAACCGTTTGATCGCCGATCAGACCACGACTGCGTTCATTGATAGTAAAGGTATCAATGTTGTCTGGCACTTCGTTGTAAAGGACTGCCGCTGCTTTTTCATGAGCTTCATTGCGATCACGATACTTTTTCTGCTCACCAACGACAGTTACTGTATTGTCATCAACATAAATACGCGTGTTTTGGTAACCAGCAATTTTGTCTAAATCTTCTGTTACACGTTCCCAATCAACATCAGACAGTTCTTCAGGCTGGCTATCTTCGATTTCTGGTGTTGGTGTATCTCGCCAGAATGATGGCATGTCATTGAAATTAGTGTTTAGCGTTAAGCCTGCTACTAAAGTATCGCCGCGTTCATAACTTAAACGAAAATCGGCCATGCCTAGACGGTAGAGGACACCAAAGTTCCATGGTGTGTGGGGCTTCATATCAACATCTGCCCCCACAACTGCATAGTCTGTAGAATAATCATTGCTGTCGTACTCAACTTTAAATCGTAAAGGAGCGTGCAACGTCTGGAACTCTATACCACCAAATAAAGCCGCAGGCCCTTTGAAAGCTCTGTCAAAATTAGTTGTTCCTCCAGAATCAAGAAACTCTTCAGAACGTTCACAGAATTTGTCTGATGCTTTGCAAAATGGATTGGTTATATTGTCTCTGGTTCCCAAGTAGCCCCAACCCATACCCAAAGTAAAATCAAAAGTACCTAATTTCGAATTAGAATATCGTTTTGTCGCTGCAATAAACTCAGCATCAAAAAGGCCGGTACCAGCAAAGTCTCGTACTCCCAGGGCGATTTCTGGTATGTATTCAGATTCTTCCCATAATCTAAATTTAAAATCTATCCCTTTGTCTGTGTATTCATTATCAACATCGGGGAAGGATGATGAGTAAGGCAGGTCCTTAACTTGAGTGTAACGGATGGTTGTTTCTAACCAAGGCATGAGTTGCAGAGTTACATTGTAAAAAAGGTACTCATCACTACCTGTTACCGAAAAGTTGAATTCCCCTTCAGGAGCCATACGTCCGGTTGGCATCTGCATTAAGCCAACACCACCAAAGTCAGATTGAGAAGGTTGTAAAGAGGGGGCCTCAAAGGGCATGTCTTGAGCCCAAACCAATGCTGGGCCCATTAAAGAAAGGGTTAAGCTTTTTCTAATTGGCATCATTGTGGTCTCTTTGTAGAATTTGGTATCAATTGAGTGAGTAGACGGACAATATCTTGGTCCATTTCGGAGTATTCAAGATTACCAAACGGAATATATACCAATGTCAGAGGTGGTAAGTAATATTGTGTCGTTAACCAAGCTCCGTGATGCGGCTTAACTACGTGACCATCTGGGTAGATCAACACTGGCTGTGTTGATAACGCACCAATGTTATTTTTCAAATTCTCTATTTGTCTTTGCAAAGGGATGCCTGCTTGCGCCTTAACGGAATACACGCTACTTAGGTTTCCTAAGTAATACACTTTTTCTTCGCGTAGAGGGCTAGCGAGCAGGTAATCGCCGCTCAACAGTGGGTTGTCGATTTTATCTAGTCGAATTTTATCAACATCGATCGCAGACAGTAAGCGTGGTGCAAAGCTTTGCTTCTGAATGAACTTGTAGAATGGATGTGCGACCAAATTGTGTTGAATCATTTGATTGAGCACCGAGTTCTTTAAAGCGGTAGAGGTTTTCTCGGCGTGTTCCGATTTATCAAACAAAGTGGTACCAAGAGAATATTGCAGAGAGACGCTTTGCTCCCTAGCAAGTGCTAACACACTTTCTAAACGAGCCGTCCCTTGAAATTGTAGCCGTTTGCCTGCTTCTAGCAATTCAACATTTAATGGTTGCATAGCAGAGGTTTCTGTTTGAGCGAAGCTAGGCATGCTCAAAAGCGGCATGACCAAACCGAATAATGTGAGTAGTTGCTTGCTCATGATTTGCTATATCCCTTCAAAATAGTTAACTCAACCGGAATCATATTTGGCCCTAGGTGTTGCAAGGTTTTAACGACCTGACCCTGTTCATTGACCCAATAGTAGTTTTCGACCGATTGAGAAAGACTTCTAAACTCAACAGCTTCTTTATATACGTTGGTCATAGTGCTAGAAATAGGTGTTGTTAACGTTTCTTGGCCTGAGTAAGAACGCGTTATGTTTGCAGGAAAGCCATAACGGTATTGTGTTGCCCAATCGTATGAGAGTGCGTAGTTGACAGAGGTTGAGTCTAAAGAAAAATCTGGAACGTCACCGTAAACACCCGCTAAGTCGCCACTCTGTAGTCCAATCGTTTTGACGATGTGCCCATTTTCTGTAACGATCATGGCTTTATCGGCGCTTACCCATTTCAATTGTGTTTTTCCATTTTGCGGATTTCGTTCCGCGAAAGCTAAAACGACAAACACCTGCTTCTGATTTCCAAGTTTCAAATAGGCACTGGCATATGGAATAGCATTGATTTCTTCTGGTGTCATCTCTACATCAATGTAGTTACCGTAGGCTTCTTGGACGGTTGCTGAAACATCATTGAATTTCTGTGTGCAGCCAAAGAGTACAAGGAGTAATGGAAGAATGAGGAGTTGGCGTATCCATTTAGGTATTCGGAAGATATTCATTGATCCCTCTTACAAATAAAATCGCCCTGACTTAATCAGGGCGATTGGCTTCTGTTCTACAAAACGAAATTAGTTAGAAGTAGAAGTAGAAGTAGATGTTGAAGTAGATGTTGAGTCGCTATCTGACGCTGCAACTGCTACTACAGTTACTGCTGCTGCTGCGCCTACACCTACAGCTGTCGTGCCAGTTGCTGACGCAGAAGCTGCGCCTGTTGAGCCTGCTTCTTCTGCTGCAAATGCAGATGTTGCGCTTAGAGCCATAAGAATAGCTAGAGCTGTATTCTTCATTATTAATCCTTGTGTATCCGGTATAAAAACATCGATGTTTGGTAGCATAAAAAATGCTCCAAATTATATTCTAGATAAAAAAGCCTTAGCATGTAAATAGTTTCTTATTTTGCCATGGCTTTCGATCTCATTTCTAACACCAGCGTGACATTGCACGGTTATCTTGCTCCCTTGCTTGCTGATAAACTATCAAGAGTGCATAATTTGTCTGCCTATTTCCTTCAGCACTAGAGGCTTGAAGTCAATAGGTCGTTTTTACTTAGACCATATAGAAAGCGATACAGTGGCTTACGCTCCATGCCTCAGGGCGGTAGCGTGCAAGCTTTTCAGTATTTAATGATCTGCATAGCAAAATTTAACTTTGCCTTGTCAGGCAATATTATTACCAGTACTAGGAACTTTTACGTGATAAGAAAGCAGCATTGTTTGGGAATACTTGGTGCACTGGGCTTGAGCCTGAGTTCTTTTTCAGCGTCAGCCGATTTTTACGCAGGCGCTCTAGTGAGCTACTCAAATGCAGAATTGAAAAGCTCACCTTCTGAGTCCGTGAAAGAGGGAAGCCCCTTTCTTCTTAGTGCTCAAGCAGGATACTTCTTTAATGACTACATTGGTTTAGAAGGGCGTTACGGGACATCAGTTCAACGTGACAGTGGTCTTGCTGTTGATAGCGCTTTGAGCGGCTTTGTTAAGCTGAATATGCCAGTTTCAGAGCGAGTTGCACTTTATGGTTTAGCTGGATATTCAAGCGTTCAGCTTGATCTACAAAATGTAGGTTCTCACAAAGAACAAGGATTTAGTTTTGGGTTAGGTATGCACTACGCTTTAAATAACCAAAGCGCGGTGATATTTGAGTTCGTTGATAACGTCTCTGAAGACCAAGTTCGCCTTAACTCGATTACACTGGGTTTTCAGCACCGATTCTAATTTAAATACCTAGAGCTCAAACTTGGGGCTAGGGTCTTTTATTCAATTATTATAGTGACATACCATGTTTAAAGGATATTTCTCTATTGCCGCTTTTATATTGGCAAGTACGTTTGCGTCTTATTCAATGGCACAAACACCCACTCCAGAACAAATGAAAATGTTTCAAAACCTACCCGCCGACCAACAAAAGGCCTTGGCGAGTAAGTATGGTTTCTCCATTCCTTCTAGTTCATCTTCAAACAAGTCTCCTTACGAAAATCCGCAAGTAATCCAACCTAGAACTGAAGCTAGTAGCGCTGTATCTTCCAATATCGAAGAACAATGGCTCAAAAAAGGTGAGCAGGGAGAGCTTAAACGCTTTGGTTTAGATCTTTTTGCTGGTTCTCCAAGCACCTTTGCTCCGATCAGTGATGTTCCTGTGCCAGCAAATTACACCGTGGGTGCAGGTGATGAAATCATTGTGCAGTTGTTTGGTAAGGAGAATGAAACGCATCGTTTACGCGTAAATCGTGCGGGCACAATCAACTTCCCTTCACTTGGGCCAGTAAATGTTGCAGGCATGCACTTTTCTGATGTTCGAGACTCTCTGACGCAACGTGTAAAAGAGCAAATGATTGGTGTGCGCAGTGATATCTCATTGGGTGAATTACGCACCATGCAAGTGTTTGTAATGGGGGATGCATATAAACCTGGTGCCTACACGGTTAGCGCATTAACGACAATTTCACAAGCTATCTATTACAGTGGCGGTTTTGGTGAAAGTGGGGCCCTAAGAGATATCCAACTAAAGCGTGATGGTAAAATCATTCGTAAGTTGGATATGTATGACCTGTTACTAAAAGGTGATGCAAGTAATGATGTGCGCTTACTACCGGATGATGTTGTTTTAATTGGTTCTGTTAACGATACGGTGTCTATAGAAGGCGAGATCAACCGTCCGGCAATTTATGAAGTCAGGGCCGGTGAAACTTACCAACAACTTATTCAGATGGCAGGTGGTTTTACTGCGAATGCTCATGTCGAGCAGTTGGAGATAAAACGCTACGCTTCACATGGCGCTCGTGAAGCTCTGACGCTTGATTTCAATAAAACGCAAGATCGAAAGAGTAAAGTTAAAAATGGCGACGCCATCAAGATCTTGAAAAAAAGCGAAGAGCTTACTCGTTACGTACAGATAGAGGGAGATGTTCGTCATCCTGGCTATGTGGAATGGCGCAATGGTCTTCGTGTTGCTGATCTTTTCAAATCTGTTGACTCAGCGTTTAATTCTACAGCTGATGTTAACTATGCGGTTGTGGTAAGAGAGATTAATCCGCAACGTGATATTGAAGTGTTCCAACTAAGCTTAGCCAACGCAATTCTATCACCAGGTAGCCAAGATAACCTCCAGTTACAATCACGAGATCGTATATTGGTTTTCAACCGCTTTAATAACGAAGACTTGGATACATTGGCAACACAAGAGGCTGTTGTAAAAGCAAAAACATTGGAGCAAGCGCAAGAGCAAGCTGAGCTTGAACAACAGAAAGAGCAAGAAGTGATGAGCTCTTCTGTTGCCGTTTCGCATTCAGCAAACGATACGCTGAATAACCCGAGCACCACAGGGCAGGCGAAACCAGCTAAAATCATTTTCCGTGGTAAAGAGATTACAGAGGAAGACTTTGAAAAGCTGAAGCAAAATACTCGTCGCACTTTACTTGCCCCTGTGTTGTTACAACTTCAGCAACAGTCTCGTTTGGGGCTAGCTCCTCAAATTGCTGAAGTCTTTGGTGAAGTGAAGCACCCGGGACGCTACCCGATCACCCCAAGGATGACGGTATCAACGCTTATTGAAGCAGCAGGTGGTTTGACTTACAACGCATTCACAATTAATGCAGAACTAGCGCGAACCGCGATTAATAGTGCGGATGAGCGTGCGTATATTGATGTTGAACGTATTGATTTGCGTAAAGCAATCCAAGGCAGCGTTTCGGACGATGCAATTATTGTAGGCCGAGATCGTTTGAACATCCTAGAAAAGCCAAATGTGAAGCTACAAAGCACAGTCACTTTACAGGGTGAAGTTCGTTTCCCTGGAACCTATACCGTGCGTCAAGGTGAAACTCTGAACGAGTTATTGGAGCGAGCAGGTGGTCTCACAGAGTTTGCTCATCCTCAAGGAGCGATATTTACGCGTGAAGCATTGCGTTTACAAGAGCAGAAGCTTTTAAACCAATATGCAGCAGATATGCGCAAAGAAACCGCGAAGAAGACGTTCCGAGCCGATAGTAATATGGGCTCTGTAATTTCAGACCCAGAGAAAACTTTAGCGTTTGTAGAGGAAGCAAGTCGAAGCAAAGCACTTGGCCGTATGGTAGTACAGTTAAACCGTATTTTAAAAGGCGAGCGCTCAGCAGACTTTATGCTTGAGGACGGTGATTTCCTCTTCGTTCCAACTTTCCGAAACACTGTTTCAATTATGGGTGAAGTTCAGGTTCCAATTACTTACTTACTAGATAATAAGTTAGATGTGAACGACTACCTAAATAAAGCCGGAGGCGCTAAGAAGCAAGCGGACGAAGACCGTATCTTTGTCGTTCGCGCAGACGGTTCGGTTTATAAGCCAACATCAGGCTATTGGTTCGGCAACAATCATGAAGAGCTAAAAGCGGGCGACACAATTGTTGTACCGATTGATACCGACTACCGCGATGCACTAAGTACTTGGACTGCAGCCACTCAGATTCTTTATCAAACAGGTGTAGCGATAAACGCGTTGAAGTAAAGGTAAAAGGTCCTAGGGAATAATAGCTCCTAGGACCTAGTATTTTGAGAATACTGATTATGGAGCGCTTCACTTACCGATGACGAGAGCTTAAAACCTCATTCCACGAAAAGAAGCGAGACTAGGAATTTGTTCTCATAAAACGTCGACTGCGTTTGAAAGCAAAAGCGGAAGATTCGCGTGTCTGCAATCGAATTAATATTCAGTATTCATTAATCCATACACATTTTCACCGATCCTACTCTTGGCTCTAGATTAAACGTCTAACCTAGAACCTAGGATCCTAGGACCCAGAACTTCCATGGAACCACAAAAAGAACCCAACCCAAACACCTTACCATATCCACTCCAACCGCAAAACGTAAGTGATGAAATCGACTTGCGTGAGCTCTTTAAAGTCTTATGGAAAGGCAAGTGGATCATCATTGTCACTACATTTGTTTTTGCTATTGGCTCTGTACTATACGCACTAAGTTTGCCAAATATTTACAAAGCCGATGCTTTGTTAGCGCCTGCAGAAAGTTCAAATGGCGGTGGATTATCTAGTATGGCAAGTCAATTAGGAGGGCTTGCAAATTTAGCAGGAGTTAATTTAGGGGCATCAGAGTTGTCTCAAACTGACATTGCTGTTCAAGTACTAAAGTCAAGAAAATTCATTGAAAATTTTATCATTAAACATGACTTACTTATAACTTTGATGGCAACGAAAGCATGGGATATATCTAATGATGAGCTAATTTACGATGAAGAAATTTATAATGTTCAATCAAAAGAATGGTTAAGAAAACCAACAGGACTACGCAAGTCTAAACCATCATATCTTGAAGCTTATGACTACTTTATTGAGCACGTTCTAGAAATAAAGCAGGATAAAGATAGTGGTTTATATCAGATATCAGTAATGCATTATTCGCCTAATATAGCAAAGGAATGGGTGGATTGGTTGATTGAAGATATTAATATTGATATGAGAAAAAGAGCAATCGACGAGTCGTCAAGAAACTTAAAATACCTAAACGAGCAGCTAAATCGGACTTCATATTCTGAAATGAAAAGTACATTTTATAAACTAATCGAAGAGCAAATGAAAAGTTTGATGTTAGCTGAGGCTCAAGAAGAATATGTTTTTAAAATTATAGATCCTTCAGTTGTGCCAGAAAATAAAGCAAAGCCTAAGAGAGCGATAATTTGTATACTAGGAACTATGCTTGGTATTTTGTTTTCGATATTATTTTTGACAGTTCCTTTTATTTTTAAAAAGTAAATCTGAGTTTAGGTGGTGTAGTTTGAATATCTCTGTTGTAATTCCAATGTACAATAAAGAACAATCAATAAATAAAACAATATCAAGCATACTGGATCAGGACTATAAGTTTCCTTTTGAAGTTGTGGTTGTAGATGATGGTTCCACCGATGATAGTGTCCAACGTGTTCTAGAAGTACAAGATGATAGAGTTAGATTAATTAGGAAAAAAAATGGCGGCGAATCAGATGCACGAAATATAGGTATTTTAAACTCTAGATATGAGAGTGTTGCTTTTTTAGATGCAGATGATTTGTGGAAGAGCGACTTCTTATCTACGGTGTATAACCTATCAACCAAATATCCAGCTGCTGAAGTTTTTTGTACGAAGTATGCTAGAGTAAAAGAGAATCATTATGACGAACCCGTACACTCAATTTGGAATGAACGTCATGGCTTGATTGATAATTATTTTGAACAAGTGAATGAGACATTAGGTGATATGATTTTAACTTCATCATCTGTTTGTATAAAAAAAAGTGCGATATCTAAAGTTGGGTTGTTTTATTTTGGCGATAAATTAGGGGCTGATCAAGACTATTGGTACCGTATATTCTCAAAAGATGTTGTTGTAGCATTTTCAAATAAAGTTTGTGCTTTATATATTTTAGATGAAACCGAAAGAGTCTGTGATAACTATAAAAGATTTCAAGAATTAAAGTTCATAAAAAGACGTTTTAATCATAAAAGTCCTATTTCTCAAAAACGATATTTAGCTAATGCTAGAATTGGTGCTATCAACGATGTGTTTAACTCGGGGAATAAAACAAAAGCTATCTTATCTATAGTCAAAGAGTTACCAATGTTAGTTTACGCAACACCTAAAAGACTTGTAGCATCTATAATTAAGGTATTGAAATGAGAGAGATTGCATTTATTTTAAATGAAGATAATGTTGTATTCCATGATGAAGTTTTAAAAAAACCATGCTCTGGTACATTATACTCAGCATTAAAGCTAGTTGATAAATTTAACAATTCTCATAAAGTCACGGTGTATCACAAAGGAAATGCTGACTGCAGAGATAATGTGAACTATGAAAACATTCAAGAACTGAATAAAGTTGACTTTAGAGACTGTGTGTCAATATTTGTCGGTGCGGCCGGGAAGTTGATTAAATCTAATGCGATGAAATTTTCAAAGAGTTATTATTGGCTTCATAACTACGAAAGAACGAATAATATGTTGGAGCTAATTAAAGAAAAAAAATTAAATGGTATTGTTTGTGTTTCTGCCTATCAAATGTTTACTATGCTGAAGTCTAATACATTTTTTAATTCAACATATATTCATAATCCTTTTAACTTTTCAAATGAATTAAATGTAGCATTCTCTGGTGCGTTAAAAAAAGAAAAAGGATTACATAATCTAATATATATGTGGAAGCGGTTATCAGATAAGGGACTTGATATTAATTTGCATATTTTTGGAAGTGGTAACATTTATGGGAAAGAGTCAAATGATATTGGTATCACTAAGGTTGTAGATAAAGAATACGAGGCTAGTTTTATTGATTGTATTTTGGATGAAAATGGCAATATAGATAAAAAAGTTAAATTTTATGGTTTAACTGAAAAAAGCAAAATGCTCCCAGTTATAGAAAAATGTGATTACTTTATTTCCGGTTTGAACGAAAAAGGCGCAGCTGAATGCTTTTCTATTGCGTTTCTGGAAGCGCAGAGTGTAAAAACACCAGTTTTAACTCTAAATCGAGGGGGACAAAGCGAATCATTATTCATTGATGGGTCGAAGTCTTTTCCTAATGTAACAAAACTTGAAGCACATATCTTTGATAACCACAAAAAAAGACAAGAACTATCGATTGATAACATATTCGATGAATGGATGGATCATATCTACTTCGGCAATAAGGGAGTGGTAAAAAAAAGAGTTAAATCTATAGCTTCCGGTATAAGCGTTTATTTTGACAAGCTTAGATAGATCTTAAACTAATGAATTTTAAAGTACTAAAAAGTTTCACTAAATTTTTGAGTGGTAATACACTAGCATCAATATTATCTCTGGTTAATTTGTCCATCATATCTCGATATATTGGTCTAGAAGGGTTTGGTTATTTTATTTTATGTCAAACTGCCTATTTGTTAGTTGAACAAGTTTTTAATATAAGAGGATGGCAATATTATATTTCGCAGTCTAAATATGAAGTTAATGACATAAAAAAACTTTACGGAATTAACAATTCGATTAATATTATCGCATTTTTATTTTCTACTAGCCTTGCTTATATAAGCTACTTATCGGTGGGGTTAGACTTTGAGTTATACGTCGGTATCATTATATATCTCTCTTTAATTCTATTTAGAAATTATGACTCAGCATATGTTGTGTTAAGACAACGAGACATGTATGGCACGCTATCTATGTTTAATGTGGCTCTATCAGCTTCAAGGTTATTGGCTATTTATTTAATGAATAGTTATCTTGACATGAAGTTTATAGATGTTGTCTGTGTTTTTGTTATAAGTGAAATGATATATTTTATTTTCCTCAATTTATATTCTAGCTATCTTTCTGGAGGTTATATTTCATTGTTTAAATTTGATAGCTCTACAATTAAAAAGGGAGCTGAAATTAATTTAACAACTGTTTTTGATCTACCTGTCAGTACGTTAGATACATATGTTGTAAACTATTTCTTTGGTGCAGAATCGGTTGGGATATATAAGTTGATAAGAAAGTACGTATCAATACTGGGACGAGTCGTCTCTCCTCTTAATCAAGTCATGTTTCCTGAAATAGTCAATGTAAAGTCTGATAGAAAAATAAATATTGTTTTGAAATGTATGTTAGCAACGTTTTTGATATGTGTATCTCTTGGCATTTCTATATATGTTAGTATATTCAGCTTTAATCTTGATTTCTTTAGTAGTATTAGAGATTCAGACTTTAATAACATTGAGTTTTACTTTTTGTCTATTTTAGGTATTGAGGTCTTAGCTCTAACATTCAGTATATTGAACTATCTTTTAGTATCTTTTGGTAAAAATGTTACAAATGGAAAGGCTGTACTATTGGCTAATTTTGTATTTTTTATAATGTTATCTCTGTTGAGTTATCTTACACAGAGCCTAATATTAGCCACATCATTATCATTATTTTTGCAAGTTGGTGTTTTAATTGCATATAGACTTAAAGTTACTTGCCAGTTCGGGGCTTAACGATGTCATATCTAGCGATGCCTTTTTATAATGTGATGATCTTTATTGTTCCTTATTTTTTAATGTTTTTTTGTATCAATATTAGAAATTTTAGGATTTTTTCACTATTATACGTTCTGTTTTATTTATTCGCTATTTTAGTGTTTTTATTTAATAAGCCAATTACAGGTGGTGACATATTAGAGTACTTTAATCGATATCTAAGTCAAGTTGACTACTATCGATTAGAACCATTGTTCGGTTTGTATACTGAGTTTATTAAATTTTTAGGCTTTTCTCCAAGCGCCTATGTTAGTATTTTATCTTTCAGTTGCTTTATTCTTCAACTTCTTACATTCTCATATGTCTGCAAAGAAAATAGACTGCTGGCATTCATGTTGTTGCTATTCAACTCTTTCGCATTGCTTACTTGGAGTGGTATTTACAAAAATGGAATTAGCATTCCATTTTTAATCTTAGCTTTTTATGCCCTTTCAAATAGAAATGTATTATTGTCATTTACATCCGTGACAATTGCTTGTTTGTTTCATACTTCTGCTATTATTTACTATCCTGTCTTGATTTATCTATCTATCTTTAAAAAGGAAGTTAAGTTAGAAAAAGTACTCATTTTAATTTGTGCTGTTAGTATTCTTATATCGTTTGTTTTTGATTTTCATCTTTTCAAGTCTATCATTAGAGTTCTAGTAGTTGATTACTTGAAGCCATTTATTCCAGAAGCTATGGCTAGACCACTAAGGTATTTTACGGCAGATGTTACTGAGTTTAATAATAGTGACTCAGTGTACTTGTTACAAACCTCAAGAGTTTCGCTTGAAATATTCATTCAGTTCTTTGTTTTCTTCTTTTTATCTAAATTACATTTAAATAAACATAACGTAGTGAGTTTCTGGCGTCGTGCTTATATTTTGTCTGTGTTTATTTACTCATTGACGATTGGAGTGGCTTTTAGTTATAGATTTTATTTAGCAACATCATTTATATTTACAGTGTATCTATACTTTGTGATGATTTACTCAAGTAAAAAACTATACTTTATGTTGTCTCTATATTTGGTAATTAGCTATTTAATTTTTTGTTTCTATTCTTTACCTCCTGAAAAAATAGGTTTAATGTATTTAAATCCTTTGAATATTGGTTATTAAATGAAAAAGATATCGATAATTATACCTACCTTGACAGTCGGAGGGGGGGAGAAAGTAGCAGTTGAAAATGCTAATGATTTATCATCGGCCGGATATGAGGTTTACCTTATCGTTCCTAAAGGGAAAATTATAAAGCAAACAGTTAACCCTTCTGTTCGGCTTATCACTGGGAGTTGTTCGAACCTTATTGCGGATGTGCTATTCTGTTTGCGAAAGTTAAGAATGATAAGACCAGATGTGGTTTTGTCTTATATGGAGAGAGCGAACTTTATTAATATAATATCATCTTTTTTTGGAACATGGGATATATATTGCTCTATCCATACGGTTCCATCTGAAGCATACAAAACAAGAAGCTTTATCGCAAGACTTCTAATAAAGATCTCAATGCTAATTTCAAAAATGAGGCAATTGCCATATATTTGTGTTTCTAAAGGTGTAAAAAACGAGCTTGAGGAACACTATAAATTAAATAATGTACATTTAGTTGAAAACTACATTAATGATAGGGAAGTTGTTGAGTATGGCGACGATGATATGTTAAGCCTAGACTCAAAGGTAATAATCTCTTTTGTTGGTAGATTGAATAAAATTAAAGGTGCAGACGTTTTCATTGATGCTATTGGTCTTGCAAATAGAAAATCTAAATTAGTAAACAAGAAGTTTTGGGTTGTCGGCGATGGAAAAGAACGAAGAAATCTTGAGTTATTAGCTCATGAGTTAGAAGTTAGCCATTTAGTTGAGTTTTGGGGGGAGAAAGAAGATGTTGATAGGTATTTCTATTATTCCGACTATCTTATAGTTCCTTCTTATTTAGAGGGGTTTGGATTAGTCGTTTTAGAAGGGTTGATTTATGGCTGTCAGGTCCGTGTCTCGAAATGCAAGTATGGCCCTTCGGAGATAATTAGTCATTTTAATGAAATGACTGATGATAACTCATTTTCTGATCCTAGCCTTAATCGGGAAATTGCTGTAGAAGAGTTATCTGAGATTATTTTAAAGTCTGAACATAAAAAGCAGTTAAACGATATAAATGAATTGAAGAACAAGGTTATTGAAGTATATGGTAGAGAGATTGCCATAGAAAAAATCATTAATGTAATTGAGAGGGAAAGGTGAAATATATTATTTATTCTGGGTGGTGGTGTGATGAGAGTTCGCGAACTGACCAAAGAGATGTTTATCTCGGTGATGATACTCTACGAACCAGTGCATTTCATGATAAGTGGTTTCAATGTATCGACACTTACACTAATCCAGAAAAAGTGCTGATAATTGACTCTGCATCACCAGTCAAGCCGAACTATGAAGGCAAAGGTATTGAGTTTTTATCGCTAGACAAAAACTATGGACATTCAACTAATCATACTGGGTTGATGTGTGGTGTAACTCGAGCTCATCTCATGGGAGTTTACTACGCGTACTTATGTGATGCAGACTATTGCGTATATATAGAGCAGGATGCAGTAATAAAAGGGGATGGCATTGTAGAGTACGCGATTAGCAAAATGACCAAGCCGTATATGTTTGGCACTGGAAAAGGCACTCCTTATGCAACCCAGCAGTCTTTTTTCGTAATTAGAAAAGATGGTTATATCCCATTTATAAATCGAATGAGCAAAATAAAGAGTAGCTGTAATAAAATTGCACCAGAAAATAAATTTGCAATTGCTTCAAGTCGATTCCTTTCACTTTTGCCTGAGTTTATTTTTAAGTTGCGAGGTATAGGTAAAGTTCTTAGATATTGGCCTAGCTTTAATATCGTTCCTTTCGGTTATGGGAGAACTCGACCAATTGACTTCTCAAGCCAGTATATGTATTTCCAACATGGAAGTAATGAAGAGTTGGAACAGTTTGATAAGTCACTTTAAATTATAAAATCTTTCTGTACTAACTTTAAAGAAGGAGTGGCTAAATGCAACCCTTAGTATCTGTGATTATGCCCAGCTTTAATTCGTCAACAACGATTGAAGAAAGTATCGAAAGTGTATTGGCTCAGGCGTATAAAAATTGGGAGTTGATAATCGTAGATGACCGATCATCGGATAAAACTTGGGAAGTGATCACTGGCTTTGCAGCGCAATACGACAATATCCATGTTTACCAGAATGAAAAAAACCAAGGGGCTGGCGCAAGTCGTAATTTCGCGATAGAAAAGGCAAAAGGCCGCTTTATTGCCTTTTTGGATTCGGATGACCTCTGGACAGAAGATAAACTGTCAGAGCAAATCGCGTTCATGCTCGAAAATGATTATCCGCTGACCTACACGCACTATAGTCGTTTTAATAGTGACGAAGAATTGAATGTCGTCACTGCACCTGAGTATACGACTTATAAGAAGTTGATGTACAGTAATGTCATTGGCTGCCTGACGGCGGTTTATGATACTAAGGTATTAGGTAAGCGTTATATGCCCTTGATTCGAAAGCGTCAGGATATGGGGCTATGGCTGGAAATCTTAAAAGATACTCCAAAAGCTTATTGCTTACCTAAGACGTTAGCGAAGTACCGTATGGATACTGGCATGACATCAAATAAATTCAGTGTATTGTCATATCAATGGCGCTTCTACAGAGACGTTGTGGGATTGAACATACCGAGAAGCATGTTTACCTTTTCAGTCTATGCCGTAAAAGGCACGATGAAACATCGCTCGAAAAGAAAGTCATAGTGAACTATATGACGAGTAAGTTGCCGATCATCATAAAATGACTGACCCGTCCTGATATGGGTTGACACTTTTTAACTAAAACGCTCGATGTACTTCATCGGGCGTTTTGTATTTTAAAG